>CALKHU010000100.1 GCA_937991555.1 uncultured Caulobacter sp.
GGACATCATCGCCATCCTGGGCATGGACGAGCTGTCGGAAGAGGACAAGCTGACCGTGGCCCGCGCCCGGAAGATCCAGCGCTTCCTGAGCCAGCCCTTCCACGTCGCCGAGCAGTTCACCAACACGCCGGGCGCCTTCGTCGAGCTGAAGGACACCATCCGCTCGTTCAAGGCGATCTGCGACGGCGAGTACGACCACCTGCCGGAAGGCGCCTTCTACATGGTCGGCACCATCGAGGAAGCCGTCGAGAAGGCCGAGAAGATGGCCCTGGAAGCCGCCTGATCATGGCCGACAAGCTCCACTTCTCCCTCGTCGCGCCTGAGCGCGAAGTGTTCTCCGGGGACGTCGACCGCGTCGACGCCCCGGGCGCCGAGGGCGACTTCGGCGTCCTGGCGGGCCATGCCCCGTTCATGACCGCACTGCGCGAGGGCGTGGTGACGGTCGTGGACGGCGCGACCACCCGCACGTTCGAGATCCATGGCGGCTTCGCCGACGTGAACGCCCAGGGTCTGACCATCCTGGCCGAGCACGCTGTCGAATCGGCGGCCTGACCCGATCCCGCCGCAAAGCCGCGCTAAGAACGGCTTGCGAGGGAAGGCAGGGCGGTCTTTAGTGCCGCCCGAGACAGTACAAGGGAAGTGAACGACATGCGCAGCCACGCGCTTCTCGGCCTGACCGCCGCCGCGGTGTTCGCCACGGCCGCCTTCGCCCAGGAAACCCCGGCGCCGGCCGCCGCCGAACCGGCCCCGGCTCCGGAAGCCCCGCCTCCGCCGGCCGCGCCGACCGACATCGCGTCGCTGACCGTGCTCGACACCCTGACCCGCGTCTGCGCCCAGAGCGTCCGGGGCGGCGACATGGAGAAGCTCGCCCCGGCCGCCGGCTTCAAGAAGAAGCGCGACCTGTGGGTCAAGAGCTACACCAAGGGCTACACCATCACCATCACGCCGCCGGGCACCAATCCGCAGGTGTGCAGCGTGGCGATCGAGCACCCCGTCGACGGCGTCAAGCCGATCATCATCGACCTGCATAACTGGGCGATGGCCAAGGGCTGGGACCTGTACCGCAACGACAAGATCGTTTCGGACATGGAGCGCACCACCCGCTCATGGGAGATGCGTGGCGAAACCGAGCAGGAAGCCGTGGTGCTGGTGACCGTGCGAAAGCCCAACGGCGAGCCGGTGTCCAAGCGCGCCGACCGCACCGAGCTGCTCTACAGCCTCTACAAGACGCCTGCCCAGTAGCGGGTCGGGCCGGCCGGGACGACCCGGCCGGCCGCCTTCGCCCCTGACGGGGACGACCTCGTCATAGCCGCATCAGGGAGATGTGGAATGGCCTGGATCATCCTGTTCGTCGCCGGCCTGTTCGAGGTCGGCTGGGCGGTCGGACTCAAATACACCGAGGGCTTCACGCGTCTGTGGCCGACGGTCGGCACGGCGATCAGCCTCGTCATGTCGATGGTCCTGCTCGGCTGGGCGGTGCGGTCCCTGCCGCTGGGCACGGCCTACGCGGTGTGGACGGGCATCGGCGCGGTCGGCACGGCCCTGTTCGGCATCCTGGTGCTGAGGGAGCCGGCGACGGCGGCCCGGCTCGTCTGTCTCGGCCTGATCGTGGCCGGCATCCTGGGCCTGAAGCTGTTCAGCCCGGGGACCAGCGGCTGACCGGCGCGCCCCGCCCTCTGCCCTCCCTCTGCCCTGATGTGGGAGCGAAAAACTTCCGTTCAAGAATTGCCGGCGCATGAAACCTGCGCAGTATCCGGGGTCCTCCGGGGCGACGCGCCCCGCATCGAAGGGCGACCCCATGACCTCCGCAGCGGCGACGGCGACCGGCCCGTTCTACCACGGCAGCAAGGCCGACCTCGCGGTCGGTGATCTGATCGGGCCGGGGTTCTCGTCCAACTACGGACGCGGCAGGGCGGCGGCCTTCGTCTATCTGACCGAGACGCTCGACGCGGCCATCTGGGCGGCCGAGCTGGCGCGGGGTGGGGGTCGCGAGCGCATCTATGTCGTCGAACCGACCGGCGCGTTCGAGGACGACCCCAACCTCACCGACAAGCGGTTTCCGGGCAATCCGACGAAGTCCTACCGCACGCGCGATCCGCTGCGCGTGATCGGCGAGGTGACGATCTGGAGCGGGCATTCGCCAGAGCAGCTCAGGGCCATGCGCGACCACCTCGCCGAACTCGACCGTCAGGGCATCGAGGCCATCGAGGCGTGACCGGGCGGGTCGGCGGCGAAGCGCACCCGCTCAGGCGGCTGCCCGACGGGTCGCCGCCAGCCAGTCGAGGCAGAGGCTTGCGGCCCTGTCCCAGCCCGGTTCGCCCGGGATCCAGTGGCTCATCTCCGGCAGGGTCTCGAAGGCGGCGCCGAGGCGCTGGGCGGTCTGGCGGGCGGTGGCGGGGGGATGGATGACGTCCTTGCCGCCGGCCACGACGAGCGCGGGGGCCGTGACCTTTCCCACCGCCGTGGTCATGAACGGGTCCAGCCACCAGTTCAGCGTCTGCCACAGGGCCAGTCCGCTTTCCGGCACCATGCGCGTGAACACCGCGCGGCGCTCGTCCCGGCTCATGCGGTCGAGGCTGAAGCGCTTGGCCAGGGCGTAGTCGGGGTCGATCGCCTGCAGCCAGAACGGGCCCAGCGCGTAGAGGCTCACGGCGCTGACCGCCTCCTCCATCGTGCTGCCGGACACGCCCCAGGGCGGCGACGGCGCCAGCAGGACGAGGGCCGAGACGGGCGCCTCGGCCGCGGCGAGCTGGGAGACCAGACCCCCCATCGAGTGGCCGATCAGGATCGGCGGTTCGGGCAGGGCCTTGCAAAGCGCGGCGACGTCGCGTGCGTAGTCGCGCATGCCGACGCCCGCGACCGATCCGCCCGCCTGGTGGCCGCGCAGCTCCGGAGCGAGCACGACGTGACCCGCCGCCTCGAACGGCTCGCGAAAGCGTTCGAAGACCCAGCCGCCGCAGAAGGCGCCGTGCACCATGACGACGGGTGCTGGCATTGTTCCCCTTGCTCGATCCGGCGGCGACGCTGCGTGGCGCCGCCTGTCCGCAAGGAGACCTTACTTCGATTTGGGGTTCCGAACAGTTGTTTTACCGGTCGGGGTCCTTTTCGCCGCGGGCCCGGCCTTGCGCCCCGCCCCCGCGGCGGTCGACCTGGCCTTGCCCGCCGCCTTCGGGGGATTGGGCGTCGCGGGCTTGGCGGCGGCCGCCTTCGGCCTGGCCGCGGCCTTGTCCTTCGCGGGCGCTGCGGACGCTGCGGGTGTCGCCGGCGTGACGCCCTTCTCCGCGAGCCAGGCGGCGATGTCGGCGATGACCTTGTCCGTGCCCGGCTCGTCGATGATCCAGTGCGCGTTGTCGGGATACTCGATATAGGCGCCGCCCACCTGGGCGTACTTCTCGCCCACCCGCCGCACATCGCCGATCGGCGTGGCCCGGTCCTGGCCGCCGCCGATGGTCAGGAGCGGGATGGCGATCCTGGCGCTGTCGATCACGCAGGTCCGGTCCGGGTCGCGGTCAGGGTAGGCGAGGTCGTTGTAGACGCCGCCGCTGTCATAGACGGCGCCGGCGTAGATGGCGTCGTGTCGCGCCTTCGGCACCCGGTTCAGCACGCCCCACCGGAAGCCGGTCCGCCAGATCTTGTGCGGCTTGTCGGCCGGGTTGGCGGTGAACAGGATGTTGGCGAAGGTCACCGCCTGCGCCAGCGCGCGTGAGCCGCGCGCGTCGGCGGGCGAGGCCGGTGTCAGCAGCACCCCCGCGCGGCCGACGCCCCGCTCGGCCAGCTTCTGCACGATCATGCCGCCCATCGAGTGGCCGAACAGGACCGGCGCGACGCCGTCCGCCTGTTCAACGGCGCGGGCCAGGGTCTCGATGTCGTCGACATAGTCCTTGAGTCGCAGCTTCGGCAGGTCGGCCGGCGGGTTCGTCGCCGTCCGCCTGTCGGGGCGCAGCGTCGGCGTCTCGACCTTCCAGCCCATGCCGCGGAACGCATCCGCGAACCGGGCGAAGGCGTCGCCCGTGCAACCCACGCCGTGCACCATGATGATGGTGGTCATTGAGTCCCCCCGGGATGCGCCGGTCGACCCAGGCGGGCGCGATCCCGCGCCCTCAGGCCCCGGCGAACGGCCTGAACGCCGCCACGACCTGTTCGTAGGCCGCGCGCTTGAAGGGTACGATCAACTCGGGCGCTTCGTCGAGACGGGCCCAGCGCCAGTCCTCGAACTCGACCTGGTGATGGCCGTCGAGCACGAACTCCGATTCCTCGCCGGTGAAGCGGAAGGCGAACCAGACCTGCTTCTGCCCGCGCCAGCGGCCGCCGCGGGCCAGTACCTCGTCCGGGAAGTCGTAGACGATCCAGCCCTCGGTGCAGCCCAGGTACTCGACCGAGCGGGCGCCCGTCTCCTCCTGGAGCTCGCGACGGGCGGCGTCGCGCAGGTCCTCGCCCTCGTCGACGCCGCCCTGCGGAAACTGCCAGTTCCACGGCTCCGGCGTACGGGCGCGTTTGCCGAGCCAGACCCGTCCCTCGCTGTTGAACAGGACGACGCCGACGTTCGGACGATGATGCGGATGCGGCCCGCTCACTTCTTCACCAGCGCCGAGGCCGGCGCCAGCTGGAAGCCGCGCTCGGACAGGCCCTGCGCCCAGCGCGCGGCCTCGTCGACGGTGACCGGATAGGCGAAGCCCGAGCCCAGCGCCTGCCCCCTGGCGCGGGCGGCGGCCTCGAGCATGGCCAGCTGCTTGTTGATCGCCTCGGCCGACAGGTCGTCGTCGATCACCCGGTCGGCGGAGGCGCGCAGCGGGCCGCCGCCGCGCCCGGCGCTGCCGTCGTCGATGAAGGCCAGGCCCCGGGCGCGCAGGGCGCCGGTGAAGCCGTTCATGGCGCCCGGCGTGTTCATGAACCGCGATCCGAGATAGTTGGTCAGCCCGAAATAGCCGGTCGCGCGCGACAGCAGCCACTCCAGCTTGCGGGTGGTCTCGGCCGGCTGGCTGCCCGCCAGCAGGGTCATCGGGCCGGGGTCGTTCTGCGGATAGTCGGTCGGCTCCATCGGCGCCTCGAGCAGCACCTCGTGGCCGTGGGCGCGGGCCATGTCGATCCAACCCTGCAGCCCCTCCGCGTAGGGGGCGAACGACAGGGTGACCTCGGGGGGGAGGGTCTCGATGGCGCGGCGGGTCAGGGCGGCGTTGAGGCCGAGTCCGCCGACCACCAGGGCCACCTTCGGCTTGCCGTTGGGCGTGAAGGGGCGTGCGTAGGCCTCGGCCGGCTTCTGGCCGTCGATGCCGATGACCGGCAGCGGCGCGCCGCCGGGACCAGGCGCGGTCAGGCCGGCGATCGGCGCCTGGACCAGCGGCGCGTGGCCGCCGCCCTCGGCGACGCCGCCGCCGGGCAGGGTGATGACCGCCGAGCCCTCGATCGGGCCGGTGGCCGCGAAGGACATCGGGTCCTCCGACAGCGAGTAGTAGCCGGTGCTGACCTGAGCCTCGCCGAGCGACTCGGGCGCCAGGCCGTCTCGCCAGCCGGGGAGGTCGACCCCGCTGGCCGCCGCCTTGGCGAGGGAGATGCGCACCACTGGCGCGCCGGCCTTCGGGTCGCCGGTGACCAGGATCAGGGTCGCGAGGGTGAGCAGGAACAACAGGCCCGCGCCACCCGCCGAGATGTAGGGGTTCTGCGCCGCGCTCAGCGCGAGGGCCTTCGCACGCTCCGCGCGGCTCGGCGCGGACGTGACGGCGGGTCGGGCGAGCGGCTTGGTGGAAAACATGACAGGGGCCGGGAAGCGGACGCCTCCCAACCTCGCCAACTATGGTTAATGAAGCCCTATTTCGGGGTCGGCTTGGGCTGCACGCGGCCGTCGACGACGGCGACGCGCGGGGCCGGCTTGGGCAGCTTCGGCGTGGCCGCGACAGAGCCGCTGCGCAGCACGTCGAGCGCGCGCTGCAGCTGGAAGTCGCACTTCAGCTCAAGCGTCGCCAGCGTGCGGCTCTTGCAGCCCTCCTCGTCGAAGGTCAGCGGCGGCGCCTCGGCCGGGGTGTGGGCCCCGCGGCGGGTCTTGCCGTCCTCAGCATCGAGGGCGTTGCGCAGCATCGCCTCGCTGTACTGGATCGAGCGGGTGGCGATCAGTTCGGCCTGCTCGCGGCTCGAGGCCACCTCCAGGTCGGGCTCGATGCCGGTGCGCTGGATCGACTTGCCCGACGGCGTGAAGTAGCGCGCCGTGGTGATCTTCAGGGCGCCGTCCTCGCCGTTGTTCAGCGGGATCACCTGCTGCACCGAGCCCTTGCCGAAGCTGGTCAGGCCCACGACCTCGGCGCGCTTGCGGTCCTGCAGGGCGCCGGCGACGATTTCGGCCGCCGAGGCCGAGCCGCTGTTGACCAGCACCACCACCGGCAGGCCGTTCAGCATGTCGCCCGGACGGGCGTGGTAGCGTTCGATGTCGTCCTTCTCGCGGCCGCGCTGGCTGACCACCTCGCCGCCGTCCAGGAAGATGTCGGAGACCCCGACCGCCTGGTCGAGCAGGCCGCCCGGGTTGTTGCGCAGGTCGAAGACCAGGCCCTTCATCCTCGGGTTGGCTTTCAGCAGCGCCTGGATGGCGGCGGTGACCTCGTCGGTGGCCTTCTCGTTGAACCCGGACAGCCGCACGTAGCCGTACTCGCCCTCCATCCGGTAGGCGACGGACTTCGGCTTGATGACCTCGCGGACCAGGGTCACGTCGAACGGGTCGGTCTTCTCGCGGGCGATGGTCAGGGTGACCTTCTCGCCCGGCGCGCCGCGCATCAGCTTGACCGCCTCGTTGCTGGGCAGGCCGATGACGCTCTCGCCGTTGACGCCGGTGATGTAGTCGCCCGGCTGCAGGCCGGCCCGCGAGGCCGGGGTGCCGTCCATCGGCGCGATGATCTTCACCACGCCGTCCTCGCTGGTGATCTCGATGCCGAGCCCGCCGTATTCGCCGCGGGTCGACTCCTGCATGTCCTCGAAGCTTTCGGGCGGCAGGTAGGCCGAGTGCGGATCGAGCGAGGCGACCATGCCCTCGATCGCGGCCTCGATCAGCTTCTTCTCGTCGACGGGCACCACATACTGCCGCTCGACCTTGTCCAGCACGTCGCCGAACAGCTCGAGCATGTGATAGGCCTCGCCCCGCGGCTTTGACGTCGCCTGGGCCGTCTGGCTCACATAGGCCATCGAGCCGGCGCCGAGGACAAAGGCGCAAGCGCCGATCAGCAGGTTCTTCTTCGTCATCGCCCGTCGGGGCTCCCTATGCGGCCAGACGCGCCGCGACCGTTACCAGACCGGCCGCCAGCCTTGCGGCAAGGCGCGCCGAAATTATGGCGTGGTCGAAGCCGTTCGGCTTCCACCCTGCAACCAGGGCGCCGGATCGACCGGCGTCCCCGACCTCCGCAGCTCGAAATAGAGCTCAGAGCCCGATCGTCCGCCATCGGCGACCTTTCCGACAGGCGTCCCCGCCGCGACCGATTGTCCGGGCGCGACCGAAACCTCGCTCATGCCGCCGAGGACCAGATGGTAGGCGCCCCCGGTTCTCAAGATCAAGATGACCCCCCAGCCGGTCACCGGCCCAGCGAATTCAACCACGCCTTGAGCCGGGCTGGTCACGATCGCACCCGCCCTGGCCGCGTAGGCGATCCCGTCCGACCGTCCGCCGGTCGGCGTCTCCGCGCCGAAACGCCGCGCCAGGGTCCCCTCCACCGGCCTGACCAGCCGCCCGGGCCCGGAGTCCGGGCCGGTCACGCGGGGAAAACTGTCGGCCAGCTGGCCGGGACTGCCCGCCTCGCGTCCGGCGATTAGGGCGTCGGCGGCGAAGCGCTTCTCGATCGCCGCCTGCTCGGCCAGCAGCCGCTCGACATCGCCGCGATGCTGGGCGGCGAGGCTCTCGGCGGTGAAGCGCTCGGCGTCGGCGGCGGCGGCCTGACGGCGCAGGGCGGCGATCTCGCGCGCCTCCTCGGCGTAGGCCCGGGCGCGGGCTTCCAGCGCCGGGGTCATGGCGCGGATCAGGATGGCGGCGCGCACGGCGTCGCGGGCGTCCTCGGGCCTGACCAGCAGGGCCGGCGGCGGCTGGCGGCGGAACAGCTGCAGCGCGCCGAGCAGGCGGGCGAGCCGGTTGCGGTCGCGTCCCAGTTCGGCGGTGAGCGCCGTCTCGCGCACATTCAGCATCTGCAGACGCATCCGGGCGCTGGCGACGTCCCGGCTGTCCTGGGCCTGGCGGGAGGCGAGGCGCTTGAGCTCGGCGCGCAGGGCTTCGATCTGGCGGCGGGCCTCGAGACGGCCGGCCGCCGAACCGGAGGCCACGGCGGTCATCGCCTGCGACGGCGCGCTGGCCGGCTCCTGCGCCACGCTGCCGCCCGCCACGCCCGCGAGGGCGAGGATGACGAGAAGGATCAGGCGGCGGCGCATGGGGAAGAGATAGCTCAGGTCCGGCGGGCATTCACCCTTTTCACGTCATGGTCCGAACGAGTCGGGTCATGACGGACGGGAGGTCAGTCGCGGTGGTACGGCGAGCCGGCCAGGATGGTGACGGCGCGATAGACCTGCTCGGCCAGCATGGCGCGGGCGAGGGCGTGGGGCCATGTCTGGGGGCCGAAGGCGAGCTTCTCCTGGGCGGCGGCCAGAACCGACGGGTCGAGGCCGTCGGCGCCGCCGATCACGAACACCAGCCGCCGGACGCCGTCGTCCCGCAGCCGGCCGACGCGGCCGGCGAACTCGCGCGAGGTGCGCACCGTCCCGTGCTCGTCGCAGCAGACGACATGGGCGTCCTTCAGGTGGGGGAGGATCACCTCGGCTTCGGCGGCCTTGCCGGGCTTGCGCGCCTCGACCTCGACGATCTCGACCGGCCCGAGCCCGAGCGCGCGGCCCGAGGCGGTGGCGCGCTCGGCGTAGTCCTTCGCCAGCAGGGCCTCGGGCGCCCGGCCCAGACGATGGACAGTGAGGAGGGTGATCTTCATCTGGCGCTCTGCGTCCTTCGACACGCCGCGAGGTCCATCCTCGGGCGCGCGCGTCGCGCGACCCGGGGGCGGCTGCTCAGGATGACGTGTTCAATGTACGTCATGGTGAGCAGCACCCGGCGGGTGCGTGTCGAACCACGCAGGGCCTCCGCGGACCGGTCTAGTTCTTCGCCGGGGTGATGTGCGGCGAGTCGACCGACCAGATCTTCTCGATGTTGTAGAAGGTGCGGACTTCCGGGCGGAACAGGTGGACGATCACGTCGCCCGCGTCGATCAGCACCCAGTCGCAGTGCGGCAGGCCCTCGACCCGCGCCTTGCCGTGGCCGGCTTCCTTCAGCGTGCGCAGCACATGGTCCGCCAGCGCGCCGACGTGACGGTGCGAACGGCCCGAGGCGACGATCATCGCGTCCGCCATGGGGCTCTTGCCCTTCAGGTCGATGAGGACGATGTCCTGCGCCTTGTCGTCGTCCAGGCGGTTCAGGATCAGGTCTTCCAGCGAACTCACCTGTCGGGGTTCGTCGGATGAAGCCCCGGACTGGGCTTCGTGCGCCACGGGCGCCAACTCGCGGTTCAGCGGAGTGCTCCTTTGTCAGCCTCGCAAGCGAGACCCCATAGCACGTCCCGGGCCTTTCGTCAGCGAATCACTTCGGGGCCGCGCGGCGGCGCTCGCGCAGGGCGGTCGAGGAGGCGAAATTCAGCGGACCGTGCAGGTAGACCCAGGCCGGCGCAGCCCGGTCAGGCAGCAGCGCCGCCTCCCGCGCGTCATGGCGGGCGTGGGCGAAGCGGCGGGCGGCGGGCGAGAAGCGGCTGACCAGGCTGGCCCAGGGACGGGAGATCACCGCCACCGGCAGCTCGCGCATGATCTGGGTCCAGCCGCGCCAGCGATGGAAGGTGGCCAGGCTGTCGGCGCCCATGATCCAGACGAACTTCACGCCGGGAAAGCGCGCCTTCAGGGCCCGCACGGTGTCGATCGTGTATTGCGAGCCCAGCCGGGTCTCGGCGTCGGAGACGATCATGCCCCGGTCGCGGGCGTGGCGGCGGACCCCGGCGAGCCGCTCGGCCAGCGGCGCGGTCTCGTGCGAGGACTTCAGCGGGTTCTGCGGCGACACCAGCCAGATCACGCGGTCGAGCCGGAGGCGCTTGCGGGCCGTCTCGGCGACGTGGGCGTGGCCGTCGTGGGCCGGGTTGAACGAGCCGCCGTAGAGTCCAACCCGCATCCCCGGCTTCAGGTCGAACCCCAGCCGCAGGGCGGCGGCGCCGGACCTGAGCGTCGAGCGGACCGGTCCGCCGAAGGGGTTGCGGCTGATCTTCAAGGGCGCGTCTGGCCGGTTCCCCGGACCACGTACTTGAACGTCGTCAGCTGCTCGGCGCCCACGGGGCCGCGGGCGTGCAGGCGGTCGGTGGCGATGCCGATCTCGGCGCCGAAGCCGAACTCGCCGCCGTCGGCGAACTGGGTCGAGGCGTTGACCAGGACGATGGCGGAGTCGACCAGGGCGATGAACCGTTCGGCCGCGGCCGGGTCCTCGGTGACGATGGCGTCAGTGTGGCCGGAGCCGAAGGTCGCGATGTGGGCGGCGGCGCCCTCGACGCCGTCGACCACGGCCACCGACAGGATCGGGGCCAGGTATTCCGTGGTCCAGTCCTCGACCGTGGCCGGCGTCATCGTCGGCTCGATCGCGCGCGAGGGCGCGTCGCCGCGCAGCTCGCAGCCGGCCTGGATCAGGGCGTCGGCGATCGGCGGCAGCAGGCGCCCGGCGGCCGCGCGGTCGATCAGCAGCGTCTCGGCGGCGCCGCACACGGAGACCCGGCGCATCTTGGCGTTCAGCACGATGTCGCGCGCCTTGGCGATGTCGGCGGCCTCGTGGATGAAGACGTGGTTGAGGCCCTCGAGATGGCCCAGCACGGGCGCGCGGGCCTCGGCCTGGACGCGGGCGACCAGGCTCTTGCCGCCACGCGGGATGATCAGGTCAATGGTCCGGTTCAGACCCGACAGGATCTCGCCGACGGCGGCGCGGTCGGCGGTCTTCACCACCTGGACGCAGCTCGCCGGCAGGCCGGCGGCGGCCAGGCCCTTCACCACCGCGGCGTGGATGGCGGCGTTGGTCAGCAGGCACTCGGACCCGCCTCGCAGGATGGCGGCGTTGCCCGACCGGATGCAGAGGGCGGCCGCGTCGGCGGTGACGTTCGGCCGGCTCTCGTAGATGATGGCGATGACCCCGATCGGCGTGCGCACCCGGGCGATGTCGAGGCCGTTGGGGCGGGTCCAGCGGGCGGTCTCGGCGCCGAGCGGGTCGGGGATGCCGGCGACCACCTCGACCGCCCTGGCGACGCCTTCCAGCCGGTCGGCGTCGAGCATCATGCGGTCGATCATCGGGGCGGACAGGCCGGCGTCGCGCGCGCGGGCCTGGTCCTTCAGGTTGGCCGCGAGGATGGCCTCGGCGTCGCCGCGGAGGGCGTCGGCGATGGCGCGGATGGCGGCGGTGCGCTGTTCGGCCGTGCTGAGGCGCAGGGCGTGCGCGCCCTCGCGGGCCGCCCGGCCCGTCGCCGCCATCGTCGCCTGCAGGCTCGTCGCCCCGTCGTCCATCGTTCCGGTCCCGGATATGCTCAGGATGAGCCTTTCCTTAGTCCCGATGCGTCGGCGGGGATACGGGAATCTGTGACGGCTCAGCCGCCGGCCACCTCCACGCGCAGCGCGCCGACCGTGATCGCCGGTCCGCGCGGTGAGATCGGTCCGTCCACCCGCACGAACGACACCGTCAGCCGGCGCAGGGCGTCGGGCGGGAGGTCGCGCAGGATCTCCGTCGCCGGCAGGACGATCCGCGCCCCCCGGCCCTCGTCGTGGGCGGCGTGCCCTTCGTCGCCGGCGTGGGCGGCGGCGGTGGCGATGTCGAACGGGCCGAACGAGCCGACGAGGCGGGTCATCTCCGGCGCCGAGCCGCGGCGCGGCAGGTTGACGTAGACGTCGTAGAAGAAGCCGCCTTCGCGGCCGACCTCGGTCAGCCGCACGTCGTCCAGCACGATGTTGACCTGGGGCGGCGGCGGCGCGGCCATCACCGGCCGCGGCGCCGGGGCGGCGCCCGGCGGCGCGCCGACGACCGGAGCCGGCGGGGGCGGGGGCGGCGGGGGGGCCAGCACCGGCTCGACGGTCGACGGCCCGGCCGCGTCGAGCGGCACCCGGACGGAGAAGGATCGCTCGCCCAGCACCAGCGGCTGGTCGGTCTCGGACAGCGACAGCGTGCGGCCGTCGGTTCCGCCCGGCGCCATCCGCAGGGCGCGCGCGGCGGGGGCCGGCGGAGCCAGCCGGAAGGTCGGGGCGGGCAGGGTCTCGACGTCGTAGTCGTAGCCGAGGCCGGCGGTGTCGTAGGTGTCGATCCGCGCCATCGGCGCCTCGCGACCGTAGGAGAAGCTGCCCCGCCAGTAGGGCGCGTCGCGCGACGGCATCGCCCGCCCGCCGCCCGCCCGGACCCAGGCGCTCCACAGCCGGTCGACGTTGGCGTGGTGGAGCCAGAAGATCGGGTCCCGCGGCGACAGCATGCCGCCCATCTCGCCGCCGATCACGCTGTGGACCCGGTTGTGCGGCCACTGCTCGATCGACGGCTCCATCGCGTTGGGCCGGCCGCGCTCGAAGTCGGTCACCGACGGGTCGGTGAAGCCGTAGCCGAGCGCCGCCGAGACGTCGGTGTTGGTCCGCGACCAGTAGAAGAAGGGCGTTTCCTGCTGCCGGAACTCGATCGGCATCTGCGGGTCTGTGAAATAGTCCCAGTACGGAACCGTCAGGGTCGCGACGCCGGAGATGGCGCGCAGCCGGGCCTCGAACCGCGCGAGATAGCCGCGATGCCAGGCGAGGAAGTAGCCCTGGCCGTGCGGGCAGTCGGTCTGGTGGATGCGCGCCCAGTACTCCCAGCTGTCAGGGTCGGCGGGATCGCGGTTGCGGCGCATCCGGTCGATGGCGTCGCCGAGCGCGCGGTATCCGGGCGTCTGCCGGAAGCGGTTCCACGACAGCCGTCGGGTCCTGGCCTGGGCGAGGCCGGGCGACGCCGCCGCCACGGCCGCCATCGCCAGGCCCGAGCCCAGCAGCGTTCTTCTGCGCATCGTTCGCCTCCCCCGGACGGGAGGCTAGACCGCCTCGCGGCCGGAAGGCGAGTCGACTCGCCTGTCAGGCCATGGCCAGGTCGTCGGCGTGGATCATCGGGCCGGCGGTGAACCCCAGCGCCGCCTCGATGGCGTCGCTGCGCAGGCCGAGAATTCTCTCGGCGTCGGCGGCGTCGTAGCGGACGAGGCCCCGGCCGATCTCGAGGCCGTCCTCGGTGCGGACGGCGACGGCGTCGCCCTTGCCGAACCGGCCCTCGACCCGGCGTACGCCGGCGGCGAGCAGGCTCTTGCCCTTCGCCAGCGCGCCGGCGGCCCCGGCGTCGACGACCAGGGCGCCCTGCGGGGCCAGCGAGCCGGCGATCCAGTTCTTGTAAGCGGCGCCGGCGCTGACCGCGGCCTCGATCACCGTCGCCGCCGCGCCGTCCTCGACCGCCTTCAGCGGTTCGGGGCGTTCGCCGAGGGTGATGACGGTGGCGCAGCCGGCGGCGCGGGCGATGCGGGCGGCGGCGATCTTGGTCGCCATGCCGCCGGTGCCGACCCCGGCGCCCGCATTGGCGCCGCCGGCCATGGCGTCGATCTCGGGCGTGATCTCCGTGACGCGGTCCAGCCGCCGGGCGTCCGGGTCGCGCCGCGGATCGGCGGTGTAGAGGCCGTCGATGTCGCTCAGCAGCACGAGGGCGTCCGCCCCGATCATCTGCGCCACCCGGGCCGCGAGCCGGTCGTTGTCGCCGTAGCGGATCTCCTCGGTGACGACGGTGTCGTTCTCGTTGACCACCGGCACGACGCCCAGCGACAGCAGCGTCTCGACGGTGGCGCGGCCGTTCAGCCAGCGGCGGCGGACCTCGGTGTCGTCTCGCGTCATCAGCACCTGGGCGACGGCGATTCCGTGCGGCTCGAAGGCCTCCTCCCAGGCGCGCATCAGCTGCGACTGGCCGGCGGCGGCGGCGGCCTGCTTCTCCGGAAGGGTCGACTTCCGCCCTGTCAGCCCGAGGCGGCGGCGGCCGAGCGCGACGGCGCCGGAGGACACCACCAGCACCTGCTGGCCGCGCGCGCGGAGCCGGGCGGCGTCGGCGGCGAAGGCGGCCAGCCAGGCGCGATCGGGCGTCCCGGTCCTGGCGTCGACGACCAGCGCCGAGCCGACCTTGACCACCACGCGACGGGCGCGGGCGAGTTCCCCTCCTGCGGCCTCCATCAGGCGGGCGGCAGGGCGGCGCCGGCGATCAGCGGCACGAAGCGACCGCAGGGCTCGGCCGAGCCCTTCACCTTCCACGTCTTGACCGCGCCCTGCTTGTCGAAGCCGATGGCCAGGACACATTCGGCGCCGCCCGTCGGACCGCAGCGCATGGCGCCGCCGATGACGCCGCAGCCGAGCGACTCGATCTGCTGGATCCAGAACACCGCCTCGCCGTCGCTGGCGGTCTTGGTGCTGTAGGACAGGCCGAGCTTGCCGCGCAGGCTGTCGCCGCGCTTGCCCTTCCAGGGCTCGAGCAGGCGGTTGATCTCGGTAATGGCCGGATTGTCGAGCATCGGGTCGACGGCGGGCGCCGGCGGGCCCGCCGGCGGCGGCGGCGCGGCTGCGGCCTGGGCCAGCAGCAGGGCGATGGCGAGAGCGGACAACGACGGCATCAGACCTTCCCCGGTTTCGACCTCAGACCGGCGACCAGCCGGCGGACGGCTGATCCTCGTCCCCGGCGCCGGCGGCTTCCTCGCCGCGATAGCGACGGACCTCGGCGTAGGCGGCGCGCAGCACCGCCTGCACGCCCTCGCCGGAAACACCGGAGATCAGCCGGGGCTTGCGGCCGGAGGCGGCCTCCAGCTCGTCCGACTTCCACTGGCGCAGCTCCTCGTCGAGGGCGTCGACCTTGTTCAGGCAGAGGATTTCGGCGCGGTCGGCGAGGCCCTCGCCATAGGCCTCCAGTTCGCGCCGGATGGTGCGGTAGGCGCCGGCGACGTCGTCCTGGGTCGCGTCGACGAGGTGAATCAGCACCCCCGCCCGCTCGACGTGGCCGAGGAAGCGCGTGCCCAGGCCCGCGCCCTCGCTGGCCCCCTCGATCAGCCCCGGAATGTCGGCGATCACGAACCGTTCCTCGGGGGACAGATCGACGATGCCGAGGTTGGGCACGAGGGTGGTGAACGGATAGTCGGCGATCTTGGGCTTGGCGGCGCTGACCGCGGCCAGGAAGGTCGACTTGCCGGCATTGGGCAGGCCGACCAGGCCGGCGTCGGCGATCAGCTTCAGGCGCAGCCAGATCCACTTCTCCTCGCCGGGCTGGCCCGGGTTGGCGTGCTTGGGCGCCTGGTTGATCGGGCCCTTGAACCTGTCGTTGCCCCAGCCGCCGTTGCCGCCCCTGGCCAGCAGCACGCGCTTGCCCGGCGCGTCGAGGTCGGCGATCAGCGTCTCCCGGTCCTCCTCCAGCACCTCGGTGCCGACCGGAACCTTGAGGACCACGTCCTCGCCCGCCGCGCCATGGCGGTTGCGACCCATGCCGTGCACGCCGGTGCCGGCCTTGAAGTGCTGCTGGTAGCGATAGTCGATCAGGGTGTTCAGGCCCTCGACGGCCTCGATCCAGACGTCGCCGCCGCGGCCGCCGTCGCCGCCGTCCGGCCCGCCGTACTCGATATACTTCTCGCGCCGGAACGACACGGCGCCGCCGCCGCCGTTCCCGGAGCGGATGTAGATCTTGCACTGGTCGAGAAACTTCATCGCGCCCTTATGAGGCAAGGCAGGCGTGGGGGAAAGGGCGGGGACTCTTCCGCCCCGTCGCATTCGGGATTAGATGGCGACGCCTCCGGGGGCGAACACGGGATCTCGCATGCGCGCCGCGTCCAGACTGCTGCTCGGGCTGATGGCCCTTCTCCTGCTGCCGACGGTGTCGATGAGCGCCAGGCCGGCGCTGTGGCCCGACGACATGACCCTGGGCGATCCGAAGGCGAAGGTCGTCGTCGTCGAGTACGCCTCGCTGGCCTGTTCGCATTGCGCCGACTTCCACAACAAGGTGTTCCCGGCGTTCCGCAAGCGGTTCATCGACACCGGCAAGGTGCGCTTCGTCTATCGCGAGTTCATCACCCGGCCGGCGGAGATCGCCATGGCCGGGGCCGTGGTCGCGCGCTGCGCCGGCAAGGACGGCTACTTCAAGGTGGTCGAGGGCGTGTTCGCCGCCCAGCAGGAGATCTACGACAACGGCACCATCCCCGGGCTGCGGGCGATCCTGATCCGCGAGGGCGGCGAGGCGGGGCTGACGAAGGCGCAGGTCGAGGCCTGCCTCAACGACCCGGCGCTCTACGAGGCCGTCGAGGTCCGCGCCACCCGCGGGGCCGAACAGGACAAGGTCGCCGGCACGCCGACCTTCCTCGTCAACGGCGCGGCGGTGCAGCCCCCCGCCGGCCGCGAGATGGACCTGGCGACCCTGGAGGCGGCGATCGCGGCCGCGAAGTAGTCCCAGGCCGTCCTTAGGCTAGCCAGACCATCATCCGCGTCGCCGCCGCCGCGCCGCGGGCGAGCGAGGGGCGCGGCTGGACTTCGCCGGTGTACAGGAAGCCGGCCTTGACCAGCACCTGCCCCGAGGCCGGATTGTCGTCGAAGTGGCCGGCGACGACGAACCGCCTGCGCCAGTCGCGCCCGGCCCAGGCGAGCGCGCCCTGCAACGCCTCGGTGGCGATGCCCCGGCCCCACCAGTCGCGGCCGATCCAGTAGCCGACCTCGGTCGCGCCGTCGCCCCGGGCGTTGAAGCCGATGCCGCCGACCACGCCCTCGTCATCCAGTTCGATCAGGAAACTGCGGTCGGTGCGCGGGTCCTCGCCCTGGACGTTGCCGATGAAGGCCTCGGCCTCGGCGAGGCCGTAGGGGTGCGGCACGCGGCTGGTCATCCGGGCGATGTCGAGATCGTTCATCAGCGCGGCCAGCCGGGGCGCGTCATGCGGCGCCGGCGCGCGCAGGGTGAGCCGCCGCGTCTCGATGCTCGGCGAGATCTCGATCATGCACATCGTCTACCTCCCGGCCCGTCCCCCTGTTTCTCCGGCGGCGCCGGGGCGGGGGTGAGGACCCTGAAATGCAAAGCGGGGAGCCCGGCGACCGGACTCCCCGCTAGGATTTCGTGTCCGGATCGCCTGATGTCGGGCGATCCGGAGAGCGGTCCCAGGTTCGCCTATTCGGCGGCCTGGAGCTCGGCCGGAACGACCGTCGCGTAGGTGCGGTTGTCGCGCTTGGTTACGAACTTCACGGCGCCGTTCACGAGCGCGAAGAGGGTATGGTCCTTGCCCATGCCCACGTTGGCGCCCGGCCAGAACTTCGTGCCGCGCTGGCGGATGATGATGTTGCCGGCGTCGACCTTCTCGCCGCCGAACTTCTTCACGCCGAGACGGCGGCCTGCCGAGTCGCGACCGTTGCGCGAGGAGCCGCCGGATTTCTTGTGAGCCATGGTGCTCTCCTATCCTCTAGAGGCGCAGCCCTCAGGCTTCGCCGTCTTCCTTCTTGGCGGCGGCCTTCTTCGGCGCGGCCTTCTTGGCGGGGGCGGCGTCGCCCTCGGCCTTGGCGGCCTTCGGGGCGGCGGCCTTCTTCGGCGCGGCAGCCTTGGCCGGCGCTTCGGCGGCCGGGGCCGGGGCAGCCTCGGCGGCGACCGGGGCGGCGAACTTCAGGTTCCGCGAGCGGGCGTTCAGCTCGGCCTTGGTGGTCAGCGAGACTTCGCCGTCCCACTTGGCCGACTTGCCGGCGCCGGCGATCGAGGTGACGCGCAGGACCGTCTCGGTCTGGCGATGGCCACGGGTGCGGCGGTAGCCCTGGCGGCGGATCTTCTTGAAGATCTTCACCTTCTCGCCCTTGCGGGTCTCGATCAGGGTCGCGTTGACCGTCGCGCCGTCCACGAGGGGAGCGCCCAGGGTGATCGCGTCGCCGTCGCCCAGCATCAGGACTTCGCCGAACGCGACGTCCGCACCCGGCTCACCGGCCAGCTTTTCGACGACCAGCACGTCGCCCGGTTGGACGCGGTACTGCTTGCCGCCGGTCTTGATCACCGCATACATCGGTTATCGCCTTGAAATTCTAGGTGTTCGCAAAATAGGTCGCGCCCGCAAGATGGGCCTGCGGGCGAGGGGCCGGACTTATACAGCCGGGCGCTTGCGAGTCAACGGCATTGGGGCGATTTGCGCGCCGCCGGCGAAATCGGCTCGACCGTTACAGTATAACATGCCATAGCGCGGGGGTGACGTCCGCCCTGTTCCTGTCCTACGCCGTCGTCGGCTTCGGATCGGCGCTGCTGCACGCGCTGTTCCCGACCCACTGGCTGCCGTTCGTCCTCGTCGGGCGGGCGCAGGGCTGGCGGCTGCCGCGGGTGCTGGGCGCGGCGGCGGTGGCGGCGAGCGGCCACATCGCCTTCACCACCCTGGTCGGGCTGCTGGTTCTCGGCGCCGGCGAGCTGATGGGCCGCCATGCCAAGATCTGGCTGCACTACGGCGCGGCGGCGCTGCTGTTCGCCTTCGGCGGCTTCTATCTCACGCGCGCGGTGCAGAAGCGGACCGCGACGGTGATGGCCGGCGGCTTCGGCGGCGACAGCGTCCCGCCGCCACGGGTCGCGGACCGCGCCGCCTTCTGGGGGCTCGTCGGCCTGCTGGCGCTGTCGCCGGGCGAGGTGCTGCTGTCCTTCTATCTGACCGGCGCGCCGCACGGCTGGCCGGGCGTCGCCCTGCTGAGCGCGGTGTTCCTGGCCGGCACCCTGGCCGGGATGGCGGCGCTGATCAGCCTGGTCTGGGCCGGCGTGGCGCGGTTCCGGCTCGATCGGCTGGTCCGCTACGATTCGGCGATCCTCGGCGGCGTGCTGATGCTGCTCGGCGTCGCGGTGCTGGTGCTGGAAACCTAGGCGCCCGGTCGCCCCCTCCCGCCTCACCACCCGTGGGCGGCCCGGACGGGCCCGGCCATGGCGGAGCAGGTGGACGGATCGAACCCTGCATCGGGTGCAGGGCGGGTTTGCTCCGCCGGTCGCCGGACACTATCTAGGCGCCATGACCCAAGCCGCCTCCGCGTCCAGGACGCCCGTCACCGTGCTCACCGGCTACCTGGGCGCCGGCAAGACCACCCTGCTCAACCGCATCCTGACCGAGGACCACGGCCGGAAGTACGCCGTGATCGTCAACGAGTTCGGCGAGGTCGGCATCGACAACGACCTCGTCGTCGGCGCCGACGAGGAAGTGTTCGAGATGAACAACGGCTGCGTCTGCTGCACGGTGCGCGGCGACCTGATCCGTGTCGTGTCGGGCCTGATGAAGAGGAAGGGCGGGTTCGACGCCATCGTGGTCGAGACGACCGGTCTCGCCGACCCGGGGCCGGTGGCCCAGACCTTCTTCGTCGACGGCGACGTCCGGGCGAAGACCCGGCTCGACTCGGTGACGACGGTGGTCGACGCCAAGCACCTGCCGCTGCGGCTGGCCGATTCGAAGGAAGCGGTCGAGCAGATCGCCTTCGCCGACCAGATCCTGCTCAACAAGACCGACCTGGTCACGCCCGAGGAGCTGGCCGCCGTCGAGGCGCAGATCCGCCGGATCAACCCGCTGGCCCCGATCCACAGGACCCAGCGCTCGGCCGTGCCGCTCGACGCGATCCTCGGCCGCGGCGGCTTCGACCTCGACCGCATCGTCGAGATCGAGCCCGAGTTCCTCAACCCGGCCCACGGCGAGCCGGGCCACGTCCACGACGAGCATTGCGACCATGACCACGACCATCATCATGACCACGATCATCACGGCCATGATCATGGCCATGGCCACGCGCACGACCATGTCGCCGAGGCGGGCATCCGCGGCGTCTCGCTGACCACAGACAAGCCGCTGGACGGCATCCGGGTCACGCAGTGGCTGAACAATCTCCTGCAGGAGAAGGGGCCGGACATCCTGCGCGCCAAGGGCATCCTGGACGTGAAGGGCGAGAACCGCCGCCTGGTGTTCCAGGCCGTCCACATGATCCTCGAGGGCGACTACCAGCGCGACTGGAAGGACGGCGAGCGCCGCTACAGCCGTATGGTCTTCATCGGCCGCGACCTCGACGAGGCCGCGCTGAAGGCCGGCTTCGAGGCGTGCGTGGCCTGATCGCCCTTCTCCCGCAAGGGGAGACGGGCAGAAAGAAAAAGGGCCGGTGGTTTCCCACCGGCCCTTCGTGTTTCTGGCTGTCGCCGAAGACTACTCGATGTCTTCGTTGATCAGGCCGATCTTGAAGAAGCCGTTGGCCTGCAGGACGTTCAGCACGGCCATGAACTGCTCGTACATCACGTTGGCGTCGGCGCGGACGAAGACGCGCTCTTCGGTGAAGTTGCCGGTGATGCCCTTCTGACGCATGGAGTCCATGACGTCGAGCGGCAGGTTCTCGAGGCTCGACTGCTTGTCGGCGATGAAGATCGCGCCCGACTCCTGGACCGAGATGAAGGTCGGCTCCTTCGGCTTCGGCTGGTTCGGATCGGGCGGCACGGCCGGCGGCAGGTCGAGGGCGATCGACACCGTCGCGAGGGGCGCGGCCACCATGAAGATGATCAGCAGCACGAGCATGACGTCCACGAAGGGCGTCACGTTGATTTCGCTGTTCTGGCCGAGGTCGTACTTCTTGCCGCCGCCGCCGCCGAGTTTGGCGCCCATTCGTATGCTCCCAGTCCGCGGGCGCGCACACGCATCCCGCCATGTTGTTCGGGCCACCCATTGCGCGGATGGCCTCGCTTGTAAAGCCCGACTCTCGCCGAACACGAAAACGCCGACACGCTGGGCAAAAGCCGTTCCAGCGCGGTAAACGCCGGGACCATGACCTTCGAATTCGACGCCTATGTGACCGCCGCGCTGTTCGACCGATCGGGGCGAACGCTGTTCGCTCTCGGAGACGGCTCCGTCCGCGCCGTGGCGGGCGGCGGTTTCGTCACCGTCGAGGCTCACGACGGCGCGGTCCTGTCCGCCTGCGCCCATCCGTCCGGCGACGGACTCCTGACCGGCGGGGACGACGGCCGGGTCGTCTGGACCCGTATTGAGGGTGAAGAGATCGTGGGCTCGGTCGTCGCCGAGGTGAAGGGCCGCTGGATCGACGCCGTCGCCGCCTCGGCCGAATCGGGGCTGTTCGCCTTCTCGGCCGGCCGCGACCTGCATGTGCGCGATTCGAAGGATCCGGCCTTCGCCCGCCTGTTCACCCATGAGAAGTCGGTGGCCGACGTCGCCTTCGATCCCAAGGGCCGGCGGATCGCCACCGCGACCTACGGCGGCGCGGCCCTCTGGTACGCGCGGATCGCCGACCAGAAGCCGGTGTTCCTGAAGTGGGCCGGCGCCCATTCGCTGGTCGCCTGGAGCCCCGACGGCAAGTTCCTCATGAGCGCCATGCAGGAGAACAGCCTGCACGGCTGGACCGTGCCCGACGGCAAGAACATGCGGATGGGCGGCTACCCGGCCAAGGTGAAGAGCATGGCCTTCCTGTCGGGCGGCGTCATGCTGGCGACCTCCGGCGCCAACGGGGCGGTGATCTGGCCCTTCTCCGGCGCGACGGGGCCGATGGGCAAGGAGGCGGCCGAGGTCGGCTTCGACCAGAGCTCGCTGGTCACCCGCGTCGCCGGCACACCGAAGGCCTCGGTGCTGGCCGGCGGAACCGACGACGGCCGCGTCTGGGCGGCGGACCTGAAGAGCGGGCGCATGGACAAACTCAAGTCCGAAAAGGGCGCGCCGATCAGCGCCCTCGCCATCACCGCCGACGGCCGCCGCATCGCCTGGGGTGATGAAGAGGGCGGCGCGGGGGTGCTGGAGCGGGAGCTGTAGGTCCTCCCCCGCAGGGGAGGCAGCTAGGCGTCGAACCCTTCCATCGAGCACCAGACGTCGAACGGGTCGCGTCTCGTGCGGAGGCTGTTGATCGGGGCGGTCTCGTCGGGCCAGCCCAGGGCCATGCCGCTGAACAGCATGTGGTCGTCGGGCAGGGCGATGTGTTCGGCGACGGTCTTGGGGTAGCGGGCCCAGAACTCCTGGGCGCAGGTGGCCAGGCCGCGCTCGACGGCCAGCAGCATCACCGTCTGCATGTACATGCCGACGTCCGCCCACTGCGGCCGGCCGAGGTTGCGGTCGAGGCTGAAGAAGACGCCGACCGGGGCGCCGAAGAACTGGGTGTTCTTGAACAGCTGCTGCAGGCGCCCGGCCTTGTCCTCACGCGGGATGCCGAGGGTGGCGTAGAGGTCCTCGCCGCATTCGAAGCGGCGGGTGCGGAACGGGTCCCACAGGTTGGGCGGATAGACGTCATACTCCGGCTCCTCGCCGGCGAGGTTGGCGGCGACCTTGGCCTTCAGCGCCTCCAGCGGCTCGCCCGCGATGGCGTGGACCCGCCAGGGCTGCAGATTGCCCCCCGAGGGCGCGCGGTGGGCCGCCTCGAGGATCTCGCGCACGAGGGCTCCCGGGACGGGATCGGGCCTGAAGGCGCGGATCGAGACGCGGCGGGCGACAGCTTCGGTGACGTTCATGGCTCTTTCGCTCGGCGGCGGATTGGGCGACATGGGGTCTAGCATCCATCCGCCACGTCAAGGCAAGGGGAGCGGGGGCGTGAACCCGGAAGAGCCGGACAAGGACGAAGCGCCGAACGGCGAACCGGAGCGGGAGTCCGCCCTCCCCGAGGCGTCGCCGCCTCAGGAGCCGCGACTCGACGCGCTTCCGCCGCGGGCGCCGGAGCGCCGGGGCGGCGGGTACGGCCGGCTGGCGCGCCGCATCCTGCTCTGGGCCTTCGTGCTGGTCGTCGTCGCGCCGGTGACGATGACGGTGGTCTACAAGGTCGTGCCGCCGCCCTTCACCATCCTGATGGTGCAGCGCCTGTTCGAAGGGAAGGGCTGGGACTACCGCTGGCGTCCGATCGAGCGCATGTCGCCGGCCCTGGTCCAGGCCGCCATCGCGGCCGAGGACGCACGCTTCTGCGAGCATGACGGTTTCGACTTCCAGGCCATGGAGAAGGCCTGGAAGAACAACCAGAAGGGCGGTCGCATCAAGGGCGGGTCGACGATCAGCCAGCAGACCGCCAAGAACGTCTTCCTGTGGCCGGCCCGGTCTTACGTGCGCAAGGGGCTGGAGGCGTACTTCACCGTCCTGATCGAGACGATCTGGGGCAAGCGCCGGATCATGGAGGTCTATCTCAACGTCGCCGAGATGGGGGCCGGGACCTACGGGGTCGAGGCGGCCTCGCGGCGCTACTTCGGCGTCTCCGCCGACAAGGTGACCCGCGCCCAGGCGGCGCGGCTGGTCGCCATCCTGCCCAATCCGCTGAAGTACCGCGCGGTGAAGCCGGGCAAGTACGTCGCCGGCCGCTCGCGGCGGATCGGGGCGGCGGCGGGCACGGTCCGGGCCGGCGGCCTCGCCGCCTGCGTCGGGGAGCTGCGCGCGCCGACGGCGCGGGAAGCGTCCGAGCCGCTGGTCGCGCCGAAGCCGACCGTCCGCAGGCCGGCGCCGGAGAAGAAGTCCGATCCGTTGCCGGCCTCCGAGCCGCCGGCGGCACCGGCCGAACCCGTCGCCGAGCCCCCCGCCGCCCCCGCGGCCGAGCCGCCGCTGTTCGAGACGCCGCCGAACTCGGACTGATCTCCGGAGTTTCCTTGACGTCGGTTCCGCAGCGCGTTTCCCATGCCGCCCAATCAGAATCTCCCTTGAGGATACTCCCGATGCTGAAGACGAAACTTCTCGCGGCCGGGGCGGCGCTCGCTCTTGTCGCCGGGTCGCTCGGCGCGATCGCGGTCGCCAACGCCCAACCCGCCGCCGCCGCGGCCAAGCCGACCTCTGAAGACGCCAAGGCCTTCGTCGACCGCACCGAGGCCCAGATGGCGACCCTGTCGCAGTACGTGAACAAGGCGGCCTGGGTGCGGGCGACCTACATCACCGAAGACACCATGTGGCTCGAGGCCAAGGCCGGCGCCGAGTTCACCGACCTCGCCACCCGCGCGGCGATCGAGGCGGCGAAGTACGACGGCGTCCAGGTCGACGCGGTCACCCGCCGCAAGCTGGAGATCCTGAAGCGCGCGGTGGTGGCGCCGGCGCCCCAGCGCCCGGGCGCGGCCGAGGAGATGGCGACCATCGCCTCCCGCCTGGACTCGACCTACTCGACCGGCAAGTTCCCCTTCAAGGGCAAGACGATCACCCTGAACGACGCCGAGGATGTGCTGGCCGCCAGCCGCGATCCGGAGGAACTGCGGGCGGCCTGGGAAGGCTGGCACTCGATCTCGCCGGTGATGCGCGACGACTACGCCAAGCTGGTGGCCCTCTCCAACGAGGGCGCCCAGGGCATGGGCTACAAGGACACCGGCGCCCTGTGGCGGTCAGGCTACGACATGGACCCCGACGCTTTCGCCGCCGACACCGACCGGCTGTGGAAGCAGATCGAGCCGTTCTACAGGAACCTGCACTGCTATGTGCGCGCGCGCCTCAACGACCAGTACGGCGACGCGGTGCAGCCGCGCACCGGCCCGATCCGCGCGGACCTGCTCGGCAACATGTGGGCCCAGCAGTGGGGGAACATCTATCCGATCGTGGCCCCCAAGGAAGACACCTCGGCCTACAGCCTCGACGACCTGCTGGTGAACGCCGGCTACGACCCGACCAGGATGGTCAAGACCGGCGAGAACTTCTACGTCTCGATGGGGCTGGCGCCGCTGCCCCAGACCTTCTGGGAGCGGTCCCAGATCGTGCGCCCGGAAGGGCGGGAGGTCGTCTGCCACGCCTCGGCCTGGGACCTCGACGACCGTGACGACATCCGCATCAAGATGTGCACCAAGGTCAACGGCGAGGACTTCTACACCGTCCACCACGAGCTCGGTCACAACTACTACCAGCGGGCCTACAAGGATCAGCCGTACATCTTCAAGAACGGCGCGAACGACGGCTTCCACGAGGCGATCGGCGACTTCGTCGGCCTGTCGGCCCTGACGCCGACCTACCTGAACCAGATCGAACTGCTGAAGACCGTGCCGGGGGCCGAGGGCGACATTCCGTTCCTGCTCAAGATGGCGCTCGACAAGATCGCCTTCATGCCGTTCGGCCTGCTGGTCGACCGCTGGCGCTGGCAGGTGTTCGACGGGACCCTGACCCCCGACACCTACAACAGCGGCTGGTGGAAGCTGCGCACCCAGTACCAGGGCATCACCCCGCCGGGTCCGCGCCCGGCCGACGCCTTCGATCCGGGCGCCAAGTACCATGTGCCCGGCAACGTGCCCTACACTCGCTACTTCCTGGCGCACGTCTACCAGTTCCAGTTCCACCAGGCCGCCTGCAAGCAGGCCGGCTGGAAGGGTCCGCTGCATCGCTGCTCGATCTACGGCAACAAGGAGGTGGGCGCGAAGTTCAACGCCATGATGGAGATGGGCGCCTCGCGTCCGTGGCCCGAGGCGATGCAGGCCTTCACCGGCCAGACCCAGGGCGACGCCTCGGCGGTGGCCGAATACTTCAGGCCGCTGAACGTCTGGCTGACGAAGCAGAACAAGGGCGAGAAGTGCGGCTGGTAGGCCGCGCCTTCCCGGGATGACGAACGGGGGCGGAGGGCGCGAGCCTTCCGCCCCTTTTTCTATCCGGCCGGGACCAGCGTCCTGCGGCGGCGTCGGCGGGCCACCTCGGCGAAGCGGGCGTGGTACTGTGGATGCTCGGTGCCCATCCAGCGGTCCCACCAGGTAAAGTAGAGGCCGTAGTTCCAGCCGGCCTGGGCGTGGTGCAGATCGTGGTGGGTGACGGTGGTCATCCAGTCCAGCAGCGGGCGGCCGTCGCGACGGGCGGGAAACAGTTCGTACCCCGAATGTCCGATCACGTTGCGGGCGATCTGGTGCAGCATGAACAGGCCGAACCCGACCCAGGAAACCGGCACGGCCAGCGTCCAGATCACCGTGAAGGCGGCCATCACGGCGGCCTCGGCGAGGTCGAAGCTGTAGGCGGTGAAGGGCGTCGGATTATTCGACCGGTGGTGCCGCCGGTGGAAGACGCGGAACAGGCGCGGGCGGTGCATGAGCCGGTGCGTCCAGTAGAAGTAGGCGTCGTGGGCGACGACGGTCAGGACGAAGCTGACGGCGATCCAGACCGGGCCGGCCTGCTCCCGGAAAGCGTTCCCCCACAGCAGACCGGCCTGGTGCAGGCCGAAGGTGAGCAGCCCGACGGTCGAGAAGACGGCGACCGAGCGCACCGAGCAGAGCAGTTCGACCACGTGCTGCAGCGCCGGCGGCCGGTCGGGCCGGATCTTCCAGTCGCGCAGCGCCGGCGCGAGCAGGACGCACAGCACCAGCCAGGTCAGCGGGGCGGCGACGATGTACTTCACCATGTCGTTGGCGAAGCCGTGGAGCCAGTGTCGGCCGATCTCCGCGGCCGCGGCGAGGAAGCTGTCCATCCGGACCTCCGTGGGGTGTCGGAGGCAGGGTGGCGGAGCGGCGGCGGGCGCGCTTCCCCAGGCTGGACGACGCTGACCGTTTCCGGAATCGGCGAGCGTTTTACGGACTCGGCGAGGCCGCCAGGGTGTCCAGCCGCCACTCGGTCGGGGTCTTGCCGGTGGCCTCCTTGAAGGCGCGGTTGAACGGCCCCAGCGAGGCGTAGCCGAGATCGAAGGCGAGGGAGGAGACCGGCAAACGGGCGTTCGCCGGATCGGCCAGGGCGGACTTCGCCGCCTCGATCCGGCGGGCGTTCAGGTAGTCCGCGAAGTTCCGGAAGCCGAGGCCGCGGTTGATCAGCCTGCGCAGCCGGTGTTCGGGAACCCCGACCTCGGCGGCGAGCTGGCCGACGGTGAGCCCCTCGCGCCGCCAGATTTCCGCGTCGGTCATCAGGGCGTTCAGGCGGTCCAGCGCGGGCCGGTCGCGGGGCGCGATCGCCGGATCGCCGGCGGCGGGGCGCGCCGGCGCCTGGAACAGGTCGCGGTGCGGCTGAAGGAAGGTGGCGGCCCCGAAGGCCGAGAGCGCCAGAAGGCTGCCGGCCTGGACCAGACCCAGCCACGCCGGAAGGACGGCGAAGGTCTCGACGATCTCGAAGCCGGACAGGACGACGCTGTAGGCGACGACGACCAGCATGAAGGGGCCGCGCAGGGTGCGGCGCGCCTCGACCAGGTCGCCGCGACGGCTGCGCCAGGCGACCAGGGCGACGTGGGCGACGAGCACGACCTCGAGCAGGTTGTGCACGACCCAGACGCCGCCGACGGCGGGCGAGGGGACGACCGCGCCGGCGATGCCGACTGTGGTCATCACCCCGGCGGGGATGAACAGCCGCCAGTCGAACGGCCAGTCCTCGAACAGGACGACGGCGAACATCCACAGATAGGCGGTGCCGCCGATGGCCAGGAACCAGACCGGCGCCCTGACGCCGCCGAGCATGAGTTCGCGGACGTTTCCGGAGTTCAGCGCGAAGGCGGCGACGGACAGGCAGAACAGCGCGCCGGCCCAGCGCGCCGCGGGACGCGGCGCCCGCAGGAAGCCGATCGCGATCGCCACGACCGCGCCGGCGACCGCCCCGCGCAACAGAGTTTCCAGTTCGACCATCCGTCTCCCCGCCGGACGCCGCCGGGCGAACACCGGTGTCCCATGTCGCGCGCCGGGCGTCGATATGGGCCCGTCATGGTTGCCGGACTTTCACCTCGTCCTGTGGCCGAGCCGTTTACCGTGCCGGGCGCAACCTGCCGGACCGTCCGTCAACACGAGTCGGGAACAGGTGGGGCCATGTCGATCGGGATTCGCATCCTCCAGGGGATGAGCAGGTTCGCGCGCGCTTTCCGCAAGGAAGAGAAAGGCGCTGCGGCGGTGCAGTTCGCGCTGATGGCGCTGCCGCTGACCGTGACCGTGTTCGGCATGGTCGATGTGAGCAAGGCGTCGGCGGCGAAGGGGCATCTCCAGGATGCGCTGGATGCGGCCGCCCTGGCGGCGGCCCGCTCGACGGCCACCACCGACGCCGAGGCGCAGTCGGTCGGCGAGGGCGTGCTCAGGGTCGACCTGGCCGGGGCGCGGGCGACCTTGAGGTCGTCCAGCTTCCGGATCGTCGGCAGCAAGGTCGTCGCCACGGCCACCGCCACCACCACGCCCTACATCGCGCAGCTCTGGCATGACGGCGACATCGAGATCGGCGCCAGCACGGAGGTGGTCCGGGCGTCCAAGAACATCGAGGTGGCGTTGGCGCTGGACGTCACCGGCTCGATGAGCGGCAGCAAGATCGCCGACCTGAAGACGGCGGCGAAGGATCTGGTCGACATCGTCGTCCAGGCCCAGCAGTCGCCCTACTACACGCGGGTGGCGCTGGCCCCGTATTCGATGGGCGTCAACGTCGGCGGCTATGCGTCGACCGTCCGAGGCGCGGTGACCGGCGGAACCTGCACCAGCCCGGGCTGCAACAAGTACACCTTCACCACCGCCTCGGGCGGCACGAAGACCAACACCATCAGCACCTGCGTGAGCGAGCGCACCGGGACCCATGCCTACACCGACGCGGCGCCGTCGACGGCGTTCGTCGGGCGCAACTATCCCAACAGCGGCAATCCCTGCGTCGGCAGCACGATCGTGCCCCTGTCGAGCGACAAGGCGGGTCTCAAGGCCAGCATCGACGGCTACACCGCCGCCGGCTCGACGGCCGGTCACATCGGCCTCGCCTGGGCCTGGTACCTGGTGTCGCCGAACTGGGGCTACCTGTGGCCGAACGAAACCAGCCGCCCGGCCGCCTACGGCGCCGACGATCTCCTGAAGGTCGTGGTCCTGATGACCGACGGCGAATTCAATACCACCTACTGCAAGGGCGTGATCAGCAGGGACTCGACCTCGGGCTCGGGCTCGTCCTCCGACAAGATCAACTGCAACGCCTCCAACGGCGACGCCTTCGCCCAGGCCGAGGCGCTCTGCGACGCCATGAAGGCGCAGGGGGTGGTCGTCTACACGGTCGGCTTCGCGCTAAGCGGCAACGCCAACGCCGAGGCCATCATGGAAGAGTGCGCGACCTCTGCCGAACACGTCTATCTGCCCGACAGCGGCTCTGAGCTGAAGGTCGCGTTCAAGGAGATCGCCCAGGACATCAACGCCCTGCGCCTTTCGAAGTAGACGGGGTAACGGCCCGTTCACCACGGCTGTTGGCGGTTTTCTTACCGTCACGCGGGAGACTGGCGGTTCAATCGGGGTAGAATGCTCATGGATCGCCGCCGCCCGCAGGGCCTCGTCCCGAGGCTCGCCGCGCTGATCGCGCGTTTCACGGGAGCCCGCGAAGGGGCCGTCGCCGTCTGGTTCGCCGTCCTCGCGCTGCCGCTGGCAGTGCTGTCCTTCGCGCTGATCGACATCAACCGCGCCAGCGTGGAGAAGCGCCATCTCCAGGACGCCCTCGACGCGGCGACCCTGCTGGCCGCCCGGTCGACGGCGGACACGGACGGCGAGCTCCAGGCGATCGGCGAGGCGGCGCTGCGCGCCCAGCTGGCCGGCATGAGCGAGGCGACGCTGCGGAGTTCGACCTTCAGGCTCGTGGGCACCCGGATCGAGAGCACGGCCACGGCGACTCTGGCCCCCTACATCTCGAACCTCTGGCTGGACGGCGACATGACGGTGGGGGTCGAAGCCGAAGTCGCCCGCGCCTCGACCAACCTCGAGCTGGCGCTCGTCCTCGACATCACCGGCTCGATGTCCGGCACGCCGCTGTCGGACCTGAAGACCGCCGCCAAGGACCTGATCGACTACGTCATCCAGGACACCCAGACGCCCTACTACTCGAAGGCGGCGATCGTGCCCTACTCGGTCGGGGTCAATGTCGGCAGCTATGCGGCAGGGGCGCGCGGCGCGATCGTCGGAACGAGGACCATCACCGGCATCGCCTGGCAAACGGGGAGCTCGAAGTCGATCTCGGGCATCTCGCGCGGCTCGACGACCACCATCACCGCCAGCAGCCACGGCTTCAGCACCGGCGACATCGTCTATATCTCGGGCGTGAACGGCACGACCCAGGTGAACAACCGCTACTTCACGATCACCCGGGTCAACGCCAACCGGTTCACGCTGAACAGCACCAACAGCAGTTCCTGGAACAACTACTCGTCCGGCGGCACGGTGCGGAAGTGCCTGACGACGGAGTGCCGGCTGGTCGTGACGGCCGCCTCGCACGGCTACGACGACGGGGACGAGATCTACTTCTCGGGCGTCGGCGGCACGACCAGCCTCAACGGCGAGACGTTCGAGATCGACAGCCTGACGACGAACACCTTCGCGCTGATCGATACGCTCGGGCCGACCGAAAGCAGCTGGACCTCCGGCGGGACCGCCTACTGCACCGAGTACGGCTGCGAGTACTACCGCTTCACCAACGCCTCGACCTGGAGCCCAGCCACGCGCACCCATCAGGTGAGCACCTGCGTCACCGAACGCACCGGCGCCGATGCCTACACCGACGTTGCGCCGAGCACCGCGCCGGTGGGCCTGAACTATCCGAGCACCGGCAACCCCTGCCCGACGGCGACGATCACCCCGCTGAGCAGCGACCGCACGGCCCTCAAGGCCACGATTGACAGCTTCGCCGCCGCCGGCTCGACCGCCGGCCAGATCGGCACGGCCTGGGGCTGGCACATGCAGCGAGATGAAATCGCTGCGTT
>CALKHU010000101.1 GCA_937991555.1 uncultured Caulobacter sp.
TACGGGATCAAGCGGAAATGTCGGCGCGGATTTTGACGATCGGAAAACTGGCGGCGGGCGCCGGCGTGAACCTGGAGACGGTGCGCTACTACGAGGGCATCGGCCTGATGCCCAAGCCGGCCCGCACCGCCGGCGGCCACCGCAGCTATGACCCCGACCACCTTGAACGACTGCGGTTCATCCGCCGCGCGCGGGAGCTGGGGTTCGGCATCGACGCCATCCGCAAGCTCATCGCGCTCAGCGAGCCCGGCCTGCAATCCTGCGCCCAGGTCCGGGATCTGGCGACCGAGCATGTCGCGGGCATCGACGCCAAGATCGCCGACCTTCAAAGGCTGCGGGCGGTGCTCCGGCAGGCGGTCGTCGCCTGCGAGGACGGCCGGCAGGTCTGTTGCCCGGTCATCGCCGAACTCGGCTCGTCGGGTCCGGAGACCGCCGTGGGCCAGGCGCGTCGATATTGACTCGGTCCGGCGCGGGGAGCCTACTGATGATCGCATGTGGACCGTCCTGCGCACCCTTCTCGTCGCCTTGGCGCTGACCGGCTTTGTCGGTCAGGCGGCGGCGCATGCGAGCCCGACGCCGCCGATGACCCCTGCGGCCGAGGCCGCAATGGACATGTCGGACTGCTGTCCGGATTGCCCCGAGACCGGCGCTCCCGCCTCGGACCCGGCCTCCAAGTCCAAGGTCCCCTGCCAGGACATGAGCCCGGCCTGCCTGGCCAAGATGGGCTGTGCGGGCGTGGTCGTTCCCCTGCCCGCCCCGACGGCCTTGACCAGCCCGTCTCGCGCCGGCCGTCTGGCCGTCCTGCGCCCGGCCGACACCGATCGCTCCGGCGCCGGTCCGCCGCCGCTGCAAGGTCCTCCAAAGCTCCAGGCCTGAAGCCACGCCCTGAACGGCCGCCGCGCGGCTGATGATCGTGGTGCCGGCGACGCTGCTGATCATCTTCTTCCTGCTCTATCTGACCTTCGGCCGGCTCGACGAGGCCGCCCTGATCATGGGGACCCTGCCCTTCGCCCTGACCGGCGGGATCTGGATCCTCTACCTGCTGGGCTACCACCAGTCGGTCGCGACGGGCGTCGGCTTCATCGCCCTGGCCGGGGTCTCGGCGGAGTTCGGCGTGGTCATGCTGATCTATCTCAAACACGCCCTGGCCGACCGGGGGGCCGCGCCCGCGCCGGATCAGGTCGCCGAGGCCGTGCGCGAAGGCGCGCTGCTGCGGGTTCGCCCCAAGGCCATGACGGTCGCGGTGATCCTCGCCGGCCTCTTCCCCATCCTGGTCGGCCATGGGGCCGGCTCGGAGGTCATGAGCCGCATCGCCGCGCCCATGATCGGCGGCATGCTGACCGCCCCCCTGCTCTCGATGCTGGTGATCCCCGCGGCCTACCTGCTCTTGAGACGTCGACGTCCCTCTTCCCCTGCTTCAACCCAAGGAGACACCCCATGAAGCGCCTCGCCCTGACCCCCGCCCTCGCCTCTGCGACCCTGCTCGCCGCCTGCGGCCAACCCGCCGACAAGGCCGCCGCCCCGGCGGCCGAAACCGCCGCCGAAGCCCCGATGGCGGGGATGGCCCCGGCCGCGCCCGCCGCCGAGGCGGACAAGACCGGCCACGGAACCGGCGTCGTGACCGCCGTCGATGCGGCGGCCGGAACCGTGGCCCTGGACCACGGGCCGATCCCGGAGATCGGCTGGCCGGCCATGGCGATGACCTTCAAGGCGGCCCCGGCGCTGCTGGCGACGGTCAAGACCGGCGACCGGGTCAAGTTCGACCTGGTGATGCGCGGCGGCTCGGCCGAGATCACCGCCATCTCGCCGGAATAGGCCGAAGCGGGCGGCGAACATTCGCCGCCCCATTCGCCCCGGGGCCCACGCGCCGGGGTCTGGATGCGGTAGGTCGGCCTAGGTCTCGGCCTCATCGTCGACGTCCGAGTTGCGGGCGTCCTCGAGAATTTCGAGGCCGCCCTTGGCCGCCACCGCCGCGACCAGAACCCCGACCACCAGGTCCGGCCAGGACTGGCCGAGCCACAGCACCAGGCCGCCGGCGACGATGATGCCGCCGTTGGAGGCGAAGTCATTGAAGCTGAAGGTCTCGGCGGCGCGCAGGTTGACGTCGTCGCCGTCCAGCCGGCGCAGCAGCTGCAGGCAGATCAGGTTGACCGCCGCGGCGATGACCGCCAGGCCGATCATGGTCCAGCCGATCGGCTCCGCCCCGAACCACCAGCGCCGCCCCGCGTCGATCAGGACGCCGGCCGCGAAGAGCAGCAGCAGGACGCCCGAGATCCGGGCCGCCCGCCGCTTCCACGCCAGGGCGCGGCCGACGGCCAGGAAACTGATCAGATAGACGACGCTGTCCGAGGCGTTGTCCACGGCGTTGGCCAGCAGGGCGCTGGAATCCGCCAGCACGCCGCCGATCCCGAGGCCCGCGAAGAGCAGGGCGTTGAGCACAAGCACGATCAGCAAGGTCCGGCGCTGTCGGTTCTCGGCGTATCCGGGCGCGGTCATTCGGCGACCTCCTTGCGGCGGATCGTCCGCGCCGCCAGCGTGGGCAGCACCAACAGCGTCAGCGCCGTGGCCGTCAGCAATCCGCCGATGACGACGGTGGCCACCGGCTTCTGGACCTCGGCGCCGGCCCCGACGGCGAAGGCCATCGGGATGAAGCCGAGCATGGCGACCAGGGCGGTGGTGATCACGGCCCGCAGCCGGCTCACCGCGCCTTCGACCGCGGCCGCTGACGGCTCGGCGCCTTCGTCCAGCCGCTGCCGGATGGCCTGCATCAGCACCAAGCCGTTCAGGGTCGCCACGCCGGAGACGGCGATGAAGCCGACGGCGGCGGAGATCGAGAACGGCATGCCGCGCAGGAGCAGGGCGACGGCTCCGCCGACGAGCGCGAGCGGCACCCCGGCGAAGACCAGGGCCGCGTCCTTGAGCGACTTCAAGGCCAGGAACAGGAGCAGGCCGATGGTCAGGAACACCAGCGGCACGATCATGGCCAGTCGGGCGCTGGCCCGTTCGAGGTTCTCGAACTGCCCGCCCCAGTCGAACCAGCCCGCGACCGGCGGCCGGACCTCCCTGGCCACCTGCTCGCGGGCCTCGGCGACGAAGCCGCCGAGGTCGCGGCCGCGGACGTTGGCCTGGACGATGATCCGCCGCTTTCCGTTTTCGCGGCTGATCTGGTTGGGCCCTTCGGTGACGTCGAAGCGGGCCACGGCCGAGAGCGGCACGGTGAGCGCGCCGGGCTGGGAGTCCTCGGGCATGACGGGCAGCTGGGCCATCACGGCCGGATCGTCGCGCAGGTCGTCGGCGAGTCGGACGACGACGTCGAAACGGCGGTCGCCCTCCAGCACATGGCCGGCGGACCGGCCGCCGAGGGCGATCGCCAGGGCGTCGGCCGCGTCGCTGGCGTGGACCCCTTGCGCCGCGGCGATGGTCCGATCGACCGCCCCGGTGATCGCCGGCTGGCCGGACACTTGCTCGACCCGCACGTCGGCCGCGCCGGGGATGCGCCGGAGCACGGCGGCGACCTGGTCGGCGCTGCGCTGCATGGCGGCGAAGTCGTCGCCATAGACGGCCACGGCCACGTCGGAGCGGACGCCGGCGATCAGCTCGTTGAAGCGCATCTGGATCGGCTGGGTGAACTCGTAGTTGTTGCCCAGCAGCTTGCCGAGGTTTTCCTCCATGCGCTCGACCAGTTCCGCCTTGGGCAGGCCCGGATCGGGCCATTCGCTGCGCGGTTTGAGCATCACGAAGGTGTCGGAGATCGACGGCGGCATGGGATCGGACGCCACCTCGGCCGTGCCGGTCCGGGCGAAGACCAGTTCGACCTCGGGCATGGCCTTGAGCGTCCGTTCGACCCGGAACTGCATGGCCTGGCTCTGCTCGAGCGAGGTCGAGGGCACCCTGAGCGCCTGGACCAGGACATCGCCCTCGTCGAGCGTCGGCACGAACTCGCGCCCGAGGCTGAGGAAGGCGACGGCCCCGACCAGAAGCGCCAGACCCGCTCCGGCGATCACGGCGCGGGGTCGGGCGACCGCGGCGCGCAGCAGCGGCTCGTAGCGCGCCTTGGCCGCGCGGGTCAGACGGGTCTCGTCGTCGTGCGTCTTCGGTTCGCGCACCCAGATCGCCGCCATGGCGGGAACGAAGGTGAAGGAGAGGACGAAGGCGCCGAGCAGCGCGAACATCACCGTGCCGGCCATCGGCCCGAACATCTTGCCCTCGACGCCCTCGAACATGAGCAGCGGCGCATAGACCAACAGGATGATCGCCTGACCGAACGCCGCCGGCCTGGCCATCTCCTTGGCCGCCTCGACCGCGACGGCGAGGCGTTCGGGCAAGGCCAGGGCCCGCCCGACGGCTTCCCGGCGCATGGCCAGGCGCCGCAGGGTGTTCTCGATCACCACCACCGCGCCGTCGACGATCAGGCCGAAGTCGAGCGCGCCCAGGCTGAGCAGATTGGCGCTGATGCCGAACCGGTTCATCGCCGAGGCGGCGAACAGGAAGCTCAGCGGAATGACCAGGGCGGTGATGATGGCCGCGCGCACATTGCCCAGCGCGAAGAACAGGACGGCGATGACGAGGAGCGCGCCGAGCGCCAGGTTGTGTTCGACGGTGCGGATCGTCGCCTCGACCAGTTGGGTGCGGTCGAGCGCCGGGCGGACGACCACGCCAGGTGGCAGACTGGTCCCGATCTCCTTCAGGCGCTCTCCGACGCGGTGGGCGACGGCGCGGGAATTCTCGCCCTGCAGCATCAGGGCGGTGCCCACGACGGTTTCGCGGCCGTTGACGCTGGCCGAGCCGAGGCGCGGGGCGCGGCCGATCTCCACCGTGGCGACGTCGGAGACCCGGATCACCTGGCCGCCCCGGTTCAGGATCGGCGTCTGGGCGAGCTCTTCCAGGCTGCGGATACGGGCGTCGGCGCGCACGATATAGGCCTCGCCGCCCCGATTGACGTAGCCGGCGCCGGCGATGCGGTTGGCGTGCTCCAGCGCCTCGACCAGCTGGACCAGGCCGACGCCATGGGCGGCGAGCCGGGCCGGGTCGGGATGGACGGCGTATTCCTTGACGTAGCCGCCGAGCACGTCGACGCCGGCGACGCCTTCCACGGTCTTGAGCTGTGGGGCGATGATCCAGTCCTGGACGGTCCGGAGATAGGTGGCCTTCTCCTGGTCGGTCGTCAGCCGTTCGCCCTCGGGCGTGACATAGGCGGCGCCCGGACGGGCGGCCGCGCCGGTCAGTTCAACCGTCCAGATGTAGACCTCGCCAAGGCCGGTGACGACCGGTCCCATGGAGGGCTGGACGCCTTCGGGGAGTTCGTCCCGCGCCGCCTGCATCCGTTCGTTGACGAGGTTGCGCGCGAAATAGATGTCGGTGCGGTCGGTGAAGACGGCGGTGATCTGCGAGAAGCCGTGGCGCGACAGCGAGCGGGTTTCGACGAGGCCCGGCAGGCCCGCCAGGGCGGTCTCCATCGGGAAGGTGACCTGACGCTCGACTTCCTCCGGCCCGAGGGCCGGGACGACGGTCGTCACCTGGACCTGGCGGTTGGTGATGTCGGGCACCGCATCGATCGGCAGCCGCAGCAGTTCGCGGAAGCCGAATCCGGCCAGGACGATGGCGGCGAGGACGACGAGCCAGCGATAGCGGACGGCGCCGGAGATGATCCTGTCGAGCATCAGTCTTCGTGCTCCACTTCGCCCTTGCCCAGTTCCGCCTTCAGCAGGAAGGCGTTGGCCCCGGCGATCCGCTCGTCGCCGGTCAGGCCGCGCACGATCTCGGTCTGGTCTCCCGCCTGGCGGCCGGGCACTACAGGCTGGGCGCGGAAGCCGGTCGGGGTGACGACGAAGACGACGGAGCCGCCGCCCACCGTCTGCACCGCCTCGGAAGGCACGGTGATCGCGCCGGTCCCGCCGGTGACGATGGAGCCGCTGACCGCGGAGCCGGCCGGCGGCACCGCGCCGCTGGGCCGGGCCCGGATCAGGGTCGAGCCGGATTGGGCGTTGGCGTCAGGCGCCACCGCCGTGACCACGGCCGAATATTCGGCGCCGTCGGCGCCCCGCGCCCGGATCTGGGCGCCGGGACGGACCGTCGATCCGAGCGCGGCGGGCGCGTTGAAGACGAGCTCCACACGATTGGGATTGGAGATGACGGCGACAGGATCGCCCTGCTGAACGACGCCGCCCAGACCGACCCGCAGGGCGGTCACCACGCCCGCGATGGGGGCGACGATGGTCGCGCGCCCGCTGGCGTTGGGGCCGCCAGCGGCGGCGACCCGGGCGCGGGTGGCCCGCGCCTGGGCCTGGGCCGCGGCCGCGCGGGCTTCCGAGGCCTCGACATCCTGACG
>CALKHU010000102.1 GCA_937991555.1 uncultured Caulobacter sp.
TTCCACACCCTGACCGCCCTGATGGAGGACGGCCGCCGCGTGGTGTTCTCGGCCGACCGCCCGCCGGCGGCGATCACCGAGATGGACGCCCGCCTGCGCAGCCACCTGTCGGCCGGGCTGGTCTGCGGCATCGAGCCCGCCGACCGGGGCCTGCGGATGGGCATCCTCGAGCGCAAGCTGGCCTCGCTGGGCCGGCAGGGCGGCTTCATCGCCCAGGCCCGGCCCGAGGTGCTGCAGTTCCTCGCCGACCGCTTCACCGACAGCGTCCGTGAGCTGGAAGGCGCGCTGAACACCCTGGTCGCCCGCATGGGCAGCGATGTGGCCGGCCTGTCGCTGGACGAGGCGCAGAACATCCTGCGGCCGCATCTGCGCGGGGCCGAGAAGCGCATCACCATCGACGACATCCAGAAGGCCACGGCCGAGCACTTCGGCCTTCGCCAGGCGGATCTGATCAGCGAACGCCGCAACCGCTCGGTGGCGCGGCCCCGACAGGCCGCGATGTGGCTGGCCAAGCAGCTGACCACCCGTTCGCTGCCGGACATCGGTCGCCGCTTCGGGGGTCGGGACCACACCACGGTCCTGCACGCGGTCCGCCGCATCGACGCCCTCAAGGTCGATGACGCCCAGCTGGCCCGCGACCTCGAGGCCCTGACGCGCAAGCTGCGGGGTTAGCGCGTCCCTCGAGCCTTCGATCAGACCGAGGGTCGCCTTGCGGCGCACCCCTCAGGACGACGGGGCGTGGGTGCGTCCCTGCTGAAGTCGTCGGGGTGAGGAGCGCCCGCGAGGGCGCCTCTCGAACCCCGCAGGATCAGAAGCGCTTTCCGCGCAGCCCGTGGTCGGCGAAGAAGTCGATCATCTTGCGCCAGCCGTCCTGGGCCGCCTTGAGGTCGTAGCTGGCCCGGTAGTCGGCATGGAAGCCGTGCTGGGCGTCCGGGTAGACGATGATCCCCGAGCCGACCTTCTCGTACTCGCGCAGCTTGGCGTTCATCGCCTCGACGTCGGTGACCGGGATGCCCTGGTCCTTGCCCGCGTAGAGGCCGAGGACGGGGGCCTTCAGATAGCCGGCGAGGTCGAGCGGCCACTCGCGCTCCGGCTCCGACAGGAACTGGCCCTCGGCGGGACGGGTCAGGCGGCCGTACCAGGCCACGCCGCAGCGGAAGTGGCGGAACCGCTCGCAGGCGAGCCAGACCACCGCCCCGCCCCAGCAGAAGCCGGTGATGCCCATCCGCTTGCGGTCGACATAGGCCTGGCCGCTCGCCCACCCCACCGTGGCGGTGACATCGTTCATCACCTGGGCGTCGGTGGCGGCGGACACGATCTTGCGGATGGCCGCGAAGTCGGTCAGGGGCGCCGGGTCGCCGTGACGGACGAAGAAGTCGGTGGCGATGGCGACGTAGCCCAGCTTGGCGAGGCGCCGGCAGACGTCGCGGATGTACTCGTGGACGCCGAACACCTCCGAGATGACAAGCACCACCGGGAACTTCCCGCGCGCGTCGGGACGGGCGACGTAGGCCGGGATGTCCCGGTCGCCGGCCGGGATCATCACCGTCTCGGCCACCAGGCCCTCGAGATCGGTGACGATCGGCTCGGCGCTCGCCGACACCGCGGCGGCCGCGTAGCCGGCGAAGAACAGGCCGCCGAGCGCGCGGCGGGAGAGGTCGAGGTCCCCGGGCTGGTTGCCCTCCGGGCGCGTAAGCTTGAGCATGGCGTCTTCCCCAGCGCGTTTTGTCGCACCCTATCGCGACGGAGGCGGTTCCGCCAACTCCGGCGCCGGACCCGCCCGCCGCAGGGTGAGGTTGATGCGGCCGCCGCCCGGCACCAGCCGCGACGACCCGGCGATGATCCGGTCCACCCCGTGGTAGGCGAGCCGGGCCGTGCCGCCGAGCAGGCAGACGTCGCCCGAGGCCAGCCGCACCGACCGCGTCGGATCGCGGCGCGAAAGGCCGCCGATGCGGAACAGCGCCGTGTCGCCGAGCGAGACCGACAGCACGGGAAAGCGGAAGTCGGCCTCGTCCTCGTCGCGATGCAGGCCCATCCGCGCGCCGGTCCGGTAGAGGTTGACCAGGCAGGCGTCGGGCGGAACCTCGGGATCGACGAGCTCCGCCCACAATCGCCGCAGGATGTCCGGGATCGGCGGCCACGGCCGCCCGGTCAGCGGATGCCGCGGCTCGTAGCGGTAGCCGCCCCGGTCGCTGACCCAGGACAGCGGGCCGAGGCCGGTCGTCTCCACGCTCATCGGCCGCCCGCCCGGCGTGGACTGGACGTGAAACGGCGCCTCGACGGCGGCGGCCAGGACCCGCTCGACCAGATCGGCCTGATCGGCGGGACCGAGCAGTCCTGGCAGAAGCTGGAATCCGGCCGTCATGCGCTGCCTCCGGGGCGAACCCCCAAGGTGAGCGGCCGCGGCGGCGGACTCAAGGGCGCGGCGGAGCGGACCTGAACATCCGCCCCGCCGCCGTCCGATCAGTCTTCCCGGTAGCGGTAGGATGAGATCTTGCAGACGTCGACGCGGCTGCGGGTCAGTTCGTCGCCGTCGTCGAACACGGCCTTGAAGTCGAACAGGCAGTAGCCCGAGCCGTCGTCGACGTTGACGACGACGGACTCGCCGGGGCGCAGCACCGAGCGGCCGAGGATGTCCTCCTCCCAGGAGTTCCGGCCGACGTTCGACGCGTAGAAGCGCACGATGGTGTGACTGGTCTCGTTGATGATGCGGACGCGGCGGTCCTCTGCCGAGGCGGCCGAGGCGCCCAGCAGGGACGCGGCCAGGACCGGGACGGCGACGGCGGCGCGGATGATGTTGCCGAACTTGGACAAGCGGTTGTCTCCCCTCTCGATTGCGGAATCGCGGGGCTGGTTAGACGCCCGCGACCGTAGGCGGCCATGCCCCAAACGGGGGGCCGCCGGAGACGCCGCGTCGCCTCGCCGACAAAGCCCTCATCTTGGCTGGGGTTTTGCTCTTGCGGCGGGGGGCACGCTTCCCATATGGCGGTCTTGACGACGGCTTTCGCCCAGTGGAGGCCGGTCCATCCCACTCAGAGGATCCATCGGGGACGGAAGAGAAAAACCGGAGCGCTTTCACAAGGCTCTTGTCACCACCGTCCGCCAGCTACGGAGTAGAAAGACCTCAGATGAGCAAGATCATCGGTATCGACCTCGGCACCACGAACTCGTGCGTGGCCATCATGGACGGCAAGAACCCCAAGGTGATCGAGAACGCCGAGGGCGCCCGGACCACCCCGTCCATCGTCGCCTTCCTCGATGACGGCGAGAAGCTCGTCGGCCAGCCGGCCAAGCGCCAGGCGGTGACCAACCCGGCCAACACCCTGTTCGCGATCAAGCGCCTGATCGGCCGCTCGTTCAGCGATCCGGTCGTGGCCAAGGACAAGGGCATGGTGCCCTACGACATCGTCAAGGGTCCGAACGGCGACGCCTGGGT
>CALKHU010000103.1 GCA_937991555.1 uncultured Caulobacter sp.
TATTCGTTCATCAGGAAGCCGACGGAGCCGCGGTTCATGCCGTAGATCGGCTTGCCCTCGCCGATCGTGGCGTGGAGCGTCTCCAGCATGAAGCCGTCGCCGCCGAGCGCCACGATCACCTGCGCCTCCTGGCCGGCGTCGCCGTAGCGCGCGATCAGCCGCTCGCGCGCCTGCTGCGCCTCGGGGCGGTCGCTGGCTTTGAATGTCAGTCTGCGGGTGTAGGGCTCGGCCTTGAACATCAGACCGATTTGACAGCCTGACGGAACGCCATGCCAGCGATATCGGCGTCGAACGGGCCGAAAGCGCCACCGGCCCGGCGCGAGCCTTCATCGCCGCCGCCTGGCCGCCCGCGGTTGAGATCGCGGACCGCGGCCAGGATGGTCGGAAATGCCCCACGGTCGACGCCGATGGCCGCACAGGCCAGGGCGAGCAACTCCGGGCGGTCGCTGTCGATGGCCCGCCAGATGTGTTCCGGCTCGAACTGCCCCAGCCGCGCCATGGCCGCCACGAACAGGCTGAGCCGCCGCTCGCGCAGCGCCCGAAGCAGGTAACCCGGCTTCAGCTGCCCGCCGTCGTCGAGCTTCTCGATCAGGCGCGCTTCCATGGCCTCGCGCTCGCCGTCGGTGCGGGCCCGCGCCGGGGGCAGGCTGTCGATGGCCGCATGCGCCTCGCGCACCGCCAGCGCCAGCTCGGCGTCGAGCGCGGCCGGGTCGAGGCGGAAGCGGCCGACCAGCGCGGCGCGAAGGGACTGGCCGACCCAAAGGTAGAGCCGCTGGGCGAGGTCCGAGGACAGCCGCGGATGGCGGACCAGCGGCGAACGCATGGCGGCGACCCGCCGGGAATGCTCGACGAGACGCTCCATCGCCGATGGCGACAGCTCGGCCGTGTCGTTGCCAGCCAGCGCGGTCAGGACCGCCGGTTCCTCCTGCTTGAGGATCGCCTCGATCACCGGCGAGGACAGCCGGCCGCGTCGCGCGACGGCGATCTGGTGGTCGAGGGTCGACTCGACCAGCAGGCGGATCAGATCATGGTCCTGCAGCACCGGGCTGGCGGCGATGACCGGCGCGGCGATCTCGATGTCATCAAGGGCCAGCACGTTGACCAGGGCCGCGGGCGCCCAGGGCGCGGGGGCGATCTTCTCGGCCAGGCGACGGCGGATGTCGCGCTCGGCCTCGGCGACCAGGGTCATGAACACGGCGCCGACCAGTTCGCGCACCGCCGGGGCGGTCAGTTCGTCCAGTTCGTGCCGCGAGCAGTACTCGACCATTTCCTCGAGCAGACGCTCGCGGTCCGCCGGATGGCGGCTCTGCGCGAGCAGCAACAGGCTCTGAGGGTCGATTGCGGTGGTCACGTGACGTCCCCGGCTTCCCGGACTGGGCGCGTCTTCAGCCTGCGCCAACCCCGTGAAAACATGCTTAAACCTACCGCAAGCATGCAGGGGAGTCGAAACGCATGGCCGATCCGGTGATCGTGGCGCTTGACCAGGGAACCACCAGCACTCGGGCGATCGTGTTCGACGCCGCCGGCAAGGCGCTGGCCGAGGCCGGCCGGCCCCTGCGCCAGGGCTATCCCGCCGACGGCTGGGTCGAGCACGACGCCGAGGAGATCTGGACCGCCAGCGTCGCGGTCCTCCGGGAGGCGGTGGAGAAGAGCGGCCGCGCCGGCGATGTCGCCGCCATCGGCATCACCAACCAGCGCGAGACGGTCGTGGTCTGGGACAAGGCCACCGGACGCCCCATCGCCCCGGCCATCGTCTGGCAGGACCGCCGGACCGCGGAAGTCTGCGAGCGCATGAAGAAGGCCGGTCGCGAGGAGCGGGTCACCGAGGTCACCGGCCTGCTGCTCGACCCCTACTTCTCGGCCACAAAGATCGCCTGGCTGCTGCGCGAGGTTCCCGGCGCGCGGGAGCGGGCCGTGCGGGGCGAACTGCTGGCCGGCACGATGGACAGCTGGCTGATCTGGAAGCTCACCGGCGGCAGGGTGCACGCCACGGACGCCACCAACGCCTCGCGCACCCTGCTGTTCGACATCGGCCGCCAGCAATGGTCGGACGAGATGTTGGAGCTGTTCGACCTGCCGGCCTCGCTGCTGCCGGCGGTGCTGGACTGCGCCGGCGACTTCGGCGAGGCCGACGCCTCGATCCTCGGACGCCCGGTCCCGATCCGCGGCGTCGCCGGCGACCAGCAGGCGGCGCTGATGGGGCAGGGCTGCATCTGTCCGGGCGAGATGAAGGCCACCTACGGCACCGGCTGCTTCATGCTGCTGAATACCGGCAAGCAGAAGCCGCTCAGCCGCTCGCGCCTGCTGACCACGGTCGCCGCCCGCGTCGGCGGCGAGACGACATACGCGCTCGAGGGCTCGATCTTCGTGGCCGGCGCGGCGATCCAGTGGCTGGGCGAAGGGCTGGGCCTGGCCGGCGGACCGCAGGGCGCCGAAGCCCTGGCGCGGACGGCGAGGCCCGACCACGGCGTTGTGCTGGTGCCGGCCTTCACCGGCCTCGGCGCGCCCTGGTGGGACCCGGACGCCCGGGGCGCCATCTTCGGCCTCACGCGGGACAGCGGGCGGGCCGAGATCGCCGCCGCGGCGTTCGACGCCTGCGCCCTGCAGACCCGCGACCTGATCGAGGCCATGCGCGCCGACGCGCCGTCCGCCTTCCACGACGGAGCCCAGCTGCGCATCGACGGCGGCATGGCCAGGAGCGCCTGGTTCAGCCAGCGCCTCGCCGACCTGACCGGCCTGCCGGTGCAGCGCGCCAGCTATCACGAGACCACGGCCCTCGGCGCCGCCCTGTTCGCCGGCCTCGGCGCCGGGGTGTTCGCCTCGCTCCGGGAGGCCGCCGCGGCCCGCCCGGACGTGGACGACCTGACGCCTACCGCCGAAACCCACGAGCGCGAGACCGCCTACGCCCGCTGGCTGGATGCGGT
>CALKHU010000104.1 GCA_937991555.1 uncultured Caulobacter sp.
GCGGAAGAGTGGTTGCGTGGTTCGACACGCGCCTTCGGCGCTGCTCACCATGACGTAGGTGAGTCACCGTCCGAACACGTCATCCTGAGCAGCCGCCGCAGGCGGCGTGTCGAAGGACGCACGGCATCGAGGCCGTGTTCACGGGCGGCCCGCCACCGGACCAAGTCCGGGGCTGGCCACGACGAAGTTTGAGGGCAAGGCTGACGCCACGGCGCCATTGAAGCACCCGGCTCCCTGCCGCACGATCCTCCTGACAGCGCCGCCAGAGCGCCCGGAGGCAGCCGATGACCCAGGAAACCGTCACCTACGCGGTCGAGGACCACGTCGCGATCATCACCCTGAACCGGCCCGAGCAGCGCAACGCGCTGAACTGGGACGCCTACGCCAGGCTGGAGAAATACCTGCGCCAGGCGGTGACCGATCCGGAGGCGCGCTGCGTGATCGTCACCGGCGCCGACCCGGCCTTCTGCTCGGGTGACGACGTGCGCGAGATCATGGCCGGGCCCAGGGCCGTCTCCGCCGACACCACGCCGGTGGTGCGCCACAAGCCGACCCCCGCGGCGATGGCGGCGCTGGAGTGCGACAAGCCGATGATCGCCGCGGTCAACGGCGCGGCCATCGGCTGGGGCATGGAGCTGGCCCTCTACGCCGACATCCGCATCGCCTCGGAGAAGGCCCGCTTCTCGGAGATGTTCATCAAGCGCGGCCTGGTCTGCGACGTGGGCGGCTTCTACCGCCTGCCCTCGATCGTCGGCCCGGCCAAGGCGGCCGAGCTGTTGTTCACCGGAGACATCATCGACGCGCAGGAGGCGCTGCGCATCGGGCTGGTGTCCGAGGTCACGCCGCACGAGCAGCTGATGGACCGCGCCCGCGCCCTGGCCGCCCGTATCGCGGTCAACCCGCCGCTGGCCCTGCGCTACATGAAGGAGGGCCTCCGCAAGGGGACCTACGGCGACGCCCGCGAACTCGGCGCCTGGGCCATCGAGACGATCCGCGCGCTGATGAAGACCGAGGACCACAAGGAGGGGGTGGCGAGCTTCCTTGAAAAGCGGGAGCCGGTGTTCAGGGGTCGGTAGAGCCGCTACGCTCCGTCCTGGGGGCAAGAATGTCGGGCAGCACTGTCAAAGTCACTCTGACGATCCTTGTGGTGATCGTGGGCGCTGGCGTCACCTTGCTAGCTGGCCTCGGCGTGATCGGCCACGGCGACTACCTGCACTATCTGGTGACGCGTGGAGACGTGTTCGACCTTTGGGCCGTGCTCCATATCCTGAGCCTGATCTTCTCGGTCGCCGGAATCGCAGGCATCTGGGTGTCAGTATGGCGGAAGCGACTCGGCCTCGCGGCGGCCTTCCTCCTACTGCCCTTTCCGGTGCCGTTCGTCCTTGAAGCAAACCGCTGCGACGTCCTCCCACTCTGTGAGCTTACGTACTGGGCGCGCCTGCCGCCGGAGATGTTCGAGTGGCGCGTTCGCTACCGGGACGTCGATCGCAACACCGCCCAGAACATCGCGTCTGGCGCGCTCTATGATGCCAAGCTGCCTTACCATGCCTGGGATCCGAAGCGGGTTGGCGGCGAATGGCGCGTTGAGACGCGTAACGACGACATGGAGTTGGGCCCCTACGAAGTCATCGTAGAAGCCAAGACAGGCAAGACGCGCGTCGTGCGCCCCTAGAAGCGCCTAATAAGGGAAAGCCCCGGACCTCGCGGTCCGGGGCTCTTCATTTCGGCCTGGGCCGAAAGCCTTACGCTTCGTCCGAAGCGGCGGCTTCCTTGGTGTTGGTCATCTGGCGCTCGGCGATACGGGCCGACTTACCGCGACGGTCGCGCAGGTAGTAGAGCTTGGCGCGACGGACGACGCCGCGGCGCTTCACCTCGATCGACTCGATCATCGGCGACATGATCGGGAAGACCCGCTCGACGCCTTCGCCGAAGCTGATCTTGCGGACCGTGAAATTCTCGTGGAGGCCCGAACCCGAGCGGGCGATGCAGACGCCTTCGTACGCCTGGACGCGCTCGCGGTCGCCTTCCTTGATCTTGACGTTGACGCGCAGCGTGTCGCCGGGCTGGAAATCGGGGGTGGCGCGGAAAGCGGCGAGACGCTCGGTCTCTTCCTTCTCCAGCTCAGCGATGATGTTCTTCGCCATCGTCGTGTTCCTTCTGTCGTCGGGCTTCAATCGCCCTTTGCTTGTCGGTTGGCGAGGTAGCGGTCCCAGAGGTCGGGCCGCCGCTCGCGGGTCGTCTCTTCACGCATCGTCCGCCGCCATTGCGCGACCTTCTTGTGGTCGCCCGACAGCAGCACCTCGGGGATGTCGAGCCCTTCGAACGTCCGCGGTCGCGTGTACTGCGGATGCTCGAGGAGGCCGTCCTCGAAGCTCTCTTCACTCAGCGACTCCGGCTGCCCGAGAACCCCCGGAACCAGTCGGACGCACGCTTCGATCGCCACCATCGCCGCCGCCTCGCCGCCGGCGAGCACCGCGTCTCCGACGGAGACCTCCTCGAACCCCCGGGCGTCGAGCACCCGCTGGTCCACCCCCTCGAACCGGCCGCAGAGGACGATGATCCCCGGCGCCCCGGCCCACTGTTTCACACGCGCCTGGGTCAGGGGCCGACCCCGGGCGCTCATGTACAAAAGCGGCCGTCCCGCGACATCGACACTGTCGAGCGCCGCCGCGATCACGTCCGCCTTCATCACCTGTCCAGGACCGCCACCCGCGGGGGTGTCGTCGAGGAAGCCGCGCTTATCCTTGGAAAAGGCGCGGATGTCCACTGTTTCAAGGCGCCACAGGTCCTGTTCCCGCCATGCCGTCCCGATCAGCGACACGCCGAGCGGCCCGGGAAAGGCTTCGGGGAACATGGTCAGGACGGTGGCGGTGAACGGCATGGGCGGGGGTTCTAGCGGACAGGCCCCGAAATCGCGAATCCGCGCCTCTCTCTTCCTCTCCCTCTTGGGAGAGGGGGACCATGCGGAGCATGGTGGAGCGGGATGCGCTGAGGTTGACGATCTGCGCAATTCTATTTTAGGTTATATTTCGGTGTGGGCCGCCGGTAGAGTGGAGCTCATGCCGTGCAAGCCACCGAGAAGACCCGCAAGCTCGCCAAACGTCTCCGACGGCGAATGGGTCGCGCCGAAAACCTCTTCTGGGCCGAGCTACGCGTCAACCGGCTGGACGGCCTGCACATGCGCCGGCAACACCCCATCGGCCCCTACGTGCTCGACTTCTTCTGCGCCTCGGTGAAGCTGGCGATCGAGGTTGATGGCGGCGCGCATGACATGCCCGGACGCCGGGAGCGCGATGCTGAAAGGGATCAGTGCCTCCGGCTGCGGGGAATCAGGACCCTTCGCGCGCCGGCGCCCGTCGTCGAAAGCGACATCGAACGCGTGCTGGCCCGCATACGCGAGGCAGTGGAAATCTGCCGGCGGCGGCCTGAGGTCGGACCCTAGCGCGTCCCGCTCCACCACCCTCCGGGTGGTCCCCCTCTCCCAAGAGGGAGAGGAATGTCGTGGCTACTCCCCGCTCAGCTTCAGATGAATCTCTTCCGCGAAGTCCGGATACGGCGGCGGGGCGTACTTCAGGGCGGACATCTTCTCGGTGATGCAGAGGGCGATTGAGTGGTCGCTGGTGTTGCGGACGGCTTCGAAGGCGCCGCCCTTGAAGCTGAGGATGACGGTGAAGTCAGGCTTGCCGGTCGTGGTCGCGTCGGGCGCGCAGGCCTGGAAGATCGCCGGCATGGCCTTGCCCAGCGGCGGATACAGTCTGTTCAGCCGGTACATCTGGGCCTGGGAGTCGTCCTCGTACTTCTGCGCCCGGGCCAGCGCCTCGGCATAGGCCAGCGCGGTGTCGGGCGCGGCCGCGAACAGCATGGAGGCGGCGGCGGCGAGGACTGGCAGGAACACGAAACGACCCTCCGGAAGGCCGCGCAGGTTGACCCCGGTTCCGTGGCGACAGCAAGGCCGCTTGCCCCCTCTCCCACACCGGCCTAATGCGGGTTTCATGCAAGAGAGCGAAAACCTGATCGAGACCCTGGCCCTCGAGCCGATCGAGATGAACCTGTTCCGCGGGCGCTCGCCCAACGACGGTTTCCCCAGGATTTTCGGCGGCCTGGTCATCGCCCAGGCGCTGCTGGCGGCCTACGAGACCGTGCAGGACCGCGTCTGCCACTCGCTGCACGCCTACTTCATCCGGCCGGGCGACGTGCGCATCCCGGTGCTCTACCAGGTCGACCGCGCCCGCGACGGCGGCAGCTTCACCACCCGGCGGGTGGTGGCGATCCAGAACGGCGAGCAGATCTTCAACCTGGCCGCCTCGTTCCAGGTGCCGGAAGAGGGCTACGAGCACCAGTCGCCGATGCCGGCGCATCCCTCGCCCGAGTCCGTGGCGACGGAGATGGAACAGGCCCTGGCCGAGAACAAGGACATGCCGCCGGCGATGATCGAGCACATGAAGCGCCGCCCGGTCGAGGTGCGCTGGCCCGATCCGCAGAACATGTTCAACCCGGTGCCCAAGCCGCCCCGCAAACAGGTCTGGATGCGGGCCAAGGCGCCGCTCGGCGACAATGTGAAGTGGCAGCAGGCCGCGCTGGCCTACGCCTCCGACATGGCCTTCATGGAGACCGCGCTGCGCGTCCACGGCCTGACCTGGCGGACCAGGGGGATGCAGTCGGCCAGCCTGGACCACGCCATGTGGTTCCACCGTCCGACCAACTTCAACGAGTGGATCCTGTTCGACCAGGACTGCCCGTCGACCAGCCAGGGCCGGGGCTTCATCCGGGGCGAGATGTACAGCCAGGACGGCGTGCTGGTCGCCAGCGTCGCCCAGGAATGCCTGATGCGGGTGAAGGCGCCCGCCTAGAGCGCCTCGTCGAGGGCGGCGCGCGGGTCGGCCCGGGCGTCGGCGAGCTCCCTTTCCGACTTCGGCGTCGAGACGGCCGGTTTCGCGACGGCCAGGGCGCGGGAGAAGGCTTCGGTCAGCGCCTGGTCGGGCGCGGTCGGCACGTCCGGCCTGACCCCGGTCCCTTCCCAGCCGCCGCCGGTCGTGGGGTGCCTCACCCGACCGTTGGGGATGAAGGCCGACATCCCGGCGCCCAGCTCCACCGGGCGGTTGGACGGGTTGCCGCCGCCGCGCGACGTCTCGCCGATCAGGATCGCGCGCCCGGCGGCCTGGAGGTCGTAGGCGAAGCCTTCGGCCGCCGAGAAGGTGCGTTGCGCGATCAGCACGAAGACGGGCTTGTCCGGATACAGGGGCCCGCCCTTCGGCGACGCCGGCCTGCGGGCCATGGTGGTGAACCGGCCGTCGTCGCCGCGCCACTCGATCACGGCCATCGGGATCGGCTCCCGGGACAGGTGCCCGAGCAGTTCCTCGTCGCTGGCGCCGCCGCCGCCGGTGTTCTCACGCAGGTCGATGATGAGGGCGTCGGTGTCCTTCAGCAGCATCATCGCCGCATCGATCATCGCCCGGCCGTCCTCGCCCGCCGCGAAGTAGCGGAGCTTCAGGTAGCCGATGTTGCCCGGCAGCCGGCGGATGGTCATCAGGCCGTGGGCGAGCCGCCCCTCGAGCAGCGCCTCGTCCCCCGGCGACAGGGCCGTGACCGCGGCGGACGTCGTGTCCACCCGCAGCTTCAGATGGAGGTCGCCGGTGGCGGCGAGGAGGTCGGCCGAAACGGCGTCGGCAAACGCCTGCCGGTCTGTGAGCCGCAGGTAGCGGTCACGTCCGGCGCGGACCGCGGCCCGCGCCCGCGCGCCCTTGTCGGGATCGATGTAGCCCTGAAGACCCCTGTCCAGCGCCGCCAGGGCCGCCTCGGCGGCGGCGGGCGTCAGGTCGCCGGCGAAGGCGGCCAGCGGTGTGGAGAGCACGAGGGCGACGGCGGTCAGCGACAGAAGGGCTCGGCGGTGCATGGGGACTCCCGGTGGACAGGAGAACCAATGGCCCGACACAAACTCCGTTACCAGTTACGGTTCGGTCATGCCGTGTGAAGCGGGCCGGTCGAACCCGAACCGTCCGGGAAGCCCTACTCCACCTCGGTCGGACGCACGGCCACGATCAGCCCGTCGGCGATGCGCACGTCGGGCACGGCGTCGCGGGTGAAGGGCAGGTACCAGGTGGGACCGCCCTCTTCGGGCAGGATCTCGAGAATGTCGCCGGCGCCGAAGTCCTGGACGGACTTCACCTTGCCGATCGCCTCGCCGGCGGGGTCGACCACCGACAGGCCGATAAGGTCGGCGAGATAGAACTCGTCCTCGTCGGGCTCGGGCAGCGCGTCGCGGGGGATGTAGAGGCGCAGGCCGCGCAGGGCGTCGGCCTGTTCCTTGGTCTCGATCCCGGGGCAGCGGGCGATGACGCCGCCCTTGGCTTCCCGGGCGGACAGGATGGTCAGGCCCGGCGAGCCGTCCTGGCGCTTCAGCTCGCGGAAGCGGGCCAGCGCCAGGGGCTCTTCGGTGAAGGTGCTGATCCGCACCTCGCCGCGGACGCCGAAGGCGCCCGCGACCCGGCCGACGGCGATGAGGCGGTCGGCCATGCGGTCCTAGGCTTGCTCTTCGGAAGCCGGGGCGGCTTCCTCGGCGGCGGCTTCGGCGGCCGGAGCTTCCTCGGCCGGAGCGGCTTCCGGTTCCGGAGCCGGCGGGTTGGCGGCGGCTTCGGCGGCCGCGGCTTCAGCCTCGGCCTTGCGGGCGGCTTCGGCCTCGATCCGGTCGGCTTCGCGCTGGGCGCGCTCGGCGGCGCGTTCCTCGGCCTTCTTGCCAGGCTTGCCCTTGTTCGGGTTGTTGCCCTGCTTCCACTCGCCGACGCCTTCGGCGGCCAGGAAACGGGCGACGCGGTCGGTCGGCTGGGCGCCCTTGGCCATCCAGGCCTTGATGGCGTCGAGCTTCAGGGTGACGCGCGGGGTCGGGCCGTCCTTCGGCAGCAGCGGGTTGTAGGTGCCCACCTTCTCGATGAAGCGGCCGTCGCGCGGCGAGTGGCTGTCGGCGACGACGATCGAGTAGTAGGGGCGCTTCTTGGCGCCGCCACGGGCGAGACGGATCTTCAGCATTGGGGGTAGTCCTCTGGTCTAAAGTCTATTTCTTGAAGGGGTTGAAACCGGGCGGCAGCGAAGGACCGCCGAGGCCCGGAAGCCCCCCGGGGTTGGATGCGCCGCCGCCGAGGCCCTGGAGCTTCTGCTGCAGCTGTTCGAGTTCCTTGGGGTCGGGCGCGGCCATCTTGCCGCCCCCGAGGCTCTTGAGGCGGTCCATGCCGCCGCCGCCCAGCATCTGCGCCATCCGGGCGAAGCCGGCGCCGCCGTTGCGGGTCATCATCTTCATCGCGTCGGCCATCTGCCGGTGCTGCTTGAGCAGGCGATTGACCTCGGCCACGTCGACCCCGGCGCCGGCGGCGATGCGCCGCTTGCGCGAAGCCGCCAGGATATCGGGCTTGCGCCGCTCCTGCTTGGTCATCGAGCCGATGATGGCGCGCTGACGGCGGATCATCCTGTCGTCCATGCCGGACTCGGCGATCTGCCGCTTCATCTTCTGGACGCCGGGCAGCATGCCCATCAGGCCTTCCATGCCGCCCATCCGCTCCATCTGGGCGAGCTGGTCGGCCATCATCTCGAGGTCGAACTGGCCCTTGGCCAGCTTCTTGGCCATGGCCTCGGCCTTGGCCTGGTCGAGATCGGCGGCGGCCTTCTCGACCAGCGCCACGACGTCGCCCTGGCCGAGGATCCGGCCGGCCACGCGGCGGGCGTCGAACACGTCGAGCGCCTCGACCTTCTCGCCGGCGCCGAGGAACTTGATCGGCAGGCCGGTGACGGCCCGCATCGACAGGGCCGCGCC
>CALKHU010000105.1 GCA_937991555.1 uncultured Caulobacter sp.
ACCTGCTCTACGACCGCGGCACCATGTTCGGCCTCAAGACCGGCGGCAACGTCGACTCGATCCTCAGCTCCATGCCGCCCGAGGTGAAGTGGCCGTAGGGGCGCTCGTCAGTAGACCATCCCCTGGGCGACGGCCTTCAGCCGCTCGACGGCGGCGAGCTTGTCATCAATGAAGTCGAGGTCGATCCACCAGGCCTCGACCTCCTTCAGGACCTGGCCGACGACCGGTCCCTTGGGCACGCCGGCGGCGATCACCTCCTCGCCGGTCAGCGGAAACAACGGCGGGGTCCAGGACTCGGCCAGCGGGATCAGGGCCCGCCACTGCGGCGCCGCGGCCGGCCGGTCGGAAGCCGCCCAGGCCAGCTTCACCCGGTCGACGAAGGCGCGGACGCCGATGGCGTAGACGGCGCGCCGCGTCTCTCGCGGGCTCATCCAGGAGACGACCCGCGGCTCGCGCCCGGCGGCGGCGATCAGACGATCCTTGAGCGCGTTGGACAGCCGCAGCCGCTCGGCCACGTCCTGAGCGACCCTCGGATCGTCCGGGATCATGGCGGCCAGGCGCAGTTCGGCGTCGGATTCGAACAGCTGCTCGGTCTCGATGGCGACCAGGTTCTCGAGGCGGGTGAGCGCCTTCACCTGCGGCAGCACGGCGCCGAGCACGCCGGTCGCCGCCATCAGCCGCAGCGCGGGGCGCGGATCTTCGGCGGCCAGCAGCTTCAGCAGCTCCTTCTGGGTCCGCTCGGCGGCTCGGCCGGACAACATCCCCTTCAGGGCCTTGCAGGCGGCGAGCGCCTGGCTGTCAGGCTCGCCCCGTCCGTACCAGGCCTGGAAACGGAAGAACCGCAGGATGCGCAGGTAGTCCTCGCGGATCCGGGTCATCGCCTCGCCGACGAACACGATCCGGCCTGCCAGGGCGTCGGCGACGCCGTGGCCGGTAGGATCGAAGATGCGGCCGTCAGGGTCGGCGTAGAGGGCGTTCAGCCTGAAATCGCGCCGGACCGCGTCCTCAGCCCAGTCCTGGGTGAAGGCCACGACCGCCCGCCGGCCGTCGGTCGAGACGTCCTTGCGCAGGGTGGTGATCTCGAACGGCGCGCCGCCGGAAACGGCGGTGACGGTGCCATGGTCGACCCCGGTGGGCACGGCCTTGAGCCCCGCGGCCTCGAGGGCCTCGACGACCTGGTCGGGTGTCAGGGTGGTGGCGATGTCGACGTCGTCGATCGGCTGCCTGAGCAGGGTGTTGCGCACGCAGCCGCCGACGAAGCGGGCGCAGCCGGCGAAGCCACGGGCTTCCAGCGCCTCGATCACGGCGCGGGTGTTCGGGCGGCTCATCCAGGGCTGGATGCCGATGCTGTCGGGCAGGTGGGCGGCGGAGGAACTCATGGCGAACCGATTACGGCGCCCGTCCGTGTCTGGAAAGTGAGCATGGCGTCACCTTCGCGCGTCACGCCATCGCCGCGCCATACAGGCGGTCATACAGCGCGCGCAGCATGCCGGCGGTGGCGCCCCAGATCAGCTGGTTCTCCCAGGTCATGGCGTAGAAGTGCCGGCGCTGGCCGTCGGGCATGTCGTAGTGGCGCCGTTCGTAGTTGGCGGGATCCATCAGGAAGCCGAACGGGGTCTCGAAGACGTCGGCGACCTCGTGCGGGTTCGGCGTCAGCGGCAGGTCCGGCGGCACAAAGGCCACGACGGGCGTGACCAGGAAGCCGGTGCCCGTCCGGTAGGGCGTCGACAGGCCGGCCAGGGAGACGTGCTCGCGAGCCAGGCCGACCTCCTCCTCGGCCTCGCGCAGGGCGGCCTGCCACACGGTCTCGCCCGGATCGAGCCGGCCGCCGGGAAAGGCCACCTGGCCGGTGTGGCTGCGCAGGGTGTCGGACCGGCGGGTGAGCAGGACCGACAGCCCCTCCTCCCGCTCGATCAGCGGCACCAGCACGGCGGCGGGCCGGACCTCGATCGGCTGCCCCTGGTTCATCATCGGGTTGAGGTCGAAGTCCGAGCGCGGCTCCCGGGTCGGCGCCACCGCGTCGAACGGGTCGAGGTGGCGCGCGATCCAGTCGCGCAGCTCATGCGGCGCGGCGTGCGGGCTCACGCGGCCGGACCCACAGGAAACCAGACCCCATGGGAGGTCACGCCCATGACGCCGTCGCGCTCCTGCGCCATCTCCACCAGCTCGTAGAAGACGGGCCTGCTGATCAGCGCCTCCAGGCCGCGGCGGACGTGCAGATAGGGGCGCGGCTCGCCCGTCGCCGGGTCCATTTCGACACGGATGGCGTTGTCCGGGCCGGCCTCGACCGTGTCGCCGACATTGGTCAGGAACCGCAAGGCGTCGCCGTCGCGGTCGACGCGGACCGCGATGAAGGGCGCGTCCTCGACGACGATCTTCATCTTCTCGACCGGCGTGACCAGGTGATAGCCGTCCGGATCCAGACGCAGCACGGTCGAGAACAGCCGCACCAGCGCCTCCCGCCCGATCGGCGTGCCCTCGTGGAACCAGACGCCGTCCTTCCGGATGCGGATGTCAATCTCGCCGCAGTGGGGGGGATTCCACAGGTGCACCGGCGGCAGGCCTCGGCCTGGCGCCTGCTTGGCGGCGGCGATGACGGAATCGAGGCCGGTCTTCGTCTCGGTCATGACGTCAGACTAGATGAGCCTCGCGCCGGGGAAAGCAAGCGCGCGGCGTCAGCGGCCGGCCGCCGCCAGACCCGCCAGCCCGTCCGCCCCGCCCTCGCGCAGGGGCTTGAGCAGCACCCGGCGCTGGTCGACCGGACCCGGCATCCGCACGGCCCTCGCCGGCGCTGCGTCGAAACCGACGCGACCGAAGTAGGGCGCGTCGCCGACCAGCAGGACCGCGCGCCAGCCCGCCTTCGCCGCCGCGTCGCAGGCCCGCTCGACCAGCGTCTGGCCGATGCGGTGCTTGCGCAGCTCGGCCTCGACGGCGATGGGGCCGAGGAACACGACCGGCTCGCCGGCGATCGTGACCGGCCACATCCGCACCGAGCCCGCCAGACGGTCGCCGTCCCAGGCGGTCATGCTGAGGTCGCCCAGCAGGCTGTTGCCTTCGCGGAGGCGGTCGGCCGCCTTGGCGTGGCGGCCCGGGCCGAACGCGCGGTCGATCAGCGCTTCGATCTGCGGGGCGTCTTCTGGCCGTTCGGGCCGGTAGGTGATTTCGGACATCTTGGGGCTTTGAACGAAGGAACGGGGGAACAGGCCCCGCGCCTTCGTCAGGCGGGAGCCGCTAGGCGACCGCGCGAGCCGCGCGGCGGATCGTTCGTCGGAGGCTGCGCATCGCGCCCTCATTCGTCCGCTACAGAGGACGGCGCGCATAGGGCCCGCGCCCCCCGGTGTCAACGACGGTTGCGGGAAGCCGTCGTCGGGCGCAAAGGGAGGACCGCCCATGTCCGAGTCCCCCGAACCCGATACGTCCATGCGCGCCCTGCTGCGGCAGGGCGATTTCGTGCGCTTCTGGATCTCGCGCTGGACGGCGGTTCTGGCGGTGCAGATCCAGTCCGTGGCGCTGGGCTGGCACATCTACAGCATCGCGCGCCAGACGATGGACGTACCGCGCTCGGCCTTCATGGTCAGCCTGATCGGACTGGTCAGCTTCGTGCCGGTCCTGTTCCTCGCCCTGCCGGCCGGCGAGGCGGCCGACCGCTACGACCGCCGCACCATCCTCAAGTTCACCTACGCCGGCGAGATCGCCATCGCCGCCCTGCTGGCGGTCGCCTCGTTCACCGGTCACGCGTCGATCCCGCTGCTGCTGGGCAGCGCCTTCCTGTTCGGCATCTGCCGGGCCTTCTTCGCGCCGGCCAACACGGCGCTGGGGCCCATGCTGGTGCCGCGGGAGCTGCTGCCGCGCGCCATCGCCTGGAACAGCCTCGCCTGGCAGACGGCCTCGATCGCCGGACCGGCGCTGGGCGGCGTCCTCGTGGCCTACTCGACCGGCCTGTCCTACGCGGTGGCGCTGGCGCTGTACGCCGTCGCCGCCCTGACCATCCTGCTGATCCGCAGCAACACCCAGCCGCAGGTGCAACCGGGTTCCCGCTGGGCGCTGATGAAGGAAGGCCTGGTCTACGTCTGGACGAACAAGATCGTCTTCGGCGCCATCTCGCTGGACCTGGCGGCGGTGATCCTCGCCGGGGCGACGGCCATGCTGCCGGTCTATGCGCGCGACGTGCTGCACGTGGGGCCGGAGGGCTTCGGCATTCTCCGCGCCGGACCGGCGATCGGCGCGGCCATGATGGCCTTCTACCTGGCCGCCGTGCCAATCCACCGCAAGGCCGGCGTGATCATGTTCATCTCGGTCGGCGTCTTCGCCGTCGGCACGATCGTGTTCGGCCTGTCGAAGCTGATGTGGCTGTCGGTCGCCGCCCTCGTCGTCCTGGGCGCGGCGGACATGATCAGCGTCTACATCCGCCAGACCCTGATCCAGCTGGTCACGCCCGACCACATGCGCGGCCGGGTGGCGACGGTGTCGTCGCTGTTCATCGGCGCCTCCAACGAACTGGGCGAGTTCCGGGGCGGCGTCGTCGCCCGCTTTATCGGCCCGGTGGCGGCGGTCGTCTGGGGCGGCGTCGGCGCGCTGATGGTGACCGGCCTCTGGGCGAAGCTGTTCCCCGACCTGCGCAAGGCGGACCGGCTTGCGTGACGCTACGTTTGCCGCGTAGACGGCATCCACAACGCAAGAAACATCCAAGGGAGACCCGTCATGGGCGTGCTTGAGGGCAAGGTCGTTCTGGTCACCGGAGCCGCCGGCGGCATCGGCAAGGAGTGCGCCCTGCTGGCGGCGAAGGAAGGCGCCAAGGTCGTCGTCAACGACCTGGGCGGCAGTGTCTCCGGCGGCGACGCCGGCGACGCCGGTCCGGCCGAGCAGACCGCCGCCGAGATCCGCGCGGCGGGCGGCGAGGCGGTCTCCAACTCCGACAGCGTCAGCAGCATGAAGGCCGTGCAGGGCATGGTCGAACAGGCGAAGGACACCTTCGGCGGCCTGCACGCCATCATCAATCCGGCCGGCATCCTGCGGGACAAGATGTTCCACAAGATGTCCGACGAGGACTGGGACAAGGTCATCGAGGTGCACCTGCGCGGCGCCTACAACGTCTCCCGCGCTTCGGTCGAGCTGTTCCGCGACCAGCAGGAAGGCAGCTACGTCCACTTCACCTCGACCAGCGGCCTGATCGGCAACATCGGCCAGGCCAACTACGCCGCCGCGAAGCTCGGCGTGATGGGCCTGTCGCGCATCATCGCCATGGAAGGCGCGCTGAAGAACGTCCGCTCCAACATCATCGCGCCGTTCGCCTGGACGCGGATGATCGCCACCATTCCGGTCACCGACGAAGCCTCGGCCCAGCGGGTCGGCCGGATGAAGAACGCCATGCGCGCCGACCAGGTCGCGCAGCTGGCCATCGCCCTCGCCTCGCCCGAGGCGAAGGACGTCAGCGGCCAGATCTTCGCGGTGCGGGGCAACGAGGTCATCCTCTTCAACCAGCCGCGCCCGGTGCGCAACATGGCCAATACCGAGGGCTGGACCCCGCGCTCGCTGCTCGACGTGGCCCTGCCGGCCATGAAGAACAGCTTCTTCGACACCGGCGCCTCCGCCAGCGTCTTCCCGTACGATCCGATCTGACCACCCAACCGCGTCCCCGGCGAAGGCCGGGGCCCACGCCCCATCAAGACGGGCCGATGCGATCCTGACGGATGCCGGCCTTCGCCGGGATACTCGGAGTTCAATATGCGCCGCGCCGCCATCGTCAGCCCCCTCCGCACCGCCGTCGGCAAGTTCCAGGGGGCGCTCTCGAGCATGACCGCCGGCGAGATCGGCGGGGTCATCATCAAGGCGCTGGTCGAGCGCACGAAGATCGACCCCGAGCGGATCGACGACGTGACCTTCGCCCATGGCTACCCGAACGGCGAGGCGCCCTGCATCGCCCGCTGGTCGCTGCTGCAGGCCGGCCTGCCGATCGGCATCCCCGGCGTATCGATGGACCGCCGCTGCGGCTCGGGCCTGCAGGCGGTGATCGACGCGGCCATGCGCATCCAGACCGGCGCGGCCGACGTGGTCATCGCCGGCGGCTGCGAGAGCATGAGCAATGTCGAGTACTACAGCCTCGACATGCGCAACGGGGCCCGCGCCGGCTCGGTGACCATGCATGACCGCCTCGCCCGCGGCCGGGTGATGAGCCAGCCGATCGAGCGCTTCGGCGTGATCAGCGGCATGATCGAAACCGCCGACAATCTGGCCCGCGACTACAACATCAGCCGCGAGGAGGCCGACGAGTACGCGGTCATGAGTCACCAGCGGGCGACGAAGGCCTGGGCCGAGAACCGCTTCGCCGACGAGCTGGTGCCGGTCTCGGTCAAGCAGAAGAAGGGCGATCCGGTCATCTTCGCCCACGACGAGGGCTACCGCCCGGACGCCTCGATGGAGACGCTCGGGAAGCTGCGCGCGATCGAGAAGGACGGCGTGGTCACCGCCGGCAACGCCAGCCAGCAGAACGACGCCGGCGCCGCCTGCCTGGTCGTGGCCGAGGACAAGCTCGAGGAGCTGGGCCTGGAGCCGATCGGCTGGTTCCACAGCTGGGCCGCCGCGGGCTGCGAGCCCTCGCGCATGGGGATCGGTCCCGTGCCGGCCGTCGAGCGCCTGTTCGCGCGCAACGGCCTCGGCTGGAAGGACATCGACCTCGTCGAGCTGAACGAGGCCTTCGCGCCGCAGGTGCTGGCCGTGCTCAAGGGCTGGAACTGGGACGACCGCGACAAGCTCAACGTCAACGGCGGCGGCATCAGCCTGGGCCACCCGATCGGCGCCACCGGCGGCCGCATCCTGGCCAACCTGCTGCACGAGATGCAGCGCCGCGAGGTCCGCTACGGCCTGGAGACGATGTGCATCGGCGGCGGCCAGGGCATCGCGGCGGTGTTCGAGCGGGCGTAGGCATTGCGTGGTTCGACACGGCCCTGCGGGCCTGCTCACCATGACGTGGGGGAATAGCCTTCTGACCATGTCATCCTGAGCAGCCCGCGCAGCGGGCGTGTCGAAGGACGCACGGCCTATCCCCACCGCTCCCGCCACTGGTCGCGGGTGATTTCCCAGTAGTGGGACGTCCTCGTCGTGCCGTCCGGCCGCACCGCCTCGCGCGCGCCCATCCGGACGAAGCCCGCCGCGTCGATCAGCTTAGCGGAGCGGACGTTGTCGAGGGCGGCGGTCAGGCACATCATCCGCACGCCGAGCGTGTCGAAGATCCAGCCGAAGGTGTGCAGCGCGCCCGCCCCGCCCTGCCCGCCGCTCTGGCGGCTGCGGGCCAGGGCCCCCGCCAGCTCGGCCGCCGAGCGGTCGGGCCAGACGCTGACGCAGCTGTAGCCGACGATGGTCCCGGTCTCGTCCCGGGTCAGGATCAGCAGCCGCCGGCCCTCCTGGCGCAGCGCCTCGCTCTCGGCGATCCAGCGGCCGACGCTTTCGAGCGAGAACGGCCGGGGCAGGTCGTAGATGGCGTCCGACACCTCGGGGTCGAGCAGGAAGGCCAGCAGATCTGCCGTATCTGCCGGCGTGGCCAGAGAGCGACCGGGCCCGAGGGTCGCGAGATCGGCCGAGAGGACCGCGGCGCGGATGGCGGCCGCCTCTTCCGCCGACACCTCCAGCACCGTGTCCGGCGGCGCGCTCACCGGGCCAGCGCCGCCAGCGCCGCGCCGTCCAGCCGCCAGATGGCGTGGTCCTGCGGGGCGGCGCCCAGCCGGCTGTAGAAAGCCTCGCCGCCGGAGTTGCCCGGCATCACGGCCCATTCGATGCGGGGCAGGTCCTCGGCCGCCGCGCGGCGGGCCAGACTGATCATCAGCGCCCGCCCGGCGCCCGTCCCGCGGGCGTCGGCGGTGACGAACAGGTCCTCGAGGTAGATGCCCCTGCGGCCGGTCCAGCTGGAGAAGGTGTAGAACCAGGTCGAAAAGCCGAGCAGCGCGCCGCCCTGCTCCGCCATCTCGCAGAAGGCGTAGGGCGTCGGGCCGAAGAAGGCGTGTCGGATCTCGTCGAGGGAGGCCTTCGCCTCCTCGAGGTGCTGGTGATGCTCGGCGAGGTCGCGGACGAACCGGTGGATCGCCGGAGCGTCCCCGGGCCGGGCAGGACGGACAGTGACACTCATCCGATCTTCACGCCGGGCGGCGCCGGGATCCATTCGGGCACGAAGAAGTCGGGCATCAGCGGCTTGCCCGGATCGACGCGGTAGCGGTCGAAATCGCGGACGCCCTGCTCGTAGAGGAAGGTGTCGTCGATCAGGAAGTTGCCGGTGAACTCCGACGCCTTCTTGCAGAAGATGGCGTGGGCGGCGTCGGCCATGATCTCCGGCGTGCGGCAGTGCTTCATGCCCTCGTCCCCGGCCAGGGCGAACTGGATGGCGGCGGTGGCGATGCCGGTGCGCGGCCACAGGCCGTTGAAGGCGATGCCGTCGTCTTTGAACTCGTCGGCCATCCCCAACATGAACATGCTCATGTTGTACTTGGCGACCGTGTAGGCGACGTGCCTGCCGAACCAGTGCGGGGCCAGATCCAGCGGCGGCGACAGCGCCAGCACGTGCGGGTTGGCGGCCTTCTTCAGGTGCGGGATGCAGGCCCTGGACGTCAGGAAGGTCCCGCGCGCGTTGATCTGGTGCATCAGGTCGTAGCGCTTCATGTCCGTCGCCTCGGTCGGCGTCAGGCTGATGGCGCTGGCGTTGTTGACGCAGATGTCGATGCCGCCGAAGGCCGCCACGGTCCGTTCCACCGCGTCATGGACGCTGGCCTCGTCGCGCACGTCGACGACCAGCGGGAGGGCCTTTCCACCCGCCTTCTCGATCTCCTCGGCCGCCGTGTAGATCGTGCCGGGCAGCTTGGGGTGCGCCTCCGCCGTCTTGGCGGCGATGGCGACATTGGCGCCGTCCCGCGCGGCGCGCAGGCCGATGGCCAGACCGATGCCGCGGCTGGCGCCGGTGATGAAGAGGGTCTTGCCGGCGAGACTCATCGACCTGTCCTCAACCCGCACCGACGGTGTCGCGCGACATCGCCCAGAGGCGGTCCGCGCTTTCCGGATCCAGGGCGTGGGGCAGGACGCCCTTCCAGGGCATGTCCTTCGTCCACGGCTCGGCCTGGGCGCAATCCTCGAGGTAGAGGCCGCCGACGCCCTCCAGCTCGGGCCCCACGGCCGCCCAGACGCTGGTCGAGGCACCCTGCTCGGGCGTCTTGAAGCCGTCGCGGATCTTGCCCGTCGCCTCGTCGATCCAGCCAAGGGCGACCATCTCCTCGTGCGGCAGGTGGCGCTGCAGCGGGGTCATGATGCCGCCGGGCATGACGGCGTTGGCGGTGACGCCGCGATCCTTGAACCGCTTGTGGAAGCCGACCGCGAACAGGGCGTTGGCGGTCTTGGCCTGTCCGTAGCTCTCCCACTTGTCGTAGGGGCGGGTGCGGTAGTGGGGGTCGTCCCAGTTGATGTCCGAGCGCCGGTGGCCGATCGAACTCAGGCTGACCAGCCGCGAGGCCTTGCCCGCCTGCTTCGCCCCCGCCTCCAGCGCCGGGGCCAGCAGCACGCCGAGCAGGAAGTGGCCGAAATGGTTGGTGCCGATCTGCATCTCGAAGCCGTCCCTGGTGCGGTCGAGGGGGCAGGCCATGACGGCGGCGTTGTTGATCAGGATGTGCAGCGGCTTGCCGCCCCAGCGCTCCGCGAAGGCGCGGATCGAGGCGAGGTCGGACAGGTCGAGCATCTCGAAGCGGGTCCTGCCCGGCGCGGACCTGTCGATGTCGGCGATGGCCTCGGCGGCCAGGTCAGGCTTGCGGGCGGCGATGACGACATCGGCCCCCGCCTCGGCCAGGGCCCGGGCCGTCTCGACGCCAATGCCGGTGGCGGCGCCGGTGACGATGGCGATCCTGCCCGACAAATCGTGGCCGGCGACGACCTCGCGCGCTGAGCTGAACATGCCGAAGGGCGAGGTGATGCGATCGCTCATGAGGACTCCCTGTTTCCGGCCCGCCTGTCGGGCCGATGCGTCCGTTGGGACGACCGAAGGCGGACGCTACAGGGGCCGTTCGGATCGACGCTGCCGGATCTGGTCGCCGCCATCCTGCACCACATCCCGACGTCCGGCCTAGTGGCCTTGCGGGCGGCCGCGCGCGCGCTGGCGACGCCGGGCGCGACCGGCAAAACGTCCCGACTGTCTTCATCCGGGTTTCGGGGCCTGGGCCATCGGCCGGGCGACGGCGTTCGACGGGGCGTCATCCGCCCAGTCTGACCCCGGCCCGGGCGGCTTGCATCGCCGCCGCGAACCCCGGCGATTTCCATGGGTTGGTCCGGCGAAAGGCGTGGGCGGCGGCGCGAAGCGCGGCCCGCCGTCAGGCCTTCCCCACAGCGTCGCGACGGGTCGGGGGAGACATCCGATGTCCCCGAATGTCTCCTGTTGTCCCGGGAGTATGTGTCTCGAGAGTCTCGCCCGGGACAGACACCGGGGTGTCTGTCACGAGCGGATTCATCCGACCTTGCTGAAGTCCGGCGCGCGGCGCTGGGCGAAGGCGGCGAAGGCCTCGGCGGCTTCCGGCGTCTTCAGGCGGGCGGCGAAATGGGCGCCTTCCTCGTCCATGCGGGCGGCCAGGGCCTCGGCGTCGCGCATCAGGCCCTTGGTGACGGTCAGGGCGCCGAGCGGGCGCCTGGCCAGGGTCTGGGCGGCGAGGAGGGCGCGGGCGTCGACGTCGTGCTCCGGCAGCGACTCGTTGGCGATGCCCCACGCCTCCGCCTTGCGGCCGTCCACCGCTTCGCCGAGGGCGAACATGGCATAGGCGCGGGCGTGCCCGATCCTGGACGGCAGGGTCAGGCTCGAGGCCGCCTCGGGCACCAGGGCGAGGTTCACGAACGGCACCGTCAGCCGCGCCGTGTCGGCGATGAACACCAGGTCGCAGTGCAGCAGCATGGTCGTGCCGACCCCGACGGCCTGGCCGCGGACCGCGGCGACCAGCGGCTTCTTCGCGTGGGCCAGGGCCTTCAGGAAGCGGCCGACGTTGCGCTCGCCGCGCGCGCCGGTATCCTGCGACGCGTTCTGCGCGGCGAAGTCCGACAGGTCGTTGCCGGCGGTGAAGCTGTCGCCGACGGAGTTGAAGAGGACGACGCGGACGGCGGGGTCCTTCTCCGCCGCGACCAGGTTGTCGGCGAGGACGCCGTACATGGCGTCGGTGATGGCGTTCTTCTTGTCCGGACGGTTGAAGGTCAGGATCATCACGCCGTCCTGGACGGCGGCGAGCACGTGGTCGGTCATGGTCTATCTCCGGGGAAAGCGGGTCTGCAGGCTGGCGAGCCAGCGGGCGATGGCGTCGACCTCGGCCTCGGTGAAGCCGTCGGTCAGGGTGGCGTTGAGAGTCCTGAGGCCGTCGAGCGCGAAGGCGCGCGCCTCGCGGCCGCGGTCCGTGAGGTGCAGCCGCTGGGCGCGGCCGTCGGCGGGGTCGGCGCGGCGCTCGACCAGGCCCGAGCGCTCCATGCGGTCGACCAGGCCGGTCATGGCCGACGGCGCCACGTCGAGCGCCTCCGCGGCCTCGCCGATCAGGGCCCCGTCGTCGCGGCCGAGGAAGTAGAGCAACCCCGACTGCGCCTGGGTCAGGCCGCGTCCTGCGAGTTCGGCGTCGATCCACCGCTGCACGCGCCGCGCCCCGGCGGACAGCAGGAAGAAGAGGCGGCGGTGGGGGGACGGGGGCATGGGCGCCGGTATATACTTCATGTACGAAGTATCAAGTTCGTGTGTGAAGTATCCTCCCCGCGAAGCCGGGGAGGGGGACCGCGCGAAGCGCGGTGGAGGGGGCGATGCTGACCGTCTAGGTTGCGCCAGACCAAGTATACCTCTAAGATTGCACAAATGGACCAACGCTCAACCCTCACGCGGGCGAGGCAGCTTCGCCGCAACATGACTCGGGCCGAGGCCATCCTTTGGCAGGCCTTGCGAGGCAAGCGGCTCGACGGGCTCAAGTTCCGGCGGCAGCAGGTGATCGGACCCTACATCGCAGACTTCTTCTGCGCATCCTGTCGGCTGATCGTCGAGCTCGATGGCGCCGCCCACAGTGACGAGGACGCGCAGGCTCATGACCGTCGGCGGGATCAGTGGATCGCCAGCCAGGACCTGCGCGTGCTGCGGATTCCGAACCGTCTGGTTGAGGGAGACCTTGACGGCGCGTTACGGACAGTCCTTCGCGTCGCTCGAGGTCCGGAGCAGCCAGACTAGACGGCAGACAGCAGCGCCGCCCCCTCCACCGCCTTCGGCGGTCCCCCTCCCCGGCTTCGCGGGGAGGAAAACTAGATCTAAGCCGCGCGGTACCAGACCACGCCGTGCTCGTCGGGTTCGGCCACCGCCTGGCCCCGCTCGATCAGGCAGTTGATATGGGCGAGGCCCTCGCCGGTGGCCATGCCGAGCAGTTCGGGACCGATGGGGCGGGCGAACAGGGCCCCGAAGACGTCGATGGCCCGCTTCGGCTCCTTCGCCAGCAGCGCCTTCAGGCGGCCCAGAGACCGCTCGTGGCCGTTGATCAGGTGGTCCAGCCGGGCGTGGAGGCCGTGGAACGGGTCATTGTGGGCCGGCAGGACCAGCACCTCGTCCGGCACCGCCGCCTTGACCTTGGCGCAGCTGCTCATCCAGTCCTTCAGCGGGTCGGCGTCCGGCTCGGTCGGGAACACCGACACGTTCGACGAGATGCGCGGCAGGACCTGGTCGCCGCTGATCAGCAGCTTCAGCTCCGGGCACCAGAGGCAGGCGTGGTCGGGCGAGTGGCCGTTGCCGGTGACGACGCGCCAGGTGTGGTCGCCGATCTGGAATTCCTCGCCGTCGTTCAGGCGGCGGTAGCTGTCGGGCAGCTGGTAGATCGCCTTGCCGAAGCCCCCGAAGCGGGTGCGGTAGTTCTCGATGGCGTCCTCGTCCCAGCCGGCGGCCTTGTAGAAGCGCAGGCCGTCCTCGGGCGCCTCGCGGCCGGTGTCGGCGACCAGCATCCGGCACTGCAGGTATTCGAGCCGGGTCATCCACAGGCGGCAGTCGAACTTGCGGGTCATCCAGCCGGCGAGGCCGATGTGGTCGGGATGCAGGTGGGTGACGATCACCCGGGTGACCGGCCTGCCCTCCAGCCCCTCCTTGAAGGCCGTGCGCCAGGCCTGGGCCGTCTCGCGGGTCTGCAGGCCGGTGTCGACGATCGCCCAGCCGTCGCCGTCGGCGATGGCCCAGACGTTGATGAACTGCAGCGGTCCGCCGAGAGGCATCCGCAGCCATTTGACGCCGGGAACGACCTCCGCAACCTGGCCGGTCCCCACTTCCGGACCCGTCTCGAAAGGATAGTCCAGTTTCGGACGCCGAACTTCGGTCGCCGAATCTTCCACGCCGTCCCGCAACTTGCTGCTCTCCTGATGAACGCCGCCATCATCCGCCGTTCAGCGCGGCGCCGCAATTACGACGCTGCGTAAGGGCATCTTGACCCCCGAAAGAAGCGCGCGTTTATGTCGCCGCGAGGAATCTGCCCAGGAGTATGAAGACCATGAGGTTCATCGGGATCGGCGTCGCCGCCGCCCTGACGCTGGCGTTCATGGCGCCCGCGTCGGTGATGGCCGCCAAGAAGCCGGCCGCGCCGGAGGGGATCGACGCCAAGGCGCGCGCCAAGGGGATGGCTGACACGCCGGCCATCATCGCCAACGCCGGCGTCAGCTGCCAGCTGGCGGATGCGCGCTGGATCGGCGAGGACAAGAAGTCCGGGCAGAACGTCTACGAGATCGCCTGCACCGACGGCATCGGGGGCGTGCTCAACGTTCTCGCCGCCGAGCCCAAGCCGGCCTTCTACCCCTGTGCCGAGGCCAACGGCACCCCGGCCCTGGCCTGCAAGCTGCCGGGCAACGCCGACGCCCTGACGCCGCTGACCCGGATGGCGGCCGCGACGGCCCCGAACTGCCAGGTCACCAACGCGCGCGCCATCGGCCGCAACACCACGGCTGCCTTCTACGAGATCGTCTGCGCGAACGGCGAAGGCTACGTCATGCAGGCCGGCCTGCCGGCCTCGCTGACCGGCGACAACCGCACCACCACCTGCCTGGCCTTCGATGACACGGGCAACATCAACTGCAAGCTGACCTCGCGCGAGGCCCAGCTCGCCGTCGTAGACCGGCTCGCCGGCGCGTCCGGCAAGGCCTGCACCGTGACCGGCAAGCGCTACATCCTGTCGACCAAGGAAGGCTCGCGCTTCTTCGAAGCGGCCTGCTCCGACGGCAAGGGCTATGTGTTCGAACAGGCCGCGAACGGCGACCTGAAGCGGACCATCGACTGCGCCGCGGCGGCGTTCGTCGGCGGCGGCTGCACCCTCACCGACGCGGTGGCGGCCCAGACCGAGCAGGCGGGCCTCTACACCAGCCTGGTGAAGAAGGCCGGCTATGACTGCGACGTCGAGACCTACGCCCCGCTGCCGCTGCTGGCCGACTTCAAGGGCACGATCGACGAGGCCCTCGAGCTGAAGTGCAAGAACCGTCCGGACGGCGCCATTGCGCTGTTCCCGCGCGCGGGCGGCGCGGCCATCTTCAACTGCGCCGCGGCCCCGGCTATCGGCTATCGCTGCACCAAGACCCCGGTGTCCGCGGCCCTGATCCCGATCAACCGCGACATCGCCGCGGCCGCCGACAAGCCGTTCGCCTGCAAGGCCTACGCGACGGGCGGCCTGGCCGTGACCGACACTGACATCCTGGTCGAGGTCGGCTGCGATCCGGAAGGCCGCTTCGCGGTCGCCTATTCGAAGAGCACCGGCAAGATGGCGGGCACCCGCGGCTGCGCCTCCATGGGCGACAAGTGCAAGCTGCCGATCACCAAGCCGTAGGCTGACCGGTTCGCCGAAACGAAGAGCCCCGCCGGAGCGATCCGGCGGGGCTTTTTCGTAGGTCTTCTCCCTTCCTCCTCGATGGAGGAAGGGCCGGGGATGGTGGTGAGGGCTGGGCATGTCTGGAAGAACGCGATGGGCTCCGAGCCCACTGAGACCTTCACTTCAGTTCAGCGGCCACACCACCACCCCTGCCCCTCCTCCATCGAGGAGGAGGGGTTCCGCCCCAACTACAGCGCCGCCTCGATGAAGCGCGGACCCTTCTGGTTCATGGCGCGCTCGAAGGCGGCGTCGAACTCCTCGGGGGTGGAGACGCGTTCGGCGGGGAGGCCGAGGCCGCCGGCCAGCGCCACCCAGTCGATGCGCGGCTCGCCGAGGTCGAGCAGCTTGCGGGCGGCGGGGCCGGGATTGCCGGCGCCGGTGCGGCCCATCTCGATGTTGAGGATGCGGTAGGCGTGGTTGGCGAAGACGACCGTGGTCACGTCCAGCTGCTCGCGGGCGATCGTCCACAGGCCCTGGACCGTGTACATCGCCGCGCCGTCGCCGTTCAGGCTGAGCACCTTGCGGTCCGGACAGGCCACGGCCGCGCCGATGGCGACGGGGATGCCCTGGCCGATGGCGCCGCCGGTCAGGCACAGCCAGTCGTGCGGTCGCGCGGTCTTCGTCGACTGCCAGACCGGCAGGCCGGCCGTCACCGCGTCATCGCTGATGATGGCGTTGTCCGGCATGTGGCGGGCGATCGAGGCGCCGATGCTGTAGGGGTTGAACGGGCCGGTCGGCAGGGCCGGCAGCTCCAGCGGCTCGACCGGCGGCGCCTCCGGCGCGCCCAGGGCGTCGGCCAGGGCCTGGAGGGCGGCGATCCCGTCGGCCTCGCGCCCGCACAGGCTCGCGACCTGGCAGCCTTCCGGCACCAGCAGGCTCGGCCGGTCCGGGTAGGCGAAGAAGGCGGCCGGCTCGACCGTCTCGACCAGCACCATCAGGTCGACGCCCTCGAGGTCGGCGAGCGCCATCTCGCCGAAGTACATCATCTTGTCCGGCGCATAACGGCCGGCGCCACGGGCGATCCGCGAGACGAAGGTGTCGGTCAGCACGCGGACGCCGGTCGCGGCGACACGGCCCGCCTGGCGCACGCCGGCGTCGAGGCAGGCCGAACCGCCCATCAGGATCACCGGCTTCTTCGCGGCCCTGATGCGAGCGGCGGCGGCCTCGACCAGGGTGGCCTGGACCTTCGCCCGGGCGGGCTTCTCCAGCACCGGCCCCTTCACGGCGGTCTCGGACCAGGCGCTGTCGGCGGGCAGGATCAGGCTGGCGCAGCCACCGGGCGCGCCGTAGCTGGCGCGGACCGCCTCGGCGGCCATCGGGCCGACGCTGTCGGGCGTATCGGCCGACTTCACCCACAGCGAGTTGGGCGCGGCCCAGCCGGCGATGTCGCTGTTCAGCGGCGCGTCGTACTGGCGGTGATAGGTGGCGTGGTCGCCGATGACGTTGACGACCGGCGTTCCCGCGCGGCGGGCGTTGTGCAGGTTGGCGCCGCCGTTGGCGTAGCCGGCGCCGAGGTGCAGCAGGGTGCAGGCCGGAACGCCCGCCATGCGGCCGTAGCCGTCTGCGGCGCCGGTCGCCACGCCCTCGAACAGGCACAGCACCGAGCGCATGCGCGGCTCGCGGTCGAGCGCCGAGACGAACTGCATCTCGCTGGTGCCGGGGTTGGCGAAACAGGCGGTGACGCCGTTGTCGGCGAGGGTGGTGATCAGGGCGTCGGCGCCGTTCATGGTCATCTCCTGCGGGGTCCCCTTCCCTTCCAACTTTCGCGCGGCGGCGCAATCAGCCGTTTTCGGGCCGGGCGACGATTTTGCCGGGGTTGAGGACGCCGCCGGGGTCGAGCGCCTCCTTGAGGCGGGCCATCAGGGCCAGCTCCTCCGGCGAGCGCGACAGGGGAAGCCAGTCACGCTTGGCCAGACCGATCCCGTGCTCCGCCGAGATCGAGCCGCCGACGCCCTGCAGCGGGCCATAGACGATCTCCTCCAGCGCGTGGCGGTCGCGCGCCGTCGCACCAGGCGGGATTCGGGCCAGCAAATGCAGGTTGCCGTCGCCGAGGTGCCCGAACACCCAGGGCGTCCCGAGATCCGGCCAGCGGGCCGCACAGGCGGCGCGGACCGTGCGGACGTAGGCTTCCATCGCCGCGATCGGCAGGCTGACATCGAAGGCGATGATCGGGCCGTCGCGGCTGGTCTGGGCGACGTCGTCGCGCAGCGCCCACATCGCCTGCCGTTCGCCGACCGAGCGGGCGACCGCGGCGTCGGCGATGTCTCCGGCCTCCAGCGCCTCGTTGAGCGCCGCCTCGAACCGGGCGGCATCGGCCTCGACGTCGCCGCCGAGGCTTTCGACAAGGACGTAGAACGGGTGGCGGCCGGCCAGCGGCGGACGACCGCGGGCGGGCGGGGCGGTGACCAGGTCGTGGAACTCGGACCACATCACCTCGAACGCCGACAGGGCGCCGCCGAGGCGACGTTCGAGCCGCCGCAGCAGCCGGGTCACGCCGTCGAACGACGCCACGCCGACGAAGGCGGTGTCGTGGCTGGCCGGCGCGGGACGCAGGCGGAGCACCGCGCGGGTGACGACGCCGAGCGTGCCCTCCGAGCCGATGAACAGCTGCTTGAGGTCGTAGCCGGTGTTGTTCTTCATCAGCGGCCGCATCGCCGGGATCACCGTCCCGTCGGCCAGCACCGCCTCCACCCCCAGCACCATGTCGCGGGTCATGCCATAGCGGACGACCCGGTTGCCGCCGGCGTTGGTCGAGATCACCCCGCCGATGGTCGCCGATCCCCGCGCGCCGAGGTCCAGCGGCAGGAACAGGCCGTATTCCTCGGCCGCCTCGCAGGCCGTCTGCAGGATGCAGCCGGCCTGCAGCGTCATGGTTCCGGCGACAGGGTCGATCCGTTCGATGGCCGACATCCGCTCGAGCGACAGCGCCAGGGCGCCGTCCGCCAGGCAGCCGTCGACGAGGCCGGTGCACCCGCCCCAGGGAACGACAGGGACGCCGGCCGCCGAGGCCAGCTTCAGCACCCCCGACACTTCCGCCGTCGAGGCCGGCCGCAGCACCGCGAGCGGCTCGCCGAGCCGCGTCCACGGCCCGCGCGGGCGGCTGGCCACGTCCTCGCCGGTGAGCACGCCCTGCACCCCGAGCAGGGACCGCAGGTCAGAGATCAGCCGGTCCATTCGTCGCCTCCAGTTTCTGAGGCGACCCTAGCGGCGGCCCGGCGAGGGGGATTTGATCCAGGCCAAACCCGCGAACGGCCTTTCCTCCGCGGCGGGAACACGGCAAGTCAGGACCGGGGACAAGGGGGACGGGCTCATGAATGCGGGAAACCTGATGGCGCGGGCGGCGCTGGTCGCTTCGATCATCGCCGGGGTCAGCTACATCGCCAGCTGGAGCATGGACCTGTCGCAGGCGGCCAGCCTGACCTGGAAGGGACTGGGGGTCGGGCTGCTGGCCGTCTATGCGGCGCTGAAGGCCAGGGATCTGAACGGCTGGCTGCTGGCGGCGGTGATGACCCTCGGAACGCTCGGCGACGTGCTGCTGGGCATCCATTTCATCACCGGAGCCGTGGCCTTCCTGCTCGGCCATTGCGTGGCCATCGGCCTGTACCTGCGCAACCGGCGGCAGACGATCCAGAAGAGCCAGCTGGCGCTGGCCGTGCTGCTGGTTCCGGCGACGGTGTTCGTCGCCTTCATGCTGCCCGCCGACCGGGCGGGCGCGCCGGGGGTGGCCTTCTATACGCTCGGCCTGTCGCTGATGGCGGCGACCGCCTGGACCAGCCGGTTTCCGCGCTTCACGGTCGGGATCGGGGCGCTGCTTTTCCTGGCCAGCGACCTGGTGATCTTCGCCAAGATGGGTCCACTGCCGGACACCTTCGTCACCGGGCTGGCGGTCTGGGTCCCGTACTATTTCGGCCAGATGCTGATCGCGGTCGGGGCGGCCGCCGCCATCGATCACTGGCGCGAGACGGCGGCGAAGGACCGGGTGCTGGGCGGCTAGTGCGAGGCGGCGATCGTCGCCGCCGGCGGCGGCAGGCGATCCGGCGGCGGGGCCTTGAACGCCATCGGCACGAACATGCGCGTGCCGGGCCGCAGCAGACGGCCGTCGGGCAGGTTCCCGGCGGCCTTGAAGTATTTCGACGCCGCCAGCGCGATCTGGCCGAAGTGGCAGCCCTCCGGCGCCTCGCGCACCACCTTGCACTGGTTCAGCCGGCCGTCCTCGCCGAGCAGGCATTCCACTGTGGCCGAGCCGTCCGTGTAGACGCCGTCCGGCCCGCAGGCGGGGTAGCTGAGGATGGTCTCGACGATCTGGTCGGCGGTCGGCAGCTGCTCCCAGACCGCGACCCCGACCGGCGGCTCCTGCGCCACGGAGGCGCCGAGGCCCAGCGTGGCGGCGGCGAGCAGCGAGGTCAGGGCTAGGGCGGCCGGGCGCATGGGCTGAGCCTAACCCCGCGGTGGGCGCGCAGGAAAGAGGTTCGCTTCTGACGGGGACATGCACTTCAGTGCGTGTCCCCTGCCGCCGAGTGCTCACGCTGCGGGGGACACGTACCGAAGACGGTACATGTCCCCGGCCGAGCTAGAACGTCAGCACGCCCTCGTCCGGCGTGTCCGCGAACAGACGCGCCAGCTCCGTCGGCCTGCGGTCGCGGGCCATGGCCTGGTTGATGTAGCCCTTGTCGGTCAGCTCGCCGCTGGCGGCGTCGGGGGCGCCATCGAGGATCAGGGCGCGGGCGACCTTGCCGCCGCCGCCCCTGGCCGCCGCGTTCATGCGTTCGAGGCCGGACCGGATCGCTTCGCGCACCGCCTCAGGCGAGCCCAGTTTCGCGGCGCCGGCCGGGTCGAGGAACAGCATCAGGCCGACGCCCTCCTGGCCCTCGCCGCAGACCACCGCGTCGCTGACCGCGCCGCCGATGGCCGAGACGGCGGCGACGCGCAGGGCGCCGGCGGCGACGAAGGTGCCGCTGGCCAGCTTGAAGTTCTCGACCAGGCGGCCGTCGAACATCAGGCCGGCTTCCGGGTCGGCCGGGTCGATGGCGCGGGCGGCGTCGCCGAGCCGGTAGAAGCCCTCCTCGTCGAAGGCCTGGGCTGACAGCTCGGGCTCTCCCAGGTAGCCGGGCGAGACCTGCGGGCCCTTGACGCGGATCTCGAACTTCTCGCCGGCCGGCACCAGCTTCACCGCCGTGCCCGGCACCGGCAGGCCGATCATGCCGCCGCGGCCGTTCAGCCAGTGGATGTTGCAGGCGGTCGGCCCGGTCTCGGTGGAGCCGTAGCCGGTGGCGAAGGTGATCCGCTCGCCGCAGACGCGGATGGCCACCGCCTGCACCCGGTCGATGATGCTCTGGGCGATCGAGGCGCCGCCGTACTGCAGCACCCGCACCCGCGAGAAGAAGGTGCGGGCGAGGTCGTCGTCCTTCTCCAGCTCGGACACGAACAGGCCCCAGCCGGCCGGGACCATGTTGTGGTAGGTCGGGGCGACCTCGCGCAGGTTGCGGATCGTCTCGCCCATCTTCGCCGGCGTCGGCTGTCCGGCGTCGATGTAGAGCGTGCCGCCCCGATGCAGGACCATGTGCAGGATGGCGTTGGCGCCCAGGCTGTGGCTCCAGGGGGCGGCGTTGACGACCACCGGCGGATCCGGGTCGTCGAAGCAGGCCGCGATCTGGGCGGCGTTGATCGAGATGTTGCGGTGCAGGCCGATCACGGCCTTCGGACGGCCAGTCGAGCCCGAGGTCAGCAGCAGCTTGGCGATGTCGTCCGGCCGGGCGATCGCGGCGGCGGGCGACGCCGACAGAAGGCTGTCGAAGGTCACGTCGCCGGGCCGCGCGTTGGCGCTGGCGATGACCGGCAGCCCCTTCAGGAACTCCGCGTCCAGCGCGCCGGAGAAGGCGGCCGCGTCATCGGTGTAGACCGCGTCCGGCTTCAGGACGCCGCAGGCGTAGGCCAGCCGCGACAGGTCGGCCCCGGCCAGCCCGTACTGGGGCGAGACCGGCGCGACGGCGACCGACTGGCTCATGGCGGCGTAGGAGATCAG
>CALKHU010000106.1 GCA_937991555.1 uncultured Caulobacter sp.
GCCGCCCATCTTTTCCTCGCCCGGGACCGTTGACCGGAGGCCGGCCCGCCGCGCGCCGCAAGCCGCAGCAGCCGCAGGAAGGCCGGCGCGTCGGCCGATTCTCCGAACCAGGCCGTGAACGCCGCGTCCTTCCAGAGCGTCCGGCCGTCGGCGGTGGTCACCGCCACCCCGAGCGCCCGGGCGGGAATGAGCGTCGACAGCGCGGTCGACAGGTCCAGGCGCGCGGCGTCCTCCAGCGCCGCGGCCAGCGCTTCCGGCTCGCGGATCGCGGACGTCTCGATAGCCCGGAAGCTGTCGAGCACGGCTTCCGCGGGCCGCCCCTCCTTCAGGCGGGCGCGCAACGCATCGGCGACGGAAACCTCAACGCGGTTCAGCACTGCGAACGCAAACCTCCGGACCGGCCGACGGGCCGGTGCGGACGCCACGATACCTGTGTTCTGTCAGGCGTTGTAGTTGAGCTTCAGCCCGGGGCGCGGCCATTTGGCCTTGTACAGCTTGCCGGTGCCGGAGGCGGTGACCCAGGCGGTGGTCATGTCCGGGCCGCCGAAGCAGATGTTGGTCACCAGCAGGTCCGGGAACGGGTAGTGCTCGGTCGAGCCGTCCGGGTCGAAGGCGGTGATGCCGCCGTTGATGATGGTGGCCACGCAGACCTTGCCGCCGGCCTCGACAGCGAGGCTGTCGAGCAGCTGGTAGCCGGGCAGGTTGCAAAGCACCCGACCGGGCTGGAACGGCGGCGGCTCGGCCAGCTCGCCGGGCGCGGCGACATCGAACGCCCACAGCCTTCCGAGCATGGTGTCGGCCACATAGACGGTCTTCTCGTCGGGCGAGAGGCCGACGCCGTTCGGCGAGATCATGTGCTCGCGCACCCGGGTGATCTTCGAGCCGTCCGTCTTCGCGTAGTAGAGCGCGCCGTGCTTGCGGCCCTCGGGCGTCGAGCAGCCGTGGTCGGTGAACCAGACGCCCCCCTGCCGATCGAAGACGAGGTCATTGGGACCGTTCAGACGCTTGCCGTCGCAGCTGTCGTAGACGACCTCGGCCTTGCGCGTCGCCGGGTCGATGCGCTGGAGGTAGCCGCCGGTATGGCTGGGCGGGGTCGGGCCGGGGATCAGCAGGCCGTTGACCTCCTGGAAGTCGAAGCTGCCGCCGTTGTTGGTCACCCAGATCGCGCCGTCGGGACCGACCGCCGCGCCGTTCGGACCGCCGCCCGTTTCGGCCCAGGTCTCGACCTTGCCGTCCGGCGTGACACGGCTCAGCCGCTGACCCGCGATCTCGGTCAGGATCACCGACCCGTCGTTCATCGCGATGGGGCCTTCGGGGAACCTCAGTCCCTCGGCGACGAGTTCGATCTCCATGCGGCGCACTCCCTTTGTCTTGTTGGCGGGAGAGTGAGCCTCTGACGTGGCGTCAGCGCAAGGGCGTCAGCGGCGTTCGAGAACGCGGAAGATGAACGCGTGATCGTCTTTCTCTCCGGCCGGATGAGCCTCGCGCCGGACCTCGGTCCAGTCCTGCTCGGTAAACGGAGGGAAGTGGACGTCACCCTCGGGCTCGGCGTCGACCTCGGTCAGGTACAGTCGCCGGGCCTTGGGCAGGGCCAGCTCGAACAGGGCGCGACCGCCAATGACGCAGACTTCCTCCGCCCCGTCCTCCTCGGCCTGCTCGCGGGCGATCTCCAGCGCCTCCTCGAAGCGTTCGCAGACCACGGCGTTTTTCGGGGCGAACGAGCCGTCGCGGGACAGGACCACGTTCAGCCGGCCGGGCAGAGGCTTCAGGGGCAGGCTGTCCCAGGTGTTGCGGCCCATGATCACCGGCTTGCCGATAGTGTTCTGCTTGAACAGCTGCAGGTCCGAGCGCAGCCGCCAGGGCAGGTCGCCGTCGCGGCCGATGACGCCGTTGCGGGCGCGGGCGACGACGAGCGCGATGGGGATCAGGGGCATGGCGCCTGAATAGCGGGCGGCGGCGGCGTTGTCAGTCCGCCGCTTCTCTTACCCGGCGGAATGACGTCTAGCTTGGCGCAGGGAGACCAGACCATGACCGCCGACACCGCCTTCGAGATGCATATGCGCAAGACCGGCAAGGCCTCCGTGCTGACCGCACGGCAGGTCACGCTTCCGGCGCCGGGACCGGGCGAGGCGCGCGTGAAGATCGAGGCGACGGGCGTGGCCTACGCTGACATCGTCATGCGCCAGGGCCTGTATCCCGGGGTGAAGACTCCGGTCACGCCGGGCTACGATTTCGTTGGTCGCATCGAGGCGGTGGGCGACGGCGTCGAGGGCTTCGCGGTCGGCCAGCGGGTGGCGGCGCTGACCGTCACCGGCTCCTACGCCGACCGGCGGAACATCGACGCGAAGTGGCTGGTCCCGGCGCCGGAGAGCGCGGACGCCCGGGCCCTGGTCGCCGCCGTGCTCAACGGCCTGACCGCCTGGCAGATGTTCCACCGCATCGCCGTCGCGGCGCCGGGCGAGTGGGTGCTGGTCCACGGCGCGGCCGGCGGGGTCGGCAACCTGCTGCTGGAAATGGCGCGCAACGCCGGCGTGCGGGCCATCGGCACGGCCTCGGCCGGCAAGAAGGCGGTCGTCGAGGCGCGCGGCGGGGTCCACCTCGACTACGCCGCCGGCGACGTGGCCGCGAAGGCCCGCGAGATCTCCGGCGGGGGCGTGGTCGCCGCCTACGACCACATCGGCGGCAGGCACCTGAAGGCGGTCTCGGTCGCCGCCCTTCGGATGGGGGGGACGGCCATCCTCTACGGCGGCTACGACGCGACGAAGGGCGGCAAGGTCAATCCCGGCGCGCTGGTGCAGATGATGCTGAACAACAGCCTCTCGGCGATGGGCCTGTTCGGCCAGAGCCAGGGCGTCGTCGGCTACAACGTCTCCTACTGGCGCGACGCCCGGCCGGAGGTCTACCGCCAGGACCTGGCCGCCGTGCTCGGCGCCGTCGCGGACGGTTCGATCACGCCGCTGATTGGCGCGACGCTGCCGCTCTCGCAGGCTGCCGAGGCGCACGAGAAGCTCGAGCGCGCATCGGTGGCCGGGAAGATCGTGCTGGTTCCGTGACCGGTGGTCAGACCGCGATCGGCGCCTTGATGCTCGGATGGGCCTCGTAGCCCTCGAGGCGGAAGTCCTCGTAGTCGAAACCGAACAGATCGCGCTTCGGCGCGATGTGCATCGTCGGGAAGGGCAGGGGCTCGCGGGTAAGCTGCAGACGGGCCTGGTCGAGATGGTTCAGGTACAGGTGCGCGTCGCCGAAGCTGTGCACGAACTCGCCCGGCTTCAGGCCGGTCACCTGGGCCATCATCATGGTCAGCAGGGCGTAGCTGGCGATGTTGAACGGCACGCCCAGGAAGACGTCGGCGCTGCGCTGGTACAGCTGGCAGCTCAGCCTGCCCTCGGCGACGAAGAACTGGAACAGGCAGTGGCAGGGCGGCAGGGCCATGTCGTCGACGTCGGCCGGGTTCCAGGCGCTGACGATGTGGCGGCGGCTGTCAGGGTTGGTCTTCAGGCTTTCGACCACGCCGGCGATCTGGTCGATCACGCGGCCGTCGGGCGCCGTCCAGGAGCGCCACTGGCGGCCGTAGACCGGGCCGAGCTCGCCGTCCGGCCCCGCCCATTCATCCCAGATGCTGACGCCGCGTTCCTGCAGCCACTTCACATTGGTGTCGCCGCGCAGGAACCACAGCAGCTCCAGCACGATCGACTTCAGGTGCAGCTTCTTGGTCGTCAGCAGCGGAAACCCGCGCGACAGGTCGAAGCGCATCTGGCGGCCGAAAACGCCGAGCGTGCCCGTACCCGTCCGGTCGCCGCGCCGGACGCCGGTCTCCAGGATATCGGCGAGCAGGGCCAGGTACTGCCGCTCCGGGTGGTCGAGGGCGGCGCTGGGAGACGGGGCGAGGAGGGGCGCGGTGGCGGTCAAGGGGCGGCTCCGGAACAGAGCTGATGCTGCGCGCGGGACGGGTGATTCGCACGGCGTTTCTCGCCGTCGGCGGGAACTTATCCCCACCTCTTGATCAATCGTGAACGCGAGGCGAGTATCGGACGCCGCGATGTCGCGAAAGTAGGGGGTTTCCCGGTGATTTCTGCTCTCGTCCTGAGTCTTGTCCTGGCCGTCGCCGATCCGGCGCCGACGCCCGCGACCCCTGCGACCGAAGCCGAGCCGGCGCCCGCGACCACCGCCCAGACGGCGTCCGGGGACAAGTCCCGTATGGTCTGCCGGCGGGAAATGAAGGCCAACTCCCGCTTCTCGACGAAGATTTGCAAGACCGTCGCCGAGTGGGAAGAGCGCGCCGAAACCGCCCGCCGCGCGTTCGGCGAGGTCCAGGACCGTCCGGTCGTCGACATCTCCCGCGGCAACTGACGCGCCTGGGCGCTCAGCCCGCGAATCCGCCGTCGTCGAGGAACGCCTGTTCCTCGACCGTCGTCTCGCGACCCAGTGCGCGGTTGCGGTGCGGGAAGCGGCCGAACCGCGCGATGATGTCGCGGTGGACCACCGCCCACTTCAGGGTGTCTTCGTCTCCGGTGGCGTCGCGATGAGCCTCGGTCAACGTGACCGACAGGGCCTGGTCCTCAGGGTCCTCGGAGTGCTCGAACGGCAGGTAGAAGAACGGCCGCAGGACGGGGTCGACCTCCTGGTCGAAGTCGTTCTGCACGGCATGTCGCGCGACGCGCCTGGCCATGCCGTCTGTGGCGTAGGCGTGGGCCGAGTTGCGGAACAGGTTGCGCGGGAACTGGTCCAGCAGGATCAGCAGGGCCAGGCAGCCGTCGGCCGAGGCCATCCAGCCGTCGTATTCGCCCCGTGCGGCGCGGAAGTGCACGGGCTCGAACTTCAGCCGTATCGCCTCGTCGAAGCGGGCGTCCTTGCCGAACCACTTCGCGTGGCCCGCGGCTTGCCAGAAGCCGATGATGTCCATGGGGGTCGCGGTCATGGCGACAGGCTGGCGCACCCGCGCCGCCCGTTCAAGCGCGGTTCAGGTTCCGGGTCGCATCCGTGGGACAAGGGACCAAGTCGGGTCCGCTCTCGGGCGGCCATGGAGAACAGGGATGAAGAAGACGATCACCACGGCGATGGTGCTGACGCTGCTGGCCAGCACGGCCGCCGTCGCCCAGCCGTATGGCGGCGGCCGGGGCCAGGCCCAGGCTGACTTGCCCCGCGAGGGCCGCGGTGAACGCGGCGACCGCTCCGGCGGCTCGCGCGAGGACCAGGGCGGCCGCGAGCGCGGCGGCCGGGGCCAGGGCCAGGGCCCGAGCATGGCCAGGCTGCGTTCGTCGATGTCG
>CALKHU010000107.1 GCA_937991555.1 uncultured Caulobacter sp.
CGCGACCAAGCCCGCCAGCAACGCCTCGAACGCGCCCGCCACGCCCGACCCGCCCGACGCCCCGGACGAGCCGGCGCCCGGCTTGCCGCCGGGGCCGGTGAGGGCTGCGAGAATGTCGGACGCGAACGCGGTCATGGCAGGCTGAAACGCCCTCAAGGGGTCTGGACGGGTCGGCGCCTGCTGCGCCCGGATCATTCGACAGCCTCGAAGCAACGGCCGGGCCAACTACGCCTGGACGTCCCAAGCCTTTCGATTCCCACGACTTTCTGGACGCAAGCCACGCTGCCGCCGCCATGGGTCCAGTGCGCTTTTTGCCGGGCCCGCGCATCCGGAGGGGGCGCGAACTGCCGCCCGACGCGTCTGGCGCCGCTCTTGCGCTGTCGGTCAGCGGGCCCGTCGGCCCGCGGAATCGAAGTCCATGGTTTTCAACAGCTTAGCCCTCACGCGTAGGCACGCGATCGATACGGCCCGGCAAAATCCGCCGGAGCGCGCGTCAGGCTTTGCCGGGCTGGGAGCGCGCGACGCATGAGCCTTTCCGCGATCCTGTCGTCCGCCAACAGCGGCCTGATGGCCGCGCAGACCGGCCTGCGGACGGTCTCGGACAACATCGCCAACATCAACACCCCCGGCTACGTCCGGAAGGTCGTCGAGCAGGCGCCGATGGTGTCGGCCGGCATGGGCGTCGGCGTCGACGTCACCGCCGTGCGCCGGGCGGCCGATCAGTTCCTGCAGCGCGCCGCCCTGACGGCCCGCGCCTCGTCCGCCGAGTCGGGGGTGATCTCCGAGGCGCTGGACCGGGCCCAGGCGCTGTTCGGCGACCCCGGCGCGGACAGCTCCTTCTTCACGCGCCTCGACGAGATCTACGGCGCCTTCACCGCCGCCTCGTCGGACGCCGCCTCGAGCATCCGCCGCAGCCAGGCGATCGACGGCGTCACCGACTTCCTGACCGAGGCGACGCGGATCTCGACCTCGCTCAAGGCCATGCAGACCGAGGCCGACAGAAAGATCGGCGCGGCGATCGACCGTGTGAACCAGCTGCTCAAGCAGATCGACAGCCTCAACGGCGACATCAGCCGGGCGATGATCCAGGGCAACGACGCCACCGGCTCCGAGAACATCCAGAGCGGACTGATCGACGAACTGTCGAAGCTGATCGACGTCAGCGTGACGCCCCGGGCCAACGGCGGCTTCGTCATCCGCGCCTCTGACGGCAACGCCCTGGCCGGCCAGGGCGGGGCGGCGGAGCTGAAGTACGTGCGCACGGAGGGCGCCTCCGGCGAGATCACCGTCTCCCTGCCCGGCGCCAACGGCGAGCCGTCGCTGCGCGCCCGCATCACCACCGGCGAGATCCGAGGGTTGCTCGACCTGCGCGACAAGGAACTGCCGGCCCTGGGCGACCAGCTTTCGGAGTTCGTCACCCGCGCGGTCGACGAACTGAACCGGGCCCACAATGCTGCCTCAGCCGTGCCTGCCCCGAACCGGCTGACCGGACGGGACACGGGAATGGACCTGTCGACGGCGATCGGGGGCTTCAGCGGCCGCACGACCGTGGCCATCGTCGACTCCGCCGGGATGATCACGCGCCAGGTCGACATCGACTTCGACGCCGGGACGATGAGCATCGACGGCGGCGCGACCACCACGGGCTTCACCCCGGCCAGCTTCATGGCGACCCTGAACGGCCAGCTCGGCGGCCAGGGAACGGCGAGTTTCTCAGGCGGCGCCCTGTCGATCCAGGCGACGGCGGCGACGGGCGGGGTGGCGATCAGCGATGACGCGACGACGCCGTCGAGCCGGGCCGGCAAGGGCTTTTCGCACTTCTTCGGGCTCAACGACCTCGTCGCCTCGAGCGGCTATCCCTACTACGAGACCGGCCTGACCCCGACCGACCCGCACGGCTTCACGGCCGGCGACACCCTCACCCTTCGCGTCGCGGACAAGGACGGCGCCCGCCTGCGCGACGTGACGGTTGCGGTCCCGGCGGGCGGCACGATGCAGGACCTGCTGAACGCCCTGAACGCCAACGTCGGCGGGGTGGGGCTCTATGGCCAGTTCTCGCTCGACGCGGACGGGGCGCTGAGCTTCGGCGGCGTCTCCGGCGCCGGCGTGTCGGTCGTCAACGACAACACCTCGCGCGGGGCCGGGGGTCCCTCCGTCTCGGAGCTGTTCGGAATCGGCGAGAGCCAGCGGGCCGCGCGGGTGAGCACGTTCGAGGTGCGCAAGGACATCGCCGCCAATCCGATGAAGCTGGCGCTGGCGACGCTCGACCTCGCCCAGGCGGCGGCGGGCCGGGCGGCGCTCGCCGTAGGCGACGGCCGCGGCGCGCAGTTGCTGGCGAAGGCGGGCGACGTCACCGCCCGGTTCGACGCCGTCGGCGGCGCGGCGGGCGGCTCGATGAGCGTCACGCGCTACGGGGCGGAGTTCGCCGGCTCGATCGCCCGCAAGGCCGACAGCGCCGCCTCGCGCCAGCAGATCGCCGAGTCGGTCGCCGCGGAGGCCGACACCCGGCGCAGCTCGGCCGAAGGCGTGAACCTCGACCAGGAACTGATCAGCATGACGACCTACCAGCAGGCGTTCAGCGCCTCGGCACGGCTCGTCCAGGCCGGCAAGGACCTCTACGACGTCCTGCTGCAGATGGTGGGCTAAGCCATGAACCGCGTCGCGACCGCCAACAGCTATTCCACGGTTCTCGCCAACCTGATGCAGGCGCAGGTCCGCCAGCAGGACGCCAACGCGCAGGTGTCGAGCCAGAAGAACGCCTCCGACCTCAAGGGCTACGCCCGCCAGGCGGAGACGCTGCTGGCGACGCGCAGCATCCAGGCCAAGGTCGAGGGCTATCTCGCCCAGGGCGACGTGCTGACCAGCCGGCTGGAAGCCCAGAACCTGGCCCTGACCCAGATCGCCGATTCCGCGCAGAGCGCGCGCCAGGCCATCGCCGAGGCGCTGGCCAGCGGCCGGGGCGAGGCGCTGATGGGCGAGATCTCGGCCTGGTTCTCCTCGGCTGCCGATTCGCTTAACGCGAAGTACGGCGGCCGCTACCTGTTCTCCGGCGGGCAGGTCGACACGCCGGCCACCACGGCGACCAAGATCACCGACCTGACCGCCGGCCCGCCAGTGGCCGCGATGTTCCAGAACGACGGCCTGACGCCGGTCAGCCAGCTCGACGAGTCGACCACCATCGAGACTGGCTTCCTGGCCTCGGACATCGGGACCAGCGTGTTCAGCGCCTTCCAGCAGATGCAGGCCTGGGTCGAGGCCAATGGCGACTTCACCGGCAAGCTGACCCCGGCCCAGGAGACCTTCCTGCAGGGGATGCTCGACGACTTCGACACCGCCCGGTCGACAGCCACCGACTACGCCGCCCGCAACGGCCTTATCCAGAACCGCGTCGACAAGATCCTGAGCAATCAGGAAGACCGCAAGACGATGCTGGAGGGCATGGTCGGCTCGATCACCGACGCCGACATGCCGCTGGCGATCACCCGGCTGGAGCAGGCCCAGGTCGCCGTTCAGGCGTCGGCCCAGGTGTTCAACATGCTGAGCCAGAGCTCGCTGCTGGGCCTGCTGAAGTAGGACCGCCCCCAAACGGGGTGGCCCCGGAGGGCAAAGCGGGTAGCTTCGCCTCCGGCGATGGATCGGGAGACCCGCGGCATGAAGACCAGCGTCCTGCGCGTCCTGGGGGGCTTCCTGACCGGATGGCTGCTGCCGCCGCTGCTGATCGCGGTGACCGTCGGCCTCCTGTTCGGCGCGATCGCCCCGCATCCGGGTGAGGGACCGTTTGACCAGGTCGTCAAGGCGCTCATCTATGCGGCCGTGATCGGGCTGCCGCTGAACCTCGGCATCATGGTCGTTCTGGTGTCGCCGACCTGGTTTGTGCTCCACCGGACCAGGGCGGGGGCCGGCGCCTTCCTGATCTGCGGGGCGGCGATCGGGGGCCTGGTCGGACTGCTGCCGCTTGCGGGCCCGACGCTTGCCGGGAACGCTCCGTCGCCGGTCGAGACCGTCCTGACCCTCCTGATCCCGGCCGCCGTGGGGGCGGCGAGCTTTCTGGCCATCCGTCTCGTCGCCTACCGGACCGCGGCCTGAACAGTCGCAATTCCGGCGTCGAGGCTCTATATCGCGCCGCATGAACGCCCTGCCCTCCACGCTGGACATCGCCGACGACGTCGTGCGGGCCGCCGTCGGTCTGCCGACGGGGACCCGCGTGGTCGCGGCCATGTCGGGCGGCGTGGACTCCACCGTCACCGCCGCCCTGCTGGCCAAGGCCGGCTATGACGTGGTCGGGGTCACGCTGCAGCTGTACGACCACGGCGCAGCGATCCAGAAGAAGGGCGCCTGCTGCGCCGGCCAGGACATCCTCGACGCCCGTCAGGCGGCCGAGGCCATCAGCATCCCCCACTACGTCCTCGACTATGAAAGCCGCTTCAAGCAGCAGGTCATTGAGGACTTCGCCGACGCCTACCTGCGCGGCGAGACGCCGATCCCCTGCGTGCGCTGCAATCAGACTGTGAAGTTCCGCGACCTTCTCGACGTCGCGCGCGACCTGGGCGCAGCCGCCATGGCCACCGGCCACTATGTACGGCGCGAGGATGGACCGAACGGGCCGCAGCTGCACCGCGCCGCGGACGCCAACCGGGACCAGAGCTACTTCCTGTTCGCGACCACGCGCGAGCAGCTCGACTACCTGCGCTTTCCGCTCGGCGGCCTGCCCAAGCCGGCCGTGCGCGGCGTGGCGTCCGACATCGGCCTTTCGGTGGCCGACAAGCCGGACAGCCAGGACATCTGCTTCGTGCCGGAGGGCAAGTACCACACGGTCATCGACCGGCTTCGCCCGCAGGGCGCGGAACCGGGCGACATCGTGCACCTCGACGGCCGCGTGCTGGGCCGCCACGAAGGCGTCACCCGCTACACCATCGGCCAGCGGCGCGGCCTCAACGTCGGCGGCGGCACCGGCGAGCCGCTGTTCGTGACGCGGATCGACGCGGACCGGCGGCAGGTGGTCGTCGGCCCGCGCGAGGCGCTGCTGACCCGCGCCCTGACCCTGAAGGAAGACAACTGGCTGGGCGACGAGGCGACGATCGCCGAGGCGGCGGCGGGCGGCCGCGCCGTCCTTGCCCGCGTGCGCTCGACGCGCGAGCCGGTGGCCGGGCGGCTGGCCTTCATCGACGACGCGCTGGCCGTCGCGCTCGACACACCGGAAGAAGGCGTGGCGCCAGGGCAGGCGTGCGTCCTCTACGCGCCGGAAGACCCCTCGCGGGTACTCGGCGGCGGATTCATCGAGAAGGCCGTCCGCATCGACTGACGCTGCGACAAGGCGCCCCTTGCACAGGCGCGCCCGCGCGAGCGATGATTACTTTTCGGGAACCCGCGGGGAGGGCGCCGTGGCAGTACTGCCGGCCGGGGCCGAGGATCGCCCCAATAGACTCATCTTCAGGTGCATCAGCGAATTCCTCATCGATGAGCTGAGGGACCTTACGGTCCGCCTGGATCACAACTTCTACCGTGCGTTGATCTACCTGGCGATCGGCCAGGCCAGCAGCGGAGACCGGGCGAAGGCGATCAGCGTGCGGGCCGTGGCCCAGTCGCTGCGGCTCCCCTACGAGACCACGCGACGCCATGTCCGTCAGCTCGAGATCGACGGCCTCGTGACGCGCGACGGCGAGTTCCGGGTGCTCACCGCGCCATCAGGAAGCGGCGGGGGGGACCTGACGGGCCGTGACGGCGCGCGCCTCGTCTCGCTGCAAAAGCTGTTCGCGGACCTGATGGGCCTCGGCCTCGCGATGCCGCGGCCGGTGCGGCGCGCGGCCTTCCTCGATGACCATAGTCCGCGCCAGATATCCCATCTGGTAGACGGTCTGATCCTGCGCGTCATCGAGGGCTGCGCCTTCCCTCACGAGTCCATCCTCGACGCCTACATCTATACCGCCCTGATGACGCTCAACGCCGCGCCGATCACCTACAACACCGAGTTGGCGGGACTCTACGGGCGTTCGGATACGCCGCCGCCCGACAATCTGCGGCGCGCCGTGTCGATCGGCGCCGTCGCGCGGCGGACCGGGCTGGTCCACGAAACCGTGCGCCGCCGCCTGATCCGGCAGCGCGCACTCGGTCGGTGCGAACAGGCGGACGGCGGGCACCTCGCCAGCATGGCCTTCGTGCAGACGCCTGAGATCCTGCGGGCCGGACAGGTGGCCGTGCAGCGATTCCTGCAGTTTGCCCCCGCCGTCCAGGCGGCGGGCCTCGATCTGGACCGGATTCCCCCCAGCACAAGATACGAGCCGGCCGCGCACTGAGCGGCCGGCCCGCGCCGTCAGAACGTCAGCTTCAGGAAGCCCGACACCACGCCGACGTCGTAGCCGGGGCTGGCGAACAGGCCGTCGGAGTCCTCGGAGGCGTAGCTGTAGTTGACGCCGGCGGCGACATGCTCGGTCAGACCGGCCGTCAGCCCGATGTCGAAGGTCGTGGCGGTGTCCTCGCGGTCGACCTGTTCGTGGTCGTCCCACTCGTGGCTCAGCGACAGGCTGAGGTCGAGCCGCTCCGTCAGCGACCGGTTCAGCGTCACCCCGACGACGGTCGCGACATAGATCGGTGATCCGAGCACCGTCGTTTCCTCGAACGACCGCGAGGCGGCGAAGGTGACCGTGGTCTCCTTGTCCGGCGTCCACGTCAGGTCGGCGTCGACGACGAAGGTGGAGGCGTCATCGAAGCCCGCCTGGTCGAAGCTGCGGCCGGACCAGCCGGCGCCGATCTCGCCGGAAAGCGTCGAGTCGATCTCGAAGGACAGGCCGGCGGTGACCGAGACGCCGCTGCTGTCGCGATTGTGAGGCGAGGCCGGCGGCCGGAGGTCATAGTCGGTGTCGCCGTGGCCGACCGCCACGAACATCCTCACGCCGTCCTGCATCGACCAGTCGAGCCGCAGCGACTGCGACGTCACGGTGCGGTCGCGCCGGTCCTGGTCGACCGCGAAGCCGCCGATCCGCGTGACGCCGTCCTCGTAGTCAAAGGCGGAGATGTCGGCGGAGCCGGAAAGCCTGACCGAGCCGCCGAGGCCGACCGAGAAACCGACGTCGGCGGAGTCGACGGTGAATTCCGTGCGTTCGCGCGTGTCGCGGCGCGCCATCCGGTCGGTGCGCGCCTCGGTGTTCAGGGCGTGACTGGCGCCCGCCGTCAGCTTTCCGCCGGCGAAGTTGGTCCCGGCCTTCAGCCCCAGGCTGAAGTCCTCGGCGTTCTCGTCGTCCACGTCATTGTAGTGCTCGAGATCGAAGGTCCCGAAGGCCTTGATGAAGCCGGCTTCGGACTCGCCCTTGAGGGTCACGCCGCCGCTCAGTTCATAGACGGTGTCGCTGACCTCGCCGCCATTCGAGGCGAAGATATTGTCATTGCCGCTCGCGGCGACCTGGATCTGGCCGGAGACGCCCGGTTCGCCGGCAAGCGCCAGACCGGGCGCAAGGAAGCAGGCCGCTGCGGCAGCGGCGAAGCAAAGCTTTTTCATGTCATCCCCCGGGCGGCCGCGACCTCGCCGGTTTCCGGTCAGACCGCCGGGACCGCCATCATGTTTCTGGACTGTTCGGATTGTTGGACGCGGCACTGCGACGCGACTGAACTCGTCGGGGCGAAGGTTAACCGTAACGCTGTTCGGCGAAAAACGGGCAGTTACCCGGAATGTGGCGGCGCGCCGCGCGACGCGGAATTCGCTGGGGCGCTGGTCGCGCCGCCGACGGGAAACGACAGCCTGCGATGCCCTGCCCGCCCCCGCCCCGGACCTGCCGCACCCACTACAGCAAAGGATTGGCGAATCCCCCTCGAATCCCTCGGGATTCGTCGATCACGAAAGAGTCATCGGCGCCGCGACTCGCGGCCGCGAAACGCGCGCTTGCCCGCGATTCGCAAATCGGCTTAACGATTCTTTCCAACGGGCCGTTCACCATTAACCAGTCTTAAAGCAGCCCATCGGCAGTGTGGCCGGTGAGCGCCGGAGGCGGATTCCGCCTTCACACAATCTGTTGCCGCGGGAGGGCCGCGGGGAGGGGATCGATGCGCGTACTGTTGATCGAGGATGACAGCGCCACCGCTCAGACGATCGAGCTGATGCTGAAGTCCGAAGGCTTCAACGTCTATACGACGGACCTGGGCGAAGAGGGCGTGGATCTGGGGAAGATCTACGACTACGACCTGATCCTGCTGGACCTCAACCTGCCCGACATGAGCGGCATGGACGTGCTGCGCACGCTGCGCAACGGCAAGGTCAACACCCCGATCATGATCCTGTCCGGCACGGCCGAGATCGACACCAAGGTGAAGACCCTGGGCGGCGGCGCCGACGACTACATGACCAAGCCGTTCCACAAGGACGAAATGGTCGCCCGCATCCACGCCGTGGTGCGCCGCTCGAAGGGCCACGCCCAGGCGGTGATCCAGACCGGCGAGATCGCGGTCAATCTCGACGCCAAGACGGTCGAGGTGAACGGCATGCGGGTCCACCTGACCGGCAAGGAGTACCAGATGCTGGAACTCCTCTCGCTCCGGAAGGGCACGACCCTGACCAAGGAAATGTTCCTGAACCACCTGTACGGCGGCATGGACGAGCCCGAACTGAAGATCATCGACGTCTTCATCTGCAAGCTGCGCAAGAAGCTGGCGACGGCCTCGGGCGGCAACCACTACATCGAGACGGTCTGGGGTCGCGGCTACGTGCTGCGCGATCCGCAGGAAGGCGTCAGCGCCGCCTGATCCACGCGCCGGAGCCCTCCTCCGGACATGGAAACGCCCGCCGGGAGACCGGCGGGCGTTTCTGCTTTCAGACCCTCATCTAGCGGGTCTGGCGCACCGACGAGATCCGGCGGCCGAAGCCGAGCCGGTTCAGGTTGCGCTCGTCGCGATCCAGCGTCACGCAGCGGCCGCGGTAGTCCTGCTCGCTGCAGACCAGCCAACGGCCCCGGACGCGGGCCGATTCCGCCTTGTTGGCCATCTCCCACGGGCCCAGGCCGCGGGCGTCGCGCGTGATGGTGGCGCAGCGGCCGCCGTAGTTCGGCTGGGTGCAGAGGGTGATAGAGCCGTAGCCGCCGCCCCCGCCGCCGCCCGAGCAGGTCAGCCGGCCATCGACGTTGGCGATGTCGCGGCCGTTGCAGTTGCGGATGTCGATCGAAGTTCGGACCATGGCGCCGCGCCGGTCGCGGCACAGGGCGTTCAGGGTGAAACCGGACATCCAGGCGTTTGAGCAGGAGGCGCGGTAGCTGCCCTGCGGAATCTGGCCGCCGCCCCCGCCGCCGCCACCCGTGCAGGTCAGCCGGCCGTCGATGTTGGCGATGTCGCGACCCCGGCATGAGGCCAGGTCGATCGAGGTCCGCTGCCAGTTACCACGGCGATCGCGGCACTCCGCATACAGCTGCCCGTTCCGGACATAGGCGTTGCGGCACGACTGCCGGTAGCTGCCTTCCGGCACGGCGACCGGCGGGATCGGGCCGGGATTGCCGCAGACCAGGCGGCCGTTGCTGTTGGCGATGTCGCCGCGGCACTGGTCATAGCGCAGGGTCGAATACTCCGTGCCGCCGCCGCGTTTGGTGCAACGGGCGGACAGTATGCGCGCGCCGTTCTGGTAGTAGGCCCGGGCGTCGCCGCAACTGTCGCGCCAGCTGCCGGGCGGCAGCGGAAGCGAGGACTGCGCCCAGGCGGCCATGCCCAGCACCGCGCTGGCCGCGGCGGCGGCGAGGCCCACGAGTACGAACTTCTTCATCGAGAACTCCCCTTCAGCATTCCCCGCGCGGCGCTGAAGCTAGCACCGGCGGCCTATGTCCCGCGACAAAGAACCGTGATCGGCGAGGGCGGTTCCCGTTGCAGCCGTCGCCGGAGCGTGCATCCTCCCGCCGAACGACGGGGGAAACGAGATGATGCGCCCTATCGCGCTGGCCGCGGCGCTGGCGGGAGCCCTGCTGCTCGGGTGGCTCGGGACGCGGACGCCGCCTCCGGCCCCCGCGGACGCTCCGGCCGAGGCCTTCTCCGCCGCCCGGGCCCTGGTCGACATCGAGGTCATCGCCCAGCGCCCCCATCCCGTCGGCTCGGCCGACCACGACCGTGTCCGCGACTACCTGAAGGCGCGCATGGCGGCGCTCGGCCTGTCGCCCCGGATCCAGGCCTCGACCGCTCTTGAACGGCGCGGCCTCGGCGGAGACGCCTTCGTCTTCGGCGGCGCGGTCGAGAACCTCGTCGGCGTGCTGCCCGGCAAGGACCGCACCGCCCCCGCCCTGCTGCTGATGGCCCACTACGACAGCGTGCCCGGCTCCCCGGGGGCGGCCGACGACGCGACCGGGACGGCCGGTATCCTGGAAGTCGTCCGGGCGCTGAAGGCGCGCGGAACGCCGGCGCGGGATGTCGTCGTGCTGATCACCGACGGCGAGGAGGCCGGCCTGCTCGGCGCGAGGGCGTTCTTCGCCGAGGACCCCCTGCGCGAGCGGATCGGCCTGGTCGTCAATCTCGAAGCGCGGGGCAACGGCGGCCGGGCCAACATGTTCCAGACCGGTCCCGACAACGGCGCCATCGTGGCCGCCTTCGCCCGGACCGCCAGCGCGCCGATCAGCAACTCGCTGGCGGTGTTCCTGTACGAGAACATGCCCAACGACACCGACTTCTCGGTATCCAAGGCGGCGGGACTGTCAGGCCTGAACTTCGCCTTCATCGGACTGCAGTTCGACTACCATTCGCCGACGGCGACCGTCGCCAACCTCGACAAGGGCTCGGTGCAGCATATCGGCGACCAGACGCTGGCCGCGGCCGGCGCGCTGGCCTTCGCCCCGGCCCTGCCGGGCAAGGCTCCAGACGCGGTCTACAGCCAGACTTTCGGGGACCATGTGCTGCACTATCCGGCGTGGGCGGGCTGGGGATTGCTGGCCGCCATCGTCGTCGCGCTGGCCTTCGCCCTTCGGCGGACCCTGGACGGCGGAAAGATCGCCTGGCGCGGCCTGGCGCGGGGCGCCGGCGCCGCGGCGCTGGTCCTGACCGGCTCCGCCCTCGCGCTTCACACCGCGCGGCGCGTCACCGGCGTCGACTTCGGCTACATGGGCCAGCGCCCCCTTCTGGCGCAGTGGGCGCTCTGGGAAGCGACCCTGGCCGTGATCGCGGTCGGCATGCTGCTGCTGATCCCGGCGATGCTCGGCCGTGGCGAGCGGCGCTGGCCGCCGGTCGTGTCTGCCCTGATCGGTGGCCTTCTTTGCCAGCTGTCCGGCGGCTGGGACGTCGTGGGAGGCGTGCTGGCCCTGGCGTCGATGGCCCTGGCCGGGGCGGTGTTCGGCAAGCCGGTGAGGATCGAGCAGGCCTGGCCTGGGGCGCTGGCGGTCGGGGTTCTGGCGGCGCTGGCGCTGCAGGTGCTGGCCCCGACCGTGGCGCTGATCGTCGCCTGGCCGCTGGCGATGGCGGCGCTGGCCGCCCTGGCGACGGACTTCGGCCTGCGAACCGACCTCAAGCGGCTGTCCGCCCTGGCGGTGATCGCGGCGCTGACCGGCGGATGGCTGGCGGTCTACTTCCATGGGGTGGCCCAGGGCCTGGACCTGCCGGCGGCGCTGGGCTTGCTGGTTTTCCTCGCCGCCCTGCCCTTCTGGCCCCTCGCCGCGCGGGACGGCCGCGGCGCGCTGCTCCCGGCGCTCGCCGTGCTGGCGGTCGGGGCGGCGATGGTCGGCCTGGTGCGGTTCGGCGAGCCGTGGAGCCCGCGACATCCGCAGGCGACCAGCGTCTTCCACGTCTCCGACGAATCGACCGGCCGGAGCTGGCGCGTGGCCAACACCGAAGCGCTGGACGCCTGGTCCCGCAAGGCGATCGAGCTCGAGGGCGGCAAGGCCGAACAGGCCGAGTTGCGGCCACTGGCCAGAGCGCCGGTCTGGCGCGCCGCAGCGGCGCCGGCGGCGATCGCCGCACCGCTGAACGCCACCCGCGCCGCGGATGGTTCGGTGCTCGTCGAAGGCGTCGCGAACGGGCGCCTGGTCATGATCGACGTGCGGGGCGCGGTGACCGGCGTGAGCGTCAACGGTCGCGACGCTCCTGGCGGGGCGCAGGGTGGCGCGCCCGCCCGAGGCTGGACCCGCGTGCGCTGGCAGGGCGATCCGGGCCCGTTCCGGCTGGTAGTCAGGGCCGCCGGCCCGGTCGAGGTCGCCTGGGCCATCGTCGCCGAGGGCTGGCGGCCGGGGGCCAGGCTCCTGCCCGCCCGACCGGCGAACGTGATGGCCTGGGACGTCTCAGACTCCACAGTGACGATGGGCTCGGCGACCCTGCCCTGACGGTTGCCTCCGGCGCGGTGTTGCAGGAAAAGGCCGGCCATGACCGTGACCATTTTCCACAATCCCGCCTGCGGGACCTCGCGCAACACCCTGGCCGCCATCCGCGCCAGCGGCGTCGAACCGACCGTCGTCGAATACCTGAAGACGGGCTGGACCCGGGACCAGCTGCACGACCTGCTCGGCAGGCTGGGCAAGGCCCCGCGCGACATCCTGCGCGTGAAGGGCACGCCGGCGGCCGAGCTGGGCCTGACTGATCCGGCGGCCGGCGACGACGCCATCCTCGACGCCATGGTCGCCCATCCGGTCCTGGTCGAGCGGCCGATCGTGGTGAGCCCGCAGGGCGCGGTGCTGGCGCGCCCGTCGGAAAAGGTGTTCGACATCCTCGACAACCCGCCGGCCGAGTTCGTGAAGGAGGACGGCGAGCGAGTCCTGCCCGGGAATGCCCCCAAGGGGTGAGCCGGCGTGACAAATCGGCCGAAGCACCGAATATTGCTTGCGCTTGATGCACCGGGTCCGGCATGAACCGGCCCGACAGTTGCTGGGGGGCGACCCAGCCGTGTCATTCTGACGCTTGCGGCATCGTCAACGACGGGGGACCGATGCAGGAGTTTGATCCCAGGCGCCCGACGCTTCGCTTCGCGCCGAAGATCCTGGTGGCCGTCGCGGGTTTCGCCACCCTCGGCCTGTGCTGGAAACTGACGGCCGGTCCGGAGATCGCCGCGAGCCAGACGCTCGATCCGGCGGCGATGGCCGCCCTGCAGCACGTCGCCTTCGCCAAGGCCGAGGCCCAGCCTGGCTTCGGGCATGGCCAGAACGTCGAGGTCGAGGTCCGCCCGGGCGAGACCCTGGCGGCCGCCGTCGCCCGCAGCGGCGTCGCCGAGAGCGAGGCCCGCAACGTGGTCGGCGTGCTGAGCCAGGCCATGGACACCGTCAACATCAAGGCCGGCATGGACTTCGTCGCCTCCGTAGCGCGTCCGCTCGACCGCAGCGGCCCTGCCCGCCTGATCGGTCTGTCGATGCGCACCGACGCGGCCAAGACGATCACCGTGTCGCGGACCTTCGACGGCGCCCTGCGCCTGCGCGAACTGGAAGAGAAGGTCCGCGCCGAGACCACGGTCGCCTGCGGCAAGATGGACGGCTCGTTCCACGAAAGCGCCGCGGCCGTCGGCGCCAACTCGGCGATCGTGGCCGAGGCCTCCAAGCTGTTCGCGCACAAGATCGACTTCTCGCGCGATATTAAGGCCGGCGATCCGTTCTGTCTGGTCTTCGACCGCAAGATCACCGAGAGCGGCCGCACCATCGAGGCCAGCGGCCTGCAGTACGCCGAGATCAAGGGCCAGCGCTTCTACGGCTTCACCAACGCCCAGGGGAAGAAGACCTTCCTCGACAGCGTCGGCAAGACGGTGAAGAGCATGCTGCTGCGCACGCCGGTCGACGGCGCCCGCATCACCAGCCGCTTCGGCGTCCGCCGTCATCCGATCCTCGGCTACACCAAGATGCACCAGGGGATCGACTTCGGGGCCGGCACCGGCACGCCGATCCTCGCGGCCGGCGACGGCGTCGTCGTCGAGGCCCGCCGCTGGGGCGGCTACGGCAACTGGATCCGCGTCCGCCACGCCGACGGCTGGGAGACCGGCTACGCCCACCTGTCGCGCTACGCCAAGGGCCTGAAGGCCGGCCAGCGCGTCAGCCAGGGCCAGGTCATCGGCTACGTCGGCTCGACCGGCGCCTCCACCGGGCCGCACCTGCATTACGAGATCTGGCGTCGGGGCGTCCGGGTGAACCCGATGGGCGCCAAGATCGCGGTCGGCGTCAGCCAGGACCCGCGCGACGTGGCCGCCTTCAAGGCCGCCAAGGCGCGCCTCGACGCCCTGCTCGCCCCGCGCCGCGCGGCCGTGGGCGCTCCGGCGGTCCCTGCCGCCGACGGAACGACCGAGGCCGGCAAGAAGCTGGCCAAGGCCGACTTCAAGGCCGGCGGCCCGACCCTGCGGCCGCGGGCGGGTTGATACCGGCCGCGTTGGCCTGATGACCTGGACGGGAGGGCGCGGAGCGATCCGCGCCCTTCCTGTATGCGCGGTCGACGGCGGCCCGAACGCGTCGGGCGATGACGGGATGGCGGCGGGACGTGACGGCGCGCGCCCGGGGCGCTAGAGAGACCGCCCGCCCGCAACAGCCCGGACTTCTCCCTTGCGACTTCCCCAGGCCCGTCTCGACCAGGTGCTCGACCGCTTCCGCGAGATCGAGGCGCGCATGGGCGCGGCCACTGACGGGGCCGAGATCGTCAAGCTCTCCAAGGAGCACGCCGAGCTGAAGCCCGTCGCCGAGGCGGTGATGGCGGTGCAGAAGGCGCAGGCCGAGCGGCCGGAGCTGGAGGCGATGGCCGCCGACCCGGACCCCGAGATCTCCGAACTGGCGCGGGACGAACTGGAGCGCCTCGACGCGCGCCTGCCCGAGATGGAGCGCGCCGTCGCCCTGCTCCTCGCGCCGCGAGACAAGGACGAGAACGCCTCGGCCATCCTCGAAGTGCGCGCCGGCACCGGCGGCGACGAGGCGGCCCTGTTCGCCGGCGACCTGTTCCGCATGTACCAGCGCTACGCCGCCGGCCGCGGCTGGCGGGTCGAGGTCGACAGCGTCTCCGAAGGCGAAATGGGCGGCTACAAGGAAATCATCGCCTCGATCACGGGCGATGGCGTGTTCGGCCGGCTGAAGTTCGAGAGCGGCGTGCACCGGGTGCAGCGGGTGCCGGCGACCGAGGCCCAGGGCCGGATCCACACCTCCGCCGCGACGGTGGCCGTTCTGCCCGAGGCCGAGGACGTCGATATCGATATCCGGGAGCAGGACCTCCGCATCGACACCTACCGGTCGAGCGGCGCCGGCGGCCAGCACGTCAACAAGACCGACTCGGCGGTGCGCATCACCCACCTGCCGACCGGCATCGTGGTGACGAGCTCGGAGAAGAGCCAGCACGAGAACCGCCGCAAGGCGATGGCCAACCTGAAAGCCCGTCTCTACGACATGCAGCGCCAGGCGCTCGACGACGCGCGGTCGGAAGCGCGCAAGAGCCAGGTCGGCAGCGGCGATCGGTCAGAGCGCATCCGCACCTACAACTTCCCGCAGGGGCGGGTCACCGACCACCGCATCAACCTGACCCTCTACAACCTCGACAAGGTGATGGAGGGCGGCGCGCTGGACGACGTCATCGATCCGCTGATCGCCGAAGACCAGGCGGCGCGCCTGGCCGCGCTGGAAGACGAACTGGGCTGAGGCCCGCGCCAGAGGCGAAGGGGCGGAATCGCGATTACTCTCCAGTCTCGCAGCCGCCGGGGACGTCATGGACGAAATCGACGCCGAGATGGCCCGCTGGGTGGAGGACGGCCAGATCGCGGGCGCGGTCACGCTGGTCTGGCGCGACGGCCTGGTCCATGCCGGGTCGGCGGGCCTTCGTGACCGCGAGAATGGCCTGCCCATGGCGCGGGACACGATCTTCCGCATTGCGTCCATGACCAAGCCGATCACCGCCACGGCGGCGCTGATGCTGTACAACGAGGGGCGGTTCGAGCTGGAGGACCCGATCACGCGATGGGCCCCGGAGTTCGAGCGGATGCGCGTGCTGCGGACGCCCGACGGGTCGCTGGACGACAGCGTGCCGGCGGAGCGGCCCATCACCTTCCTGGACCTGCTGACCCACCGCTCCGGCATCACGATCGGAGGCTTTCACAGCGGCCCCGTCGCGGGCGCCTACGCCGAGGCGCTCGGCATGGACATCGACAGCCCGTTGTCGCCGGACGCCTGGATCGCCGCGCTGGCGGACCTGCCGTTGATCGACCAGCCGGGGGCCGGCTTCCACTACGGGCTCTCGAGCGAGCTGCTCGGGCTGATCGTCGCACGGATCGCCGGCCGGAGCCTGGGCGACCTGCTCGCGGAGCGGATCTTCCGGCCGCTGGGCATGGTGGATACCGGCTTCATCGTGCCGTCGGAGAAGCATGACCGGCGGGCGCGGATGTACGGCTTCGACGACGAGGGCCGGCTCGAACACCGCCCGGTTCACCCGCCGGAGGGGCCGGCCTTCTTGGCCGAACGGCCGGCCGCCCTGACCTTCGAATCCGGCGGCGCCGGGCTGTGGTCGACCGTCGACGACTATCTGAGGTTCGCGCGGATGTTTGTCGGCGACGGGGCGGTCGACGGGGTGCGGCTGCTGAAGGTGGGCACCCTCCGGAGAATGACCGCCGACCACCTCACGCCGGAGCAGACGGCGGCCGCGACCATGCTGGGACTGCCGGTCTTCTCAGGGCAGGGCTTCGGGCTGGGCGTCGCGGTCGTCACCGATCCTGACCGCGCCGACGTCCAGCGCGGCAAGGGCGGGGTGGGCACGGTGGCGTGGCCGGGCGCCTACGGAAGCTGGTGGCAGGCCGATCCGACCGACGGCTCGGTGATGATCTTCCTGGCCCAGAACGCGCTCGACTTCGACAAGGCGGCCCGCGGCGTCGGACTGGGCGTCTACGGCGCCATCGCGCGCTTCCACGCCCTCGCCTCAGGAGGCGGCTGAGTCACGACTCCGCGTCGACGACCGCGAGACCCGGGACCACAGGCCGCCGGCCTGGCGTCGCGCCGCGCCGGCGCCCGCCCTGAGCGTGGCGCGCAGGTGCAGCGGCCGCCCGACCGTGTCGGCCATGGCGGCGCCGCGGGCGCCCATCGGTTTGTCCGGTCCGCGGGTGGAGTCCATCGCGGTCTGGTGCTCGATCTCGGCGTTGAACTCAGCGCCGATGAGCAGGACCATCACGGAGAACCAGACCCACAGCATGAAGCCGACCACGGCGCCCAGCGGACCGTAGGTGGCGTCGAAGTGGGCGACGTTGTTGACGTACCAGGAAAACGCCAGCGAGCCGCCCAGCCAGCCGATCGAGGCGAGCGCGGCGCCCCAGGTCACCCAGCGCCATTTCGCCCGGGCCCGGCTGGGGCCGTAGCGATAGACGAGGCTGAACGCGGTCCCGGTGACGGCCACGACCACGCACCAGCGCAGGGCGACCCACCAGCTGTCCGGCCCGGCCATGCCGAGCGCGCGCAGGGCCGGGGGCGCCGCGACCAGCAGGCCGGTTATGACGACGAGAAACAGCAGCGCGCCCAGGGTCGAGGCGTAGGTGATCGCCGTGCGCAGGAAGAAGGGGCGCTTCTCGACCTCGTCGTAGGCGACGTTGAGCCCTTCGAAGAGCGCCTTCATCCCGGCGTTGGCCGACCAGATCGAGACGAGCAGGCTGACGACGAAGGCCGCCGACAGCCGGCCCGGGTGCTGGCCCGCCAGGCGGAGCATCTGGTCGCCGACGATCTGGATCACCGATGACGGAAACACCCCGGCCAGTTCCTGCAGCTGCTTCTGGACCGCCCCGACATCGGACACGAGCCCGTACAGCGAGACGAAGGCGCCGATGGCCGGGAAGATGGCCAGCAGCATGTAGAAGGTCACCCCGCCTGCCGTGCTGGGCAGGCGGTCGCGCGAGATCTCCCAGAAGGTCCGCCAGAGGATGTCGCGCCAGCCCATCGGGGGGATCGCATGGGGGAAGCGCGCCTTGCGGCCCCTCCCCGGCTCTCTGTTCTCGAAGGCATCGGGGGACATGACGCGGGCTTCGCTCATGCCCGGCGGCGGCGGGGTCCGGCCGGGCCAGAGGACGACCATCGTCGCCAGGCCGATCCACGGCAACAGCCCCCAGGGACGGGACCGCCCCCAGTCGACAGCCGCCTTCACCCGCTCGCCCGCCGTCGCGTCCATGGCCCTTGAATGCTGCGAGCGCCCCACGCGTTCCGGGGGTTGCCGCGCGCCGGCCCGTGGGGCAGTGACGGCGCATGGCCTCCGCGAGCGTCACACGTCTGTACCGCCACCCCGTGAAGGGCTTCACGCCCGAGCGGCTGGCGAGCGCCGACCTGGCCGTCGGCGAGGGCTTTCCGTGCGACCGCCTGTATGCCGTCGAGGTCGGGCCCAGCGGCTTCGACGCCGCGGCGCCGGCCTTCGTCTCCAAGATGAAGTTCGCGGTGCTGGCGCGGATCGCCGAGGTGGCCAGGGCGCGGACGCGATATGACGAGGCGACCGGCCTCCTGTCCGCGAAGGCCGACGGCCGGCCGGACATCGAGGCTGACCTCACCGCCGAGGCCGGGCGCGAGGCGTTCGCGGACTGGCTGACCGCGCTGCTGGGCGAGGAGGCGACCGCGCCGCTGAAGGTGATCGCCGCGCCGCGGCCGTGGCGGTTCACGGACCACCCGCTGGGCCATGTCTCGATCATCAACCTGGCCAGCGTCCGCGACCTCGAGCGCCGCATCGGACGGCCGCTCGATCCGCTGAGGTTCCGCGCCAATCTCTACGTCGAGGGCTGGGAGCCCTGGGTGGAGAACGAGTGGCAGGGTCGCTCGCTTTCGGTGGGCGGCGCGACCACGACGGTGTTCAAGCCGATCGTCCGCTGTGTCGCCACCCACGTCGATCCGGCCACCGCCGAGCGCGACATCGACGTCGTCAAGGCGCTGCAGGACCACTACGGCCACGCGCTGTGCGGCATCTATGTGCAGACCACGCAGGCGGGCCGCGTGAACGAGGGCGACAGGCTGGAGCTGACCGCATGAGCACCCTGGTGAAGGCCTGGACGGAGGGACGCCGCCGGCTCGAAGCGGCCGGGATAGACCAGCCGGTGATCGACGCGCGCCTGCTGCTGGAGGCCGCTGCCGGCGTCGGCCGTGTGGAGATCATCACCGATCCGCACCGCATGCTGACCGGCGAGCAGATGCAGGCCTACGAAGGCTACATCGAGCGCCGCCTGCGCCGCGAGCCGGTGAGCCACATCCTGGGCCGCAAGGGCTTCTGGAAGATCATGCTGGGCGTGACCAGGGACGTCCTGACCCCGCGACCGGACACCGAGGTGATCGTCGACGAGGCGCTGAAGGCGTTTCCCGAGTTCATGGCCTTCAATGTGCTGGACCTCGGCGTCGGCTCAGGGGCCATTCTGCTGGCCATCCTGGCGGAACGGCCGGCGGCCAGGGGCCTCGGGATCGACATCTCGGAGGAGGCGCTCGCCGTGGCGCGGGAGAACGCCGCCAACCTCGACCTCAACACGCGCGTCGCCCTGCTGCGCGGGGACTGGACGGCCGGACTGGGCGACGCGGGCTTCGATCTCGTGGTCTCCAACCCGCCCTATATCGCCACCGCCGAGATCGAGACCCTGGATCCCGAGGTGCGCGACCATGAGCCCCGGCTGGCGCTGGACGGCGGGCCGGACGGCCTCGATCCCTATCGCCTGCTGGCGCCCGAAATCCTGCGGGTCCTGAAGCCCGGCGGCATGTTCGCGGTCGAGATCGGACACACCCAGTCAGCCGCCGTCGAGGCGCTGTTCCGGGCCGCCGGCGCCAGCGGCGTACGGACGATCAAGGACCTTGCGCTGCGGGACCGGGTTGTCGCAGGCGCGAAAAACCCCTTGGAAACATAGGCCTGAGGCGTTACACCTCGACTCGTTCCCAACCAGATCGCCGTAGATCGAAAGTCTCGACGACGGACGCGCGGAGCCCCGTGGGGCCGGCCCGCAGCGCTGGAAAGCCGGGCGGGAACATCAGAACAGCGTCTTTCGAGAACAACAAACCGGGCCAATGCGCCCGCAAAGGTCTCCAGAACCAGCCGGCGAGTACCGTCCAGAACGGACCCGCCGCAGTGCAGGTCGAAGGGTAAGATGAGAGATTTCAAGGGTATGAAGCGTCAGCGCGGCCGGAATCGCGGCGGCGGCGGCAACAAGCCCCAGCAGAACGCCAACCGCGCCTTCGATTCCAACGGCCCCGAGGGCGTCAAGGTTCGCGGCGCCGCGCAGAGCGTCTTCGAGAAGTACCAGCAGCTGGCGCGGGACGCCTCGTCGTCCGGCGACCGCGTGCTGGCCGAAAACTACCTGCAGCACGCCGAACACTACTTCCGCACGCTGCGCGCCATGCAACCGCATCGCCCGGTCGCCGACATCGTCGGCCGCGAGCAGTTCGCGTCGGGCTTCGATATCGACTTCGAGGCCGAGCCCGAACCCGCGCCGGAGACGCCGGACGTCGCCGAGGCCTCCGAGGGCGGCGACGGCGACGAGGGCCAGCGCGAGCCTCGCGACGGCCAGCGGGAAGGTCGCCGGGACCGCTTCGAGGGCCGTCGCGACCGCGACGACCGTCCGCGCGACCGGGACCGCGACGACCGCCCCCGGGACCGTGATCGGGACCGCGATCGTGACGACCGGCCGCGGGACGATCGTCCCCGCGAAGAACGCGGCGAGCGCGAAGGCGGCCGCCGGGATCGCTGGCGGGACCGCGACGACCGCCGCGACCGTGACCGCGACCGCCAGGACCGCGCCGCCGAAGGATCGCCGCGCGATCCCCTGCCGGTGATCGAGCCGCAGGCCGCGCCGCTGGCCGAGGCCCCGGCGGAAGAATCTCCGCGCCTGCGCGGCCAGGACGGCGCCGTCAGCGAGCTGCCGGCCTTCCTTGGCCGCCCGGCCCAGACCGAGGCCCGCGAGGACACGGCGGCCGAGCCGAAAAAGCCCCGTCGCCGCCGCGCTCCGCGCAGCTTCGAAGGCGGCGAAGGCGCGCCGGCGGAGACCGAGGAAGCCTGAACGCCCTCAGGCGCGAACAGACAAACGCCCCGCCGTCGCCGGCGGGGCGTTTTCATTCTGCGGGGTCCGTCCTTCCGATCAGACCACGAAGCTCGCCAACCGTCCGCGGATGATCTGCTCGGCTTCGCTGACCATGCGGTCGACCAGCTCCTTCACCGTCGGGATGTCGTGGATCAGGCCCTGGACCATCCCGGCCGACCAGATGCCGCCGTTGGTGTCGCCGTTGGCGAGGGCGTCGCGGCCGCGGGTGCCGGCCACCAGGTGCTGGACGTCCTCGAACTTCGCGCCGCCCCGGCGTTCGATCTCGACCACCTGCTGGCTGACCTCGTTGCGCATGACGCGCGCCGTGTTGTGCAGGGTGCGGAAGATCAGGTCGGTCTGGCGCTCGTCGTTGGCGACCATCTGCTCCTTGAAGCTGTCCGGAATGGGCGCTTCCTTCGTCACGCAGAAGCGGGTGCCCATGTTGACCCCGTCGGCGCCAAGCGCCAGCGCCGCCACCAGGCCGCGCGCATCCGCGATGCCGCCGGATGCCAGCATCGGGATCTTCACCTTGTCGGCGGCCGCCGCGATCAGGATCAGGCCAGGGATATCGTCCTCGCCCGGGTGTCCGGCGCACTCGAAGCCGTCGATCGAGATGGCGTCGACGCCCATCCGCTCCGCCGAGAGGGCGTGGCGGACCGCAGTGCACTTGTGGATGACCTTGACGCCGTGGGCCTTGAAGTCGTCCACGTGTTCCTGCGGCTTGTAGCCGGCCGTCTCGACCACCTTGATGCCGGCCTCGATGATCGCGGCGCGGTACTCGGCGTACGGCGGCGGCTTGATGGCCGGCAGGATGGTCAGATTCACCCCGAACGGCTTGTCGGTCATGTCCTTGGTGCGCTGGATTTCCCTCGCGAGGTCTTCCGGCGTCGGCTGGGTCAGGGCGGTGATGAAGCCCAGCGCCCCCGCGTTGGCGACCGCGCTGACCAGCTCGGCCTTGCCGACCCACTGCATGCCGCCCTGGGCGATCGGATGTTCGACCCCGAAGAGCTCGGTGAAGCGGGTCTTGATGGCCATGGTTCTCTCCCAAACGTCTGTTTGGAAGATACTCAGACACGTCACCCCACGTCAGGCAATAGCGCCTGGAGGCGCGTCAGCCGGCCGGGCGGGCGGCCTTGTCGACGACCTGCGCGAGGCCCGCGAGAACCGCCCTGGACGCTTCCGCGGGCTGGTCGGCCGAGAACAGCAGGCGCAGTGCGGCGGCATGCACCCGGAGCGGAGGCAGATGAGGCCTTCCGGCGCGCTTCTGGCGATCCGCCAGTTCACAGAGGCTGAGCGCGGCGGCGCACATGTCCGCAAACCCGAACGGGCCGGCGGTGTCGGACATCCGGGTGGCGAGGAAGTAGACCTTGTCCAGCCAGGCTTCCGCGTCCGCCGGCGCGGGCGGCGCGGCGAGCAGGCCGTCGAGCTCGTCGAAGGCGGCGAGGACTATCCGCTCGGCCTCGACGCGGAACTCCCGGGTCTGTTCGGCGGCCTCGGCGAGGGCGGCGGCGACCGTCACGCCGCCGGGCTGGTTGACCAGCCGCGACAGCTTCGAGCGCCGCATGATCCAGGTGACGGCGGTCATGCCTGCAGCCTTCCTTCGTCCGAGAGATTGACCTGGCCCTGGCTCATCGGATCGGCGCGGCGTTCGGCCACGCCCTCCGGCGGTCCCAGTTCGCGGAAGCGGCGGTCGGGACCGGCGTAGGCGCCGGCCTCGAGCATCGGGCGGATGTCGCGGGCGACCCACAGGATGCGGTCGAGCAGCAGCGCGGCGGTGAGCGGGCGGGCGACGATGAAGTTGGCGCCGCAGTCACGGGCCTTGGCGACCTTCGACTCCGGCGTGTGGCCACTGATCATCAGCACCGGGATCCAGGCGTTGTCATGACCCGAGCGGCGCAGCCAGTGGACGAGGTCGTAGCCGTCCTTGCCGGGCATCTCGGCGTCGACGATCAGAAGGTCGACCGGATGGCTCTTGAGCATCGCCATCGCCTCGTCGGCCGAGCCGCAGGCGTAGCGCGTCTTGACTCCGAACCCGAGCAGGGTCTGGGACGTCAGCCGTTGCGAGAACGGCTCGTCATCCACGACCATCGCCACGGCCTTGGACAGATTGAAGACCATGGTCGGGCTGAGGGACGGCGTCGCCTTCCGTTCGCCAGGTTCGCTGCTGCTCGGCACGCCTTCGCTCCCGCCCCGGGACCACAGGCTAGCGGCGCGTCGCTGATGCAACCGTTAACATCGGGCGGTGCGACCGACGGCCGCCGGGCTGTCAGATCAGGCCCTTGCTGCCGATTGCGTAGTAGCGGTCGGCGCGCTGCTTCAGGAGCTGGTCGGCCGTCATCTCCGACAGGGCGCGAAGCTCCTCCTCGATGGCGTCGCCCACGGCCTTCACGGCCGCATCGGGGTCGGAATGGGCGCCGCCGGCCGGTTCCTCGATGATGCGGTCGACGACGCCGGTCTTGATCAGGTCCTGCGCGGTGATGTGCATCTGTTCGGCGGCGTCCTTCGCCCGCGCGCCGTCGCGCCACAGGATCGAGGCCGCGCCCTCCGGCGAAATCACCGAATAGATGGCGTGCTCGAGGATCAGCACCTTGTTGCCGGCGGCGATGCCGATGGCCCCGCCGCTCATGCCCTCGCCGGTGATGGTGGCGATCATCGGCGTCTTAAGGGTCAGGCAGCGCTCGGTGCCGCGGGCGATCGCCTCGGCCTGGCCGCGCTCCTCGGCGCCGAGCCCCGGGTAGGCGCCGGCGGTGTCGACGAAGGTCAGGACCGGCAGGTTGAACTGTTCGGCCATGTCCATCAGCCGCACGGCCTTGCGGTAGCCCTCGGGCCTGGCCATGCCGAAATTGTGCTTCAGGCGGGTGGTGGTGTCGTGGCCCTTCTCCTGGCCGATCACCATCACCGGCAGGCCGCGGAAGCGGCCCAGGCCGCCCATGATCGCCTGGTCGTCGGCGAACTTGCGGTCGCCGCGCAGCTCGACGAACTCGTCGATCAGGCCCTCGAGGTAGTTCACGAAATGGGGCCGCTCCGGATGGCGGGCGACCTGGGCCTTCTGCCAGGGGCTCAGGCCGGCGTAGGCGTCGCGCCGCAGCTGCGCCAGGCGCGAGCGGAGGGCGTCGATCTCGCTGTCGAACGATCCGGGCCCGGCGCTCTCCGAAAGCCGCGAGAGCTCCTCGATCTTGCCCTCCAGCTCGGCGATGGGCCGTTCGAATTCGAGATAGTGATGGACCATGAATCGCCTAACGCGGGCCGCCCCGGAAAGGTCGCGAAACTAGAGCCGGGGAGCCGCAGGCACAAGCGCGGCTAGGCGCCGGGCCCTCGGCGTGTCAAACAGCCGTTTGAATCCATAACGCAGGGGAAGAAGCGGCCATGGCGAACCTCGAAGGCAAGACGGCGGTCATCACGGGCGCGGCCAGCGGCATCGGCCAGGCGGCGGCGAAGCTGTTCAGCGCCGCGGGCGCGACGGTGGTGCTGGCCGATGTCTCGGACAAGGTCAACGAGACGCTGGATATGGTCACCGCCGCCGGCGGCCGCGGCGTCGCCATCGTCGGCGACGTGGCCACGCCGGAGGTCGTCAACAAGGCTATCGAGGCTGCCGAGATGCTGGGCGGGATCGATGTGATGTTCGCCAATGCCGGCGTGTCCGGCGGCCTGCCCGGGCTGTTCGACCTGACGCCCGAGCACTGGAACGAAGTGCTGCGCATCAACACTGTCGGCGTCTTTCTGGCCGTGCAGGCCGCCGCGCGGCTGATGGTCGCCAACGGCAAGGGCTCGATCATCTGCACCGCCAGCGTCGCCGGCATCCGCTCGGGCGCGGGCGGCATGCCCTACTCCGCGTCCAAGGCCGGGGTGATCAGCATCGTCCAGACGGCCGCCAACCAGCTGGCCGGCACCGGGGTGCGCATCAATGCCGTCTGCCCGGGCCTGACCGAGACCGGCATGACCCAGTACGTCTTCGACCGCGCCCGCGAGCGCGGCACCGAGCACAAGATCGGCCAGCTGAACCCGCTGCGCCGCGGCGCCGCGCCGGAAGAGATCGCCCAGGTGGCGCTGTTCCTGGCCTCCGACGACGCCAGCTACGTCAACGGCCAGGCCATCGCCGTCGACGGCGGCCTGTCGAGCAGCCACCCGGTCGTGCCGGGGAAGATGGCCTGACGTCTGTGTTGGCGGCCTGCACGGGTCGCGGACACAATCGGCAGCGATTGATGGCTTGAGCCGTCGGCCGAGGCGCGGCTGTATGCGCGCGCGTCGGAGATACCCATGACCGTTTTCAGCGGCCTTTCGGCCTTCCCCATCACGCCCGCCACGCCCGAGGGGCGCGTGATCGAGGCGGACCTGAGCGGCATCCTGCGGCGCATCGCCGACGGCGGGGCGGACTCGGTCGGGCTGCTGGGCAGCACCGGGACCTACATGTTCCTGGACCGCGAGGAACGACGCCGGGCGACGGCCATTGCGGTCGAGGCCATGGGCGCGACGCCGGTCATCGTCGGCGTCGGCGCGCTTCGGACGGACGACGCGCGACGGCTGGCGAAGGACGCCGCGGCCGAGGGCGCGGCGGGTCTGCTGCTGGCGCCGGTCAGCTACACGCCCCTGACCGAGGCGGAGGTGTTCCGCCACTTCGCCGCCGTGGCCGAGGCGACCGACACGCCGATCGTCATCTACAACAATCCGTCGACCACCAACTTCACCTTCAAGCCGGCGCTGGTCGCGCGGCTGGCCGAGGCGATCCCGAGCATCGCGGCCATCAAGCTGCCGCTGCCGAAGGGCGATATCGGGCAGGACCTGAAGAACTACCGCGAGGCGGCGCCAAGACTGACGATCGGCTACAGCGGCGACTGGGGCTGCAAGGACGGCCTGCTGGCCGGCGCCGACGCCTGGTTCAGCGTCGCGGGCGGACTGTTCACCCGGCGCGCCGCAGCCCTGACCGCCGCCGCCCGCCGCGGCCACCGCGACGAGGCAGACCGGCTCGACGCCGCCTTCGCGCCGCTCTGGGAGGTGTTCAAGCTCACCGGCGGCATGCGGGCGATGTACGCGGCGGCCAACCAGCTCGGCCTCACCGCCGCGCAACCGCCTCTGCCGATCCTGCCGCTGGACGGCGACCTGAAGGCCAGGCTCGAAGCGGCGATCTCGGAGCTTTAGCTTTTCACCCGCAGGATCACCGTCTGGCTGGCGACGGCCATCAGTTCGCCGGTCTCGGCGAAGATGTTCATCGAGCCGTGGCCGACGCCGGCATGGACTCCGGCGATGGTGATCTCGGCCAGCACCCAGCGGGTCGGGACGATCTTGAGCACGCGCAGGGTGTTGTCGAGGCTGTTGCCGCCGGCCCAGACGCCCAGCGAATGGCCGAACCCGGACGGCACATAGTCGGCGAACACGGCCAGCATGGCGGCGTCGACCGGCACGTCCTCGACCGTGCGCATCCACATCTGCATGCGGCCGTCGGGGCTGATCTGGCCGGTGCGCCGGGCGAGGTCGTACATGCCGCCGGGCGCGCGGCGTTCGATCCGGCGGTTCAGGTTGTCGCCGTCATCGGGCCACAGCATGATCGGGTCGCAGTCCTCCGGCGGCGGCAGCACCGGCATCTTCGGCCACTGGTGGTCGTGCGGATCGGGACGGGCGCCGAGCGCGGCCTGGACGGTGACGACCTCGGTCTCGCCGACGTGGACCTTCACGCTGGCCTGGGTCGTGTACTTGCCGGCGTTGGCGATCCAGACGTCGAAGTCGACCACCGACGGCGGCCGGGCGTAGGACAGATACTGCGCCGTGGCCCAGACCACCGGCCGGCCGCAGGTCTGCTCCAGCGCCGAGATCGAAGCGGCCAGGCCGATGCCGCCGTACATGAACAGGTGATCGGGCGGACCGACGCAGATCGGCGGCGTCAGCGGCATGTGCCAGCGGTGCGGATTGTGCGACCCGCGGAGGTCGAAGAAGGGCTTGGACATGGCGCCCTCATGCGGCCGCCGGCGGCTCCTGTCGAGTATGACGTGGAGGCGCCTCACGCCTGGGAGCACGACCGGCTTTTCGTGGAAATGCGGCCCGCCGGGGGCGATAGTCCGGTCATCCGCCCGGAGTCGCCCATGGACGCCCTCGCCCGCCCGATCGTTCCGCCCGCGCCGCGCGTGCACAAGGGCGAGCTGTCGACACCCCGGCTGGTGGTCGAGACGTTGAAGAACACGCTGGGGAACTGGTCGGAGTTCGCCTTCACGGAGCTGTCAGGCCGCCGCAAGGTGCTGGGCGTCGACAGCATGATGGTCAACGATCCAGCGGCCATCCGGCACATCCTGCAGACCAACATGGCCAACTATGTGCGGCCGATGGCGTCGGTGCGACCCGTGAAGCCGCTGGCCGGCGCCGGCGTGCTGCTATCGGAAGGCGTCGAGTGGCGGCGCCAGCGGCGCATGCTGGCGCCCGCCTTCACCCCCGCCAGCGTGGGCAGCCTGCTGCCTCACTTCCAGGCGGCGGCCGAGGGGATGATCCGCCGGCTGGAGGGCCGGACGCGCGTCAACCTGTCCGAGGCGTTCCACGAGGCGGCGCTGGACGCGGTGCTGCGGGCGCTGTTCTCGCTGTCGGTGGACGGGCGGCGCGAGCTGGCCCAGCGGGTCCGCGACTACCTGGCGGGTCCCGGCCGGCCGACGATCTTCGACGGCTACGCCCGCACGGAGGAAGACTTCGGCTTCGCCCTGGGCGCGCGGCGGCGGTTCCAGCGCGCCTGGTTCGCCGAGGTCGACCGCATCGTCGCCGACCGCCGCGCCGCCGGCGAGCGCGAGGGGCATGGCGACCTGCTCGACCTGCTGCTGGCCGCGCGCGATCCGGAGACCGGCCAGCCGCTGTCCGACGCCGAGGTCCGCGACCAGTGCGCGACCATGCTGCTGGCCGGTTTCGAGACTACCTCGCGGGTGCTGTTCTGGACCAGCTACCTGCTGGCGCTCGACGGGTCCGAGCAGACGCGGCTTCGGCAGGAGGCGGCGGCCTTCGATCCGGCGCGGGTGACGACGCTCGACGACATCCAGCACTGGCCGTGGCTGCGCCAGGCGTTGCTGGAGGCGATGCGGCTGTATCCGCCGGTGACCCTGATCATCCGCCAGGCCCTCGGCCCGGACACAGTCTGCGGCGAGTCCTTCGGCAAGGGCATGCTGGTCTGGATCAGCCCGTGGGTGATCCACCGGCACCGCAGGTTCTGGGACCAGCCGACAGCCTTCATCCCCGATCGGTTCGCAGGCAAGGCGCAGCCCTGGGTCAGCGAGCCGCACTTCCTGCCCTTCGGCGCCGGACCGCGCATCTGCATCGGCGCCAGCTTCGCCATGGCCGAGGCCTCGATCGTGATCGCCAGCCTGCTGAGCCGGTTCGCGTGGTCCCTCGACGACACGCGGACGGTGCTGCCGATCGGCGGGGTGACGACGGCGCCCAGCGTCGAGCCGTGGTTCCGGATCGAGCCGGTCGCCTGAAGCCTTCCATTCCGTTGCGGGAATCGGCGCAAGGGAAGCGCATGGGACGATTTCACGAAGACAGCGCCGTCGCCGAAGCTGACGGCGTCCTGACCGCCAACCTCTCTCGGGACTGGGAGATCTGGGGTCCGAACGGCGGCTATGTCGCGGCGATCGCGCGGCGGGCGGCCGGGCTGCGCGCGCCCGAGGGGCACCGGCCGGCGAGCTTCAGCTGCCAGTATCTGTCGGTCGGCAAGTTCGGGCCGGCGCAGGCCGAGGTTAAAGTGCTCAAGGCCGGGCGCTCGGCGATGTGCCTGGCGGTCGAGCTGTCCCAGGCGGGGAAGGCGTTCCTGACCGCCCAGGTCTGGACCACCAACAAGGCCGACGGCCCGGCCATGGCGGCGACGGTCATGCCGCCATCGCCGCCGCCCGCCGACCTTCATCCGATGGAGCACTACCTGCCGCCGGATGCGCCCAAGCACCGCTTCTGGCAGAACTTCGAAACCCGGCCGGTGAAGTGGACGCCCTGGGGCCAGCAGATCGCAGCGGGCGAGCCGCTCCTGCAATGGCAGCGGTTCAGGGACTTCGACGCTGTCGACGTGTTCGCCGACTGCGCCAGGATGCTGGTGCTGATCGACACGCCGCTGTGGCCTGCGCACCGGCGCGCCCAGCCGCCGGAGGCCAACTACATCGCCCCGAGCCTGGATCTGGCGGTCTGGTTCCACCACGCCCCCGGCGGCGTCGACTGGCTGCTCAGCGACGCCCGGTCGGAAGAGTCGCACAACGGCCTGATCCACGGCCTCGGCCGGGTCTGGAGCGAGGACGGCCGCCTGCTCGCCAGCGGCGGCGGTCACATGATCCACACCCCGCCCCGGGGGTAGCCCTTGCGTGCTTCGACACGCGCCTTCGGCGCTGCTCAGCATGACGTTGGTGAATATCCTTCTGATTACGTCATCCTGAGCAGCCGCGAAGCGGCGTGTCGAGGGGCGCGCCTACGCCTCCAGCAGCGCCAGCGCGAACCAGCCCCTGGGGTCCGTCCAGGTCGTCTCCAGCGCCCAGCCGCTCCGGGCGGCGAGTGACTGCAGGCTCTGGCGCGTGTGCTTGTACGAACTCTCGGTGTGGATCGTCTCGCCCTCAGCGAAGGCGAAGGCCCGGCCGTGGATGTGGACGGTCATCGGCCGCGTGGCGCGCAGGTGCATCTCGACCCGGGATGCGCCGGCATTCCAGCGGACGTCGTGGGCGAACGCATCCACGTCGAAGTCGGCGCCGAGTTCGCGGTTGGCCCGGACGAGCAGGTTGCGGTTGAAGGCCGCTGTCACCCCGGCCGCATCGTCGTAGGCAGGAAGCAGGACCTCGCGAGGCTTGACCAGATCGACGCCGAGCAACAGCTGCGCGCCCGGGCCCAGATGGTCCCGCATGTCGGCGAGCAGGCTCGCCGCCTCGGCAGGCTCGAAGTTGCCGATCGTCGAGCCCGGAAAGAAGCCCAGGCGCGGACCGGCCGGCCCCGCCGGGGCCAGGCCGTCGAGGGCGGTGAAGTCGCCGGCGACGCCCTTGGTCGGCAGGTCGGGAAAGCGGTCGCCGACCGCGTCGGCCGTGCGGCGCGCTGCGTCCGGATCGATCTCGACGCAGAGGTAGGCGCGTGGCCGCTCCAGCGCCTTGAGCAGCAGGACCGCCTTGTCCGCCGAGCCGGCCCCGTACTCGACGACCGAGCGGCCGGGACCGATGGCGCGGGCCAGGTCGTCGCCGATTGTGGACAGCAGCGCCCGCTCGGTCCGGGTCGGATAGTACTCGGGCAGTCGGGTGATCTCGCCGAACAGGCGCGACCCCTCGGCGTCGTAGAACCACTTCGCCGGCGTGGCCCTGGGCGTCCTCGACAAGCCCGCGATCAGGTCCTCGGCGAACAGGGCGCGCTGCAGATCGGCGATCAGGGCGACGGGCTTGTTCATGCGAGGTCCTTCGCGAGCCGGACGCCGGAGAACATCCAGCGCTGATGGGGATGGAAGAAGTTGCGGTAGCTGGCCCGGACATGACCGGGCGGACTGACGCAGGAGCCGCCGCGCAGGACGAACTGGCGGGCCATGAACTTGCCGTTGTACTCGCCGATGGCCCCGGCCGCGGGACGGAAGCCCGGGTAGGGCGAGAAGGCGCTGGCCGTCCATTCCCAGAGATCGCCGAACAGCTGGTCGCCCCGCCCCGTCGGCGCCGGGCGCAGGATGTCCGCGTCCATGAAGTTGCCGGAGATGGGACGCGGGGCGGCGACGGCCTCCCATTCCGCTTCTGTCGGCAGGCGGGCGCCGGCCCAGGTCGCGTAGGCGTCGGCCTCCCAGTAGCTGACGTGCTGCACCGGTGCGGCGGGATCGAGCGCTTCGAGGCCCGCGAGGGTCACCTGGCCGTCGCCCCGCCAGTACTCCGGCGCGGTCCAGCCCTCGCGACAGACCGTTTCCCAGCCTTCGGACAGCCAGAGCGCCGCGTTGGCGTAACCGCCGTCGGCGATGAACCCGGCCCACTCGCCGTTGGTCACCAGCCGGTCCGCGAGGGCGAAGGGCTCCAGCCAGACCCTGTGGCGCGGTCGTTCGCAGTCGAATGCGAAGCCCGAGGGCGCGGCGCCGATCTCGACCAGGCCGCCCGGATGCTCGATCCATCCGGCGGACCGTCGGGCGGGACCGCTCGCGGGCTGGAGGTCGGTGCGGTACGCGGGCGCGTCGGGGTGCCGTCCGAACAGCGCCAGGATGTCCATCAGGATCAGCTCCTGGTGCTGCTCCTCGTGCGCCCGGCCGAGGTCGATGACCGGCGCGACGGCCCCGAACCCGTCGGCGTCCGCATTCCGCAGGAAGCGGTCGAGGGCGTCATCGACCCGACGCCGCCAGGCCTGGATCTCCGCCAGCGCCGGACGCGTCAGAAGGCCCCGGTCCGGGCGCGGATGCCGCTCGCCGACCGCCTCATAGTAGCTGTTGAACAGGTACCGGGCCGAGGCCGGGCGCTCCGGCGCGAGACCGGCCGGCGAAAGCAGGAATTCGTCGAAGAACCAGGTGGTGTGGGCCAAGTGCCATTTGGCCGGACTGGCGTCCGGCATGGCCTGGGCCTGCATATCCTCGGCCGAGAGCGGCGCGACGAGGCGGTCGGTGCGACGACGCGTCGAGGCGATGGCGGCGGCGAGGCCGTCCCGGTCGGTCATATCCTTCGCCAACTGCACGCTCCGCCCATGCCGGTGTTCCGGCATCAACGCCCGAACCGTGCCAAGGGCTCCGGCTGGTCCGAGAGTGGCGGATGCGCGCTCAGCGCTGCGGCGCGACCTTCTCGAAGGCCATGACGGCGTCCACGAAGGCCTGCGGCACGGGGACCGGCGTCTGCTCCTTCGGCGTGGCGCAGACATAGGTGTTGCGCACATCGCAGAGCAGCTCCTCGCCCCGGAAGATCCCGATGCGGAACAGCATGCTGGTGCGGCCGAAGCGCTGTGTGCGGACCGCAAGGGTCAGCTCGTCATCAAACCGGGCGGAGGACCGGAAGTCGACGTTGGCGTTGACCGCGAAGATGTCCGCGCCGCTGGGCAGCAGGGCCTCGGGATAAGGAAAGCCGGTCGCGCGCATGTACTCGGTCATCGCGACGTCGGCGTAGGTCAGATAGTGGGGATTGAAGACGATCCCCTGCATGTCGCATTCCGCCCACCGCACGCGCAGCGGCGTGGTGAAGACGAAATCGGCCAGGGTCGGGGGCGCTTCGCGTTCGCTCGACGACATGGGTTCCCCTTCGGCCTGCGACAGCCGTGACATAGGGGCGATCGGCCCGGGCCGGTAGCCCTGAAACGGATCGCGCCCCCGGCGGGGCAGCCGGGGGCGCGCGTCGGGGAGGTCTCATCCCGCCTTAGAGCAGGAAGCCCGACGTGTCCGTGACGACGCCCGAGATCATCAGGCTGAAGTCAGCCACGCCATCACCGTCGACATCGCCGCTGACGTAGGTGTTGCCCTTGATGACCTGGACCACGAGTTGCCCGGCCACGCCGGTGAGGGCCGAGACGATGGTGAAGGCCTGGTCCTCGGCGAGGGCGGTGTTGGCATCGATGCCCGTCAGGTCGAGGATGTCGCCCGCCCCGTAGTCGAGGATCGTGTCGCGCAGGGCGACGGTCGAGTCCGAGGCGCTTTCGAACACGAAGGTGTCGCGCCCGGCTCCGCCGGTCAGCAGGTCGCGGCCCTGGCCGCCGATCAGGTAGTCGTCGCCGTCGCCGCCGGAGAGCGTGTCGTTCCCCGAGCCGCCGGCGAGGATGTCCGAACCGCCGTCGCCGTTGAGGATGTCCGCGCCCACGCCGCCGATCAGCGTGTCACGGCCGTCGCCGCCGTTCAGGATGTCGTTGCCCAGCCCGCCGTCGAGCAGATCCGCGCCACTCCCGCCGTTGAGGCGATCGGCGCCGTCCTCGCCCAACAGGGTGTCGTCCCCAGCGTCGCCGTTGAGGATGTCGACACCGGCGCCGCCGTAAACGCTGTCGTCGTCATCGCCGCCGTTGACGGTGTCGTTGCCGACGCCGCCGAGCAGCCTGTCGGCGCCCGCGCCGCCGTCGATCAGGTCGTTGCCGAGGCCGCCGTCGATCGTGTCGTCGCCGGCGTCGCCGTACAGAATGTCGTTGCCGCCGTCGCCGAAGATCTGGTCGGCGTCCTCGTCGCCATGGACGGTGTCGACGCCGTCGCCGCCGAGGATCTGGTCGGCGCCGAGGCCGCCGCTGATCGTGTCGTTGCCGGCCTGGCCACTGAGCGAGTCGTCGCCGGCCCGTCCCTCGATGGTGTCGTTGCCGAGGCCGCCCAGGATCAGGTTGGCCGCCGCCGTGCCGCGGAGGATGTCGTCCGCCGAGCCGCCCTCGAGGTTCTCGATCGAGATCAGGGTGTCGATGCCGCCGCCGCCGGTGTTCTGCTCACCGAGCTCCAGATCGACCGTCACTGCGGCCGTCAGGCCGGCGTAGCTGGCCATGTCGCCCCCCGCGCCGCCATCGACCGTGTCGTTGCCCAGCCCGCCATTGACCGTGTCATCCCCGTCGCCGCCGAACAGCTGGTCGTTGCCGGCATCGCCCTTGAGCGAGTCGGCGCCGAGGTCGCCCTCGATCGTGTCGTCGCCCGCCCCTCCGGAGATGGTGTCATCGCCCTCGTAGCCCCACAGGAGATTGTTCACCGTGCTGCCCACCAAGGTGTCGTTGAAGGCCGAGCCGCCGAGGTTCTCGATGCTGTTGATGACGCCAGTGCCGCCGAAGCCGTCATTGAGGATGCGCCGCGACTGCAGGTTCACGCTCACGCCGGTGGTGGTGAACTGCGTCTCGGCGACGCCGTCGCTGTTGAGGTCGATCAGGCGCGAGCTGGTGAACACCGTGATGGTGTCCGTACCCAGTCCGCCGTCGATGAGCGCGGGCGCGTCGTCGATCTGGAAGCGGTCGTCACCCCCGAAGCCGTAGGCCGTGTCGCCGCCGCCGACCAGGATCAGGTTGTCGACGTCGTTGCCATAGAACAGGTCGGCGAAGCGCGTGCCGCCGCCGAGCCCCTCGATAGAGCTCATGGTCTCGGAGAAGCCGAAGCCGTCGTTGCTGATCGTCTGGTTGCGCAGGTCGGCGACCACGCCCTGGGTGGCGAAGATGTTGTAGAAACTGACCCGGTCGAAGCCGTCGCCGCCGTCGAAGCTGTCGGTTCCGTGGAAGCCGTAGAGAAGGTCGTCGCCGGCGCCGCCGAGCAGAGTGTCGTCGCCGTCCATGCCGATGAGGATGTCGTCGCCTTCACGGCCGGCAATCCAGTTGTTCCCCGCGTCGCCACGAATGAAGTCGTTCAGGGTGCTGCCGGCGACATGCTCGATGCTGACGATGGCCCCGGAGTTGCCGAAGCCGTCGTTCAGGATCATGCCGGCCGACAGATCGACATTGACGCCCTGGCTCGCGTACTGCTCCACCGCCACGCCGTCTCCGCGGTCGACCAGTCGGCTGCCCTGGAACAGGATCTGGTCTTCGCCCGAGCCGCCGTCGACGACGGCGGGTATGCCGCCGAGCTGCAGGAAGTCGTCGCCGCCGTACCCGTAGAGGAAGTCGCCCGTCTCGCCGATCAGGGTGTTGTCCAGGTCATTGCCGTGGAAGGTGTCGACGAAGCGCGTGCCGCCGCCGAGGCCTTCGATGGAGACCATGGTCTCGCTGTTGCCGAAGCCGTCGTTGCTGATCGTCTGGGTGCGAAGATCGGCGACCACGCCCTGGGTGGCGAAGAAGTTGTAGAAGCTGACCCGGTCCTTGCCGTCGCCGCCGTTGAAGAAGTCGACGCCGGCGTCGCCGCGGAGGATGTCGTCGGCGTAGCCGCCGTACAGGTTGTCGTTGCCGTCGAGGCCGATCAGGTAGTCGTTGCCGTCGCCGCCCCACAGGAAGTTGCCGCCGCCGTTGCCGATCAGCAGGTCGTTGCCCTGGCCGCCGACCACGTTCTCGACGTTGGTGATGGTGAAGATCCCGACGCCGGTGTTCTGCGGCCCGGTGATGCTCAGGTTCACCGTGACATTGGCCGTGATCGCATAGGCGAAGCCCTGCTGGTCGCCGATGACTGTCGGATTGAACGACAGGGTGTCGACGCCGTCGCCGCCGTCGATCATGTCGTCGCCCGGCGAGAAGGGCTCGTTCTGGCTGCCGCTGAATACGAACAGGGTATCGTCGCCGGCTTCGCCGTACATCGCGTCGGCGCCGGCCCCGCCGTAGAGGCTGTCGTTGCCGTTGCCGCCGAACAGGGTGTCGTCGCCGTCGTTGCCGCCGAGCAGATCGCCGCTGTCGCCGCCGTAGATCAGGTCGTCGCCGGCGCGACCCCACAGGTTGTTGACCCCGGCGTCGCCGGTGATCGAGTCGTTCGCCGCCGTTCCGAACAGGCTGTAGCGCTCGAAGTTCGTGTAGGTCCCGCCGCTGATCGCGGACAGCGCCGCCGCGCCGCCGGTGCTCAGATCGATGACCAGCGGGCCGGAGAGGGTGTCGAACGTCACATAGAGGGTGTCCGTGGTTCCGTCGCCGCCGTCCGCGTTGTCGCCCATGCCGACGTGGATGGTGTCGTTGCCGGCGCCGCCGGACACCGTGTCGACGTCGCCGTCGTCGAGGAACGACGTCAGCAGCGTGTTGCCGGTGGCCGTCGAGACGCCGATGTTGGCGTAGATCGCGTCATTCCCGTCGCTGCCGGTCAGGGTGTCGGATCCGTCGCCGCCGACAAGGGTGTCGCCGTCCGAGCCGCTGCCGTTGACGACGTCGTTCCCGTCACCGCCGAGCAGGAAGTCCGCGCCCGCAGCGCCGCCATTGAGCGTGTCGTCTCCGGCCAGACCCCAGATATCGTTGTTGCCGGCGTCGCCGGTGATGGTGTCGCCGAAGTTTGTGCCGGTGACATGGTACCGCTCGAAGTTGGCGTAGGCGCCGCCGGACGCAGCCTCGAGCGCGGCCTCGGCGCCGCCGCTCAGATCGAGCGTGATGCCCGAGCCGCGGCCGACGAAGGAAACGATCAGCCGGTCGTCGCCGTCTCCGCCGTCAGCGGTGTCGCCGCCCGCGACGGCGATAATGTCGTCGCCCGCGCCGCCCTCGACGGTGTCCACGACGCCGTCGTCCTCGCCGATGATGTAGTTGCCGACGCCGAAGTCGCCGTTGGCGTGGATGATGTCATTGCCCTCGCCGCCGCGCAGGGTGTCCGCGCCGCCGCGGCCGCCGATGCGGTCGACGCCCGCGCCGCCTTCGATCACGTTCGCCCCGGCGTTGCCGAACAGGCGGTCGTCAAAGGCCGAGCCGATCAGGTTCTCGACGCCGATGATGGTGTCCAGGCCCTCGCCGGTGTTCTGCGCCGTCGTGATAGCCAGATCGACGGTCACACCCCGGTAGTTGAGCGTGACCGGGCCGGTGGCCGTGTTCTGGAACCCGTAGAACGAGCTGAAGGCCGCGTTGGCGTACGACACGGTGTCGACGCCCGTGCTTCCGTTGATCGTGTCGTTGCCGGCCCCGCCGGAGATGGTGTCGTCACCGGCTCCGCCATTCAGGGAGTCGTCGCCGTCCCCGCCGCTGATGACGTCATTGCCGCCCGAACCGCTGATCGTGTCGTTGCCGCCCAGACCCACGAGATTGTCGGGATCGAGGGTGCCGTTGATGATGTTCGAACCGTTGTCGCCGGTGATGTCGGCCATGGCGCGGAGTTCCCCAGAAGACTGTTTGGGGCGACGCTAATGGCGCGACGGCCGGCGGTAGTCCCCATTTGGGGGATGCCCGCCGGATTTAGGCGTGGGCCGGTCCGCTCAGAACCCGTAGAGGGCGGCGTATTCGGGGTCCTTGGCCGCGATCTGCCGGGCGCAGTCGACCATCACCTTGGCCTGCTTCCAGGTGGCGTCGTCCTGCATCTTGCCGTCGAGCATGACCACGCCGGTGCCGTCGGGCATGGCCTCGAGGATGCGGCGGGCGAAGGCGACCTCGCCGGGATCGGGGCTGAACACCTTCTTGGCGATGGCGATCTGGCCGGGGTGCAGGCTCCAGGCGCCGACGCAGCCGAGCAGGAAGGCGTTGCGGAACTGCTGCTCGCAGGCCTCGGCGTCCGAGATGTCGCCGAACGGGCCGTAGAAGGCGTTGATCCCGGCCGCGGCGCAGGCGTCTACCATTTTTGCGAAGGTATAGTGCCAGATGTCCTGCTGGGCGGCGGCGCGGGGCTGGCCGTCGTCGCGCGGATCCTCGATGACCTTGTAGAAGGGATGCCCGCCGCCGACGCGGGTCGTCTTCATGCGACGGCTGGCGGCGAGATCGGCCGGGCCGAGGCTGATGCCCTGCATGCGGGGGCTGGCGGTCGCGATGGCCTCGACGTTGTTCACGCCCTCGGCGGTCTCGAGGATGGCGTGCAGCAGGATCGGCTTCTTCAGTCCGTGCTTCGCCTCCAGCAGGGCCAGCAGCTGGTCCATGTAGTGAATGTCCCAGGGCCCCTCGACCTTGGGCACCATCATCACGTCCAGCCGGTCGCCGACGCCGGCGACGATGTCAGTCACGTCCTGCAGATGCCAGGGCGAGTTCAGGCAGTTGATGCGGGTCCAGAGGCCGACGCCGAGCGCCGCGAAGTCCGTCGCGTTGGCCATCTCGATGAAGCCGGCGCGGGCGGCGTCCTTGGCGTCGGCCGGGATGGCGTCCTCAAGGTTGCCCAGGATGACGTCGACGGTCGGCGCGATCTCGGGAACCTTGGCCCTGACCTTCTCAAGGTGGCAGGGCACGAAGTGGATCATCCGCTCGACCCGCACCGGCAGCTCGCGCAGCGGCTGCGGCGCCCCGATGGCAAGCGGCTTGAAAAACCCGCGCGGCGTCTTCATGGCGTTCCCCGTCATCTCTTTTCGCAATTGCGAGAAGCTTTGCGGCGGTGCGGTGAACCCGTCAAGCGGAAGGCTTGCGCGGCGCCTCCGGAGGCAGGTCGTGGCCGACGCTCAGCGTGTCCTCTATGGCGTCATTGTGAGACGCCTTTCGCCGCCGTCCGCGCGCCGGCGTCGTCCCGCCGCTCTCCAGTTTCAGCATGCGGCGGGCGTCGTCGGCCTCCTCGCCGAACACCGAGCGGATGTGGAGGTCGTGCTGCGGCGTCGGCACCTCGATGCCGGCGTTGCGCAGGGCGTCGTCGATGGCCCACGTGTAGGCTGCCTGGATCGCGTTCGGCCGCTTGACCGCCTCCAGCCGCGGCCAGACGACCAGCTCGTAGTTCAGGGCCGAGTCCCCGAATCCGACCAGCCAGACCTGGGTGCGGTAGGTGGCGCTGTCCGGCAGGGTGAAAGGCACGGCCTTGGCCGCCTCGAGCACCGCGTCGCGGACCTTCTCCTTGTCGACGTGATAGGCGGCGCGGAACGGGATCCGGATCCGCCGCGTGTGGCCGCGCAGCGTCCAGTTGGTGACCGTCCCCTGGATCAGCTGGCTGTTGGGAATGAGGATGTCGACGCTGTCGTTGTTGCGGATGCGGGTGGCGCGGGCGCCGATCTCGTGCACCACGCCGCGCTGGCCGCTCTCGAGCTCGATGTAGTCGCCGACGCGCAGTTCCTCGTCGAAGATCAGCACGATGCCGGAGACGAACTCCTTGACCACGCCCTGCAGGCCGAGGCCGACGCCGACGCCCAGCGCGCCGCCGAACACGGCCAGCGAGGACAGGTCGACGCCGAGGGTCGAGACGCCGGCGAACACGCCGAGCACGACCAGCCCGTAGGTGGACAGCTTTTCGACGATGTAGAGCGCCGCCCCGCCCCGCGAGACGCGCCCGCGCAGGCGGGACAGGGCCATGCCGATGAGCCGGGCGACCACCAGGGCGGCCACCACCGTCAGCAGGGCGGCGATGAGGCCGCCGGCGGTCACCGGCGTCTTGCCGACGCTGAAGAGGACCAGTTCCTCGAGCTGTTCGAGCTGCCGGATTTCCTGCTGCATCGTCGGCGGCGCCTCAGGCCTTCTTCACGAACTCGGTCCTGAGCACGAGACCCTTCACCTTCTCGACGTTCGCCTCGATCTCGTCGGGGTCGCCGGTCAGGCGGATCTTCTTCACCAGGGTGCCGCGCTTCAGCGTGACGCCCCCGGAGCCCTTGACCTTCAGGTCCTTGATCAGGGTCACGCTGTCGCCGTCGGCGAGGAGCGTCCCGTTGCTGTCGCGGGTTTCTTCCATGCCGATCAGTCCTTCCGACTCAGGGGGTGCTTCGTTCTTACCACCTCCGCCAGCCGGTCGCCCGCCACATGGGTATAGATCTGGGTGGTGGCGATATCGGCGTGGCCGAGCAGGGTCTGGACCACCCGCAGGTCGGCGCCGCCTTCGAGGAGGTGCGTCGCGAAGGCGTGGCGCAGGACGTGGGGGCTGACCTTCTCGCGATCGATGCCGGCGGCCAGGGCGGCCTCCTCCAGCAACTGCGAGAACCGGCGCGCCGTCAGCCGCCCGCCCTTGGCCCGCGAAGGGAAGAGCCAGGGGTTTGCAGCGTCGCCCTTGGGGATGAAGGCCTTGCGCACCTCGAGCCACGCCTTCACCGCCGCGCGCGCCGCGTCGTTGAGCGGGGCGAGTCGCTCCTTGCCGCCCTTGCCCCGGACGATCAGGAAGGCCGGATCGCGCGCCACCGCCGACAGCGGCAGGCCGAGCACTTCGGACACCCGCATCCCGCTGGCGTAGGTCAGCTCGATCAGGGCCGCGAGGCGGAGCCCCTGCCCGCCGTCCCTCGCCTCGGCGGCGGCGATCAGCCGCTCCACCTCGTCGCGCGACAACACCTTCGGCAGCGGCCGCCCCTTCCGGGGCGCCTCGACCCGGCGGGACGGGTCGTCCTGACGCCAGCCCTCGCCCAGCACGAAGCGGTAGAACTGGCGCACCGAGGCGCGGCGACGGGCGGCCGTGGCGGGCGACAGTCCGGCGGCGCCGAGGTGCGCGAAATAGGCCTCGAGGTCCTCCGCAGAGGCCGTGGACAGATCCCTGCCCTTCACGGCGAGGAAGGCCGAGGCGTCCGCGAGGTCCTTGCCATAGGCGGTCAGGGTGTTGCGGGCCGCGGCGCGCTCGACGGCCATCATCTCGAGGAAGGCGTCGACCCAGCCCTCGCTCATCCGAGCTGGAGGGCCGCGAAGGCCTCCTCGGCGAAGGCGATGGCCGCCTCCGTCAGTCCGACCCGGCGGAGCGCGGAGACGATGGCGGCGTAGTCGGCCGCGCGGAGCGGCTTGCCGTCGGCGTCTCCGACCACGGCGACGGCCTGGAGCGCGACCTCGCCCCTGGCCCCGGCGGACGCGGCCAGGTCCAGCGCCGCCAGGCGGCCCGGCGGGACGACGCCCGGCAGGACCTCGAAGCGCGACAGGGTCGCGCGCTGCTCCGGGGTCGGGCTGGCGCCCAGCGCAACCGCGATCAGGGCGGCGGCCTGATAACGGGGGGCGACCTTGGGGTCGGACGCGGCGCCCTGCAGCAGCAGGGCGTCGAACTCGGCGTCGCGCCCCTCCGGCCGGGCGAACCGGACGGCGAGACCGGGCGCGGGCGACGGCTCGGCGGCGACGGCGGAGCTCTCCGCCAGCATCGCGGCCACGGCGAGCGGAGCGCCCCTGGCCGCCGCCACATCGAGCGCCAGGCGACGGGACAGTGAGTACTCCAGCCCGTTCCGGAGCGAGGCCGCGCCGGGGTCGCCGACGCCGACAATGACGGCGCCGATCAGACGGGAGACCGTCGGGTCGCGCTGCTTCTCGCTGGCCAGGGTGAGGGTCAGCTGCGCGGCGTCGCGGTCGCCGACGATAGCCTGGCAGTAGGCGCGCAGCCGCAGCCAGTAGAGCTCGCCCCGGCCGACGGTCAGCGCGTCGGCGACCCGGCACGCCCGGTCGTCCTCGCCCACGATCAACGCGGTCTCGGCCACGGCCTCGGCGAGCGCCGGGTTGGCGGACGGACTGGCCGCCCGGTCGGCGGCCGCCCAGGCTTCGCGGGGGCGCCCGAGGGCCAGCAGCGCCTGGATGCGGGCGGCGGCGACTTCCGGCTCGCGGCCGGCGCCGTCAGGTCCCACCGCAGCGGTAGCCAGCGTGCGCCAGGCGAGATCGCGGGCGGCGGGGGTCAGCGGCTTGCGGCCGATCGACGGGATCACCTCGCGGGCCAGGGCAGGCGAGGTTCCAGCCCAGAGGTCCGCGGGCAGGCCGGTATCGCGGAGCCCCTGCGAGAAATAGTCGGGCGCCGCGAGGGGAACCACCTCGACCTGGCCCAGGGCTGGCGTCGCGAGAAGCGTGGCGGTCAGGATCAGCACGAGCTTGCGCATGCCGCGACCCTAGCATTCCGGCACGCCCCGGCGGGAGGGGGCCGCGCCCCGAAAGCGACTCTTCCCCTGAAACCTTGGCCGCGCGGCCCCGCGTCGTGTAATCGGGGGGCGCACATGAGCCCGGACCCCAGACTTCGCCGCAAGACCATCGCCCTCGTCGGGCTGATGGGCGTCGGCAAGAGCAGCATCGGCCGCCGCCTGGCGCTGGCGCTGGATCTCCCCTTCCGCGACGCCGACACCGAGGTCGAGGCGGCTGCCGGCCGCACCATCAGCGAGATCTTCGAGACCTTCGGCGAACAGGCCTTCCGCGAGGGCGAGCGCAAGGTCATCGCGCGACTGATGGACGAGGGGCCGCATGTCCTCGCCACGGGCGGCGGGGCCTTCGTGAACGACGAGACGAGGGCGCTGATCAAGTCGCGGGCGATCTCCGTCTGGCTGAAAGCGGACCTCGAACTCCTGGCCCGCCGCATCTCGCGCAAGGACACGCGGCCGCTGGTGCGGGGCAAGGATCCGCTGACGGTGCTCAAGGAGCTGGCTGACGTCCGCTACCCGATCTACGCCCAGGCCGACATCCTGGTGGAGACGGGAGACACGCCGCACCACGAGGCGGTCGACGCCGTCCTCGACGCGCTCAAGCAACATCTGGCCGGAGTCGAGGCGTGACCCGCACCCTTCCCGTGGGCCTGGGAGACCGAGCCTACGATGTTCTCGTCGGGCCGGGCCTGATCGACCGCGCCGGCGACCATATCGCCCCGCTGCTCAGGAACCGGCGGACGGCGATCGTCACCGACAGCAACGTCGGCGAGCATCACGGCGAACGGCTGGCGGCGGCCCTGGAGCACGCCGGTGTGGCCGTCGACGTCATCACCGTGCCGGCGGGCGAGGATAGCAAGAGCTTCGAGGGCCTGGCCTCGCTGTCGGACCAACTGCTGGCGCTTGAGCTCGACCGCGGCGATGTCATCGTCGCCTTCGGCGGCGGCGTGGTCGGCGACCTGGCGGGCTTTGCGGCTGCGATCTACAAGCGCGGCATCGACTTCGTGCAGATCCCCACCAGCCTGCTGGCCCAGGTCGACAGCTCGGTCGGCGGCAAGACCGCCATCGACACGCCGCGGGGCAAGAACCTGATCGGCGCCTTCCACCAGCCCCGTCTGGTGCTGGCCGACCTCGACGTGCTCGCGACCCTGCCCGCCCGCGAAATGGCCTGCGGCTACGCCGAGGTGATCAAGTACGGCATGCTCGGCGACGAGGCCTTCTTCGCCTGGCTCGAACGGCACGGCCGGGCGGTGTTGGACCGTGAGGTCGAGGCCCTCGCGCATGCGGTGGGCCGGTCGGTCGAGATGAAGGCGGAGATCGTCGCCGAGGACGAGAAGGAGCAGGGCCGGCGCGCCCTGCTGAACCTGGGGCATACCTTCGGACACGCCCTCGAGGCCGAGACCGGGTACGGCGAGGCGCTCAAGCATGGCGAGGCCGTCGGCGCCGGCTGCGCCATGGCGTTCCGATTCTCGGCGATGCTCGGGCTGTGCCCCGACATCGACGCCGCCCGGGTCGAGCAGGCGCTGAAGGCCGCCGGCCTGCCGACGCGGCTCGACGACCTGCCCCAGGGCGCGGCCTTCCGCGCCGACCGCCTGATCGCCCACATGGGACAGGACAAGAAGGCCGAGGGCGGCCGCCTGACCTTCATCCTCGCCCGCCGCATCGGCGAGGCCTTTGTCGCCAGGGGCGTCGACCCCGCCCCGCTGCGCGATTTCCTGATCACCGAAGGAGCCTTGCCGTGATCGTCGCCATCATCGGCGCCCTCGCCCCCGCCCTGGTCGTCCTGCTCGGCATCGGCGCGCTGATCTCCGCGGCGGAGACCTCGATGACCGCGGCCAGCCGCGGCCGCATGCACCAGCTCGAACGCGATGGCGACCGGGCGGCGGCCCGCGTCAACCGGTTGATGGGCAACCAGGAAACGATGATCGGGGCGATCCTGCTGTCCAACAACGTCGTCAACATCGGCGCCTCGGCCCTGACCACCAGCGTGCTGAGCGCGGCATTCCCGGGGCCCGTCGGGGTTCTGGCCTCGACGGTCGTCATGACGGTGCTGGTCGTCATCTTCGGCGAGATCCTGCCCAAGACCCTGGCCATCACCCGGCCGGAGACGGTGTCGCGCGCGCTGTCGATCCCGACCTGGTGGACGGTGCGGATCTTCGGCCCGCTGGCCAACGGCGCGCAGTGGATCGTGCGCCAGACCCTGCGCCCCTTCGGCATCAACCTGTCGATGGAGACCGACGTCCTGGCCGCCCACGAGGAGATCCGCGGCGCGGTCGAGTATCACCACTCCGAGGGCGTGGTCGAAAGCGGCGACCGCCGGATGCTGGGCGGCGTGCTGGACCTGTCGGAGATGGACGTCAGCGAGGTCATGGTCCACCGCAAGTCGGTGTTCATGCTCGACGCGGACGAACCGCCGCGGACCCTGCTGAAGCAGGCGCTGGACTCCGGCCACAGCCGGGTGCCGCTGTGGCGCGACGACCCGGACAACGTCATCGGCGTGCTGCATGTGAAGGACGTCATCAAGGCGATGGCGGACCAGGACGTGGGCCTGGACGCCCTGGACATCGCGAGCCTGGCGCGCAAGCCGTGGTTCACGCCGGACACGACCAAGCTCAAGGACCAGCTCAACGCCTTCCTGAAGCGTCGTCATCACTTCGCGCTGGTCGTCGACGAGTACGGCGTGCTGCAGGGCGTCGTCACCCTGGAGGACATCCTCGAGGAGATCGTCGGCGAGATCGACGACGAGCACGACACCGCGGTCGCCGGCGTGAAGGTGCAGGAGGACGGCTGGGTCGAGGTGGACGGTTCGGTGACGGTGCGCGACCTGAACCGCGCCCTCGACTGGGACCTGCCCGACGACCAGGCGGTGACGATCGCCGGCCTGGTGATCCACGAGGCCCAGACGATCCCGGACGAGGGTCAGACCTTTATCTTCCATCACCACCGCTTCAACATCGTCAAACGGCGCCGGAACCAGATCACCGGACTGCGGATCAGCCCGCGCCTCGATCCGGAGGGCGTCTGGCTGGAAGACCATTCGGGGTAGAGGCCGGAACCGAACGCGCTTCGGGGCGTTTGGCGACAACGCGCGGTGTGTTCGCGCGGCGGGGGCCGTGAGTGTCGACAGCAGTGCGAGATCTCGAGGGGGACATGGACGCGACCCGTCGCGTGCACGCGCTCGAGGCCGCCCTGGCGGAAGAAACGCGCCGCACCGACGCCCTGATTCGTATTGGTGAAGCGGTCGGCGCCGGACGTGACGCCGCCGCCATCGTCAAGGCCATCGTGGAAGGCGGGATCGAGCTGACAGGGGCCGAGTTCGGCGCCTATGTCCAGGTCATCGCGGATGAGGGCGGCGAGCGCTATCTGCCCTACCGCCTCCCCGGGGCGCCTGCGGCCGGCTTCGAGCGCCTGTCCGAGGCCGACAGGGCCGCGCTGTTCGCATCTGTTTTCTCCGGTCATGGGCCGCTGCGGTCCGACGACTTCCTCGCCCACGCCCGGCCCGGGCGGAGCGGCCAGCCGCCGGACGCTCCCGAGGACCCGCGGCCCGTGCGCAGCGTTCTCGCCACCCCCGTCATCTCACCGACCGGCGCCGTCCTCGGCGGCCTGCTGCTCGGCCACGGCGAGCCGGGTCGGTTCAAGCCGGGGCACGAGCGGATCGTGTCCGGCGTCGCGGCCATCGGCGCGGCCGCGATGGACGCGCTGCGGCTCAAGATGGACAGCCTGGCCGACGCCGAGGCCCGCGGGACCGAGGAGGCGAGGCTCGCCGAGCGGCTGACGTTCGCGCTGAACGCCGGCCGGATGGGCTCCTGGGCGCTGGACGTCGACAGCCGCGCCTACGAGGCCTCGGACCTCTGCAAGGCCAACTACGGCCGGCGGGTGGACGAGGATTTCGGCTTCGACGACCTGGTCGGCTCCATCCATCCGCAGGACCGCGACCGCATGGTCGCGGCCATGGAGACGGCCATTCGCGACGGCTCCGACTACGATATCGAATACCGGGTGATCTGGCCGGACGGACAGATCCGCTGGGTGCACGCGCGCGGGCGGGCGGACGCCATCGTGCCCGGCGGCTCGGCCAAGCGCATGGCCGGGGTGTCGCTCGACATCACCGAGCGTCGCCGCGCCGAGGAACGCCAGCAGCTGATGCTCAACGAACTGAACCACAGAGTGAAGAACACGCTCGCCGCGGTGCAGTCGATCGCCTTCCAGACCCTGCGCACCGCGCGCTCGCCGGCCGAGTTCAAGGATGCCTTCGAGGCCCGCCTGCTGGCCCTGTCGGAGACCCACAACCTGCTCACGCGGGAAAACTGGGAAGGGGCGTCGCTCCGGGTCGTCATCGGCAGCGAACTGGACGCCCTGGGCGGAGAGGGCCGCGCCATTCTCGAGGGCCCCGACATCCACCTCAGCCCCAAGGCGGCGGTGGCCATGGGCATGGCGATCCACGAGCTGGCGACCAATGCCGTGAAGTACGGCGCCCTGTCGGTCCCCCGGGGGCTGCTGAACGTCGACTGGCGGGTGCGACAGGGCTGCCTGGAACTGGAGTGGCGGGAGTCCAACGGGCCGCCCGTTGCGCCGCCCGAGCACCGGGGCTTCGGCTCGCGCCTGCTGGAACGCGGCCTGGCGACCGAACTCGGCGGCCGTGTCGAACTCGTCTACCGTGAGCAAGGGGTCGCCTGCTCCATGCGCCTGCCGCTGGCGGCGCTCGAAGAGAAGGATTGAGGCTGTGGTGAGCGAAGCACTGGCCGGAAAGCGGGTCCTCGTCGTCGAGGACGAGATGCTGGTGTCCATGCTCGTCGAGGACATGCTGTCCGATTTCGGCTGCTCGGTGGTCGGACCGGCGCCGGATCTCGACGAGGCGATGTCCCTGGCCAGCACCGCCGACATCGATGCGGCGCTGCTGGACGTGAACCTGGCCGGCAAGCCGATCTTTCCGGTGGCGGACGCCCTCAAGGCCCGCGGCGTGCCGTTCGCCTTCGCCAGCGGCTATGGCGCGGCCGGGGTCGAGGGCGACCATGCCGGCGCGCCGGTGCTCCAGAAGCCGTTTCGCCAGAGCGACCTGGAACGCGCGCTGACCGGCCTGGTGGGCGGTTAGGCCTCTCCGGGCGCGACCGCCTTCAGCGACAGGGCGTGCACCGGCCCGGCCAGCTCCTCGGCCAAGGCGGCGTAGACGCGACGCTGGCGCATCACCCGGGGCACGCCGGCGAAGGCGGGGGCCTCGATCAGGACGTTGAAGTGGCTCTCGCCGCCCTCCCGGTGGCCGGCATGGCCCCGGTGACGCTCGGAATCGTCGACGACCTCCAGCCGTGTCGGCTGGAACGCATGGGTGAGCTTGCGGGTGATGGCTTCTGTGATGGGGCCCATTTTCACAAAGGTCAATTCTTGAAAGAGAAAGGTTCGGGGCCATACTTCGGCTCATGGCCGGCGCCTTTCAATACCGCCCCAAATTCGTGGACATCCGTGTTCGCCCCCCGAAGCCCGAGGAAGACGAGGCTGCGGAGGACGTCACGCGCCTGAAGCCGGGCGAACGCCGCTGCGAGCACAGCGACTGTATGGCGGCGGCGACCGCGCGGGCGCCGAAGTCCCGCGACCTGCCGGGCCAGTTCTACTGGTTCTGCCAGGCCCACGCGGCCGAGTACAACAAGGGCTGGAACTTCTTCGCCGGCATGACCGAGGAAGCCATCGCCCGCGCCCAGGCCGAGCGCATCACCGGCGAACGCCCGACCTGGAGCTTCAAGGCGTCCAACCGCTCGCGCGAGGCCGCGGCCCAGGCGCAGGGACCGATGGGCTGGTCCGACCCGTTCAGCCTTTTCGGCTTCGGCCGCGCCGACCGCTCGGGCGTGGAGACGCCGCAGCGGGCCGACGGCCGCACGCTGGGCAAGCTCGAACGCAACGCGCTGGCCGACCTCGACCTGCCGGAGACGGCCGAAAAGGCCGAGATCCGCGTGCGCTACACCGAACTGGTCAAGAAGTGCCATCCGGACAGCAACGGCGGCGACCACGGCGCGGTGCAGAAGCTGCAGCGCGTCCTGAAGGCCTGGAAGACGCTGAAGAAGGCCGGCCTGGCCTGATCCTGCCGCCTCTTCGTCGCGCGGCCGCCGGCTTCACCGGATCTCCCCGGCTTTTTCGTCGAACAACTGTTTGCTGAACGGCGTTTAGGCGCTAATCGAACAGACATCATGGCCGATCTCCAAGACACCGCCGCCGCCGATCCGTTGCTGTCGCTTGTCCCGGATAAGCAGGTCTCCGTGCGCGAGGCGTTCGGGATCGATTCCGACATGAAGGTGCCGTTCTTCAGCACGAAGGACAGCCATGTGCCGGACATCGACGAGTCCTACCGGTTCGACCCGCAGACCACGCTGGCCATCGTCGCGGGCCTGGCCTTTGACCGCCGGGTGATGATCCAGGGCTACCACGGCACCGGCAAGTCGACGCACATCGAGCAGGTCTGCGCCCGGCTGAACTGGCCGATGGTGCGGGTCAACCTCGACAGCCACGTCTCGCGCATCGACCTCGTCGGCAAGGACGCCATC
>CALKHU010000108.1 GCA_937991555.1 uncultured Caulobacter sp.
GACGACGTTGACCACGCCGCCGATGGCCTGGCTGCCCCAGAGGGTCGACTGGGCGCCGCGCAGGATCTCGATCCGGGCGACGTCGCCGACCAGCAGGTTGCCGAAGTTGGCCGCGCCCTGCGGCGCGGTGGGGTCGTTCATCTTGACCCCGTCAATCAGCAGCACGGTGTGGCTGCTCTCGGCGCCGCGGATGTTGAGGCCGGCCACGGCGCCGACGCCGCCGTTGCGGGTGTAGCTGACGCCGGGGGTCTCGCTCAGCAGCTCGACGATGTCCGGCGACTGGGCCAGCGCGATGTCGGCCTGGTCGAGCACCGTCACCGCGGCGCCGATACGGTCGGCGGGCTGGGCCGAGCGGGTGGCGGTGACGATGAGCGCCGCGACCGAGGCGGAGCCGACGTCGGGATCGGGCGCCTGCTGGGCGAGGGCCGGGGCGGCGAGCAGCAGGGCGGCGGCGGAAGGCGAGCACAGGAAGGCTCTGGCGATGGATCGGGTCATGGGTCGTCCCTTGTCTGACGGCCGCGCGCCCGACCCGGTCCGGACGCGAGGACGCCAGGGCCCGGGCCGCGAACGCGGCATGGCTGTGGTGTCGTCGCGCGGGAAAAGACCCGTCCGTTCGGCGCACCCCGGCCGCGCGGAAGAACGACGCGCCGGGCAGGTCTCCTGGCTCGCGGGTCATGGCCTGGCGCGTCGCCTTCCCAGGCCGTGGACCGGCCCAGTGGCATGTGACGCGCAGGCTCGCCGCCTACAGTTGCGGGGGCAGCCGGGGTTTTGGACCCCGTTCCCTATTCACCTTCTCTCGAAGGACCTGACGCTTCCGCCTGCCTATCGGTTGCGGCGCGGCAGGTCAAACCGAGCGGCGGCTCAGCGGGCGGCCCTGGCGGCCATCCACTGCTCGCGGCTCTGGCCCCAGATGTCGATCGGGTAGTCCTGGAACGGGGGCGGCATGCGGCCCGGTCCGCGGTTCACCGACCCGAGCCGGCGGGCGACGGCCTGCGAGGCGGTGTTCTCCGGGTCGATGCAGTGGATGACGTCGGTCCAGCCGAGGTGGTCGAAGGCCCAGTTGATCGCCGCCGTGGCGCCCTCGACCGCATAGCCCTTGCCCTGGGCGCTGGTCAGCAGGCCCCAGCCCACCTCCGTGCCGGGCCAGCCCTCCGGGACCCAGGGGCCAAGCCGGCCGACCCAGCGGCCGCTGGCCTTCTCGATGACCGAGAACATCGCGAAGCCCTTGATCGCCCAGCTGCCGGCCATCGAGGCCATGCCGCGCCAGGCCGCCGGCCGTTCCTGGGGGCCGCCGATGAAGCGGCTGGCGACGGGATCGGCCATCAGCTCGGCCCAGCCGTCGAGGTCCTCCTCGGCGGTCGGGCGGAGGATCAGGCGGGCGGTTTCGAGCGTGGGGCCGGGGGCGATCATGGGCCGACCGTAGCGCGCCGCGCCGGCGCGTCCAGCCCCGTCAACCGGGTCGATTTCGCGCCCCGCAGGCAACCCGGAGTCGGCTTTCCCGTTACCTAACCCCGACGAGGGGCATCCGACGAGGCGAGCCCATGACCACCCTGACCGATCCGCTCGAACCCCCGCTCTCCCGGCGGCTGCTGTCCTCCGCGCGGACCGTCTGCGACGAGGCGCGACGGGACCGCCGCGCCGTCAGCGGGGCGGTCGCGGCGCTGGGCGCGGGCCTGCTGCTGGGGGTGTTCCTGCGGCCGACCGTCGCCGACAGCGAGCCGGCGACCGCGTCCGTGGCCGGCGTCTATCACGTCGAGCCCGGCTTCGTGCGCACCGAGGGCCTGGACATCCTCGTCAGCGCCCGCGCCTCGCCCGAGGGGCGCCTGCCGCGGGTCCACACACGGCTCGAGGCCCCGGTGTTCGCCGACCCCGGGCCGCCGCCGCGGCTGCACCGGGTCAGCCACATCGTCGAGCCGGACGAGGACGCGCTGTTCGAGGCCGAGGCCGAGCCGCTGTTCATCGCGCCGCCGGCGCTCGACGACTGCGGCGACGACTGCGACCGGCTGGAGGATCCGCCCCAGGCGCTGGAGCCGCTGTAGCCGCGGCGTGCACGCACGAAAAAGGGGCCGGCGTCTCCACCGGCCCCTTGAACCTTGCGCTGTCGAAGCGGTTACGCCAGCGACGGCTCGATCTGCTTGCAGGCCGCGATCAGGCCCTGCACCGACTCGACGGACTTGGCGAACATCGCCTTCTCCTCGTCGTTGGTCTCGAACTCGATGACCTTCTCCACGCCGCCCGCGCCGATCAGGGCCGGCACGCCGACATAGAGGTCGCTGAGGCCGTACTGGCCGGTCAGGTGGACGGCGCAGGGCAGGACGCGCTTCTTGTCCTTGAGATACGAGACCGCCATCGCGATCGCCGATTCCGCCGGGGCGTAGTAGGCGCTGCCGGTCTTCAGCAGGGCGACGATCTCGCCGCCGCCGCCGC
>CALKHU010000109.1 GCA_937991555.1 uncultured Caulobacter sp.
CGACGCGCCCTGGCCGCCGAACGCGAGGCCGACGCCCGCCGCCATCGCGCCCGCCTCGAGGCCACCCTGCGCGCCATCCGCGCCGGCGAACTGGCCGGCGGCCCCTCGGTCGCCTGGACGCCCTGGCGGCCGGCGGAGATCGAGCCCCTGCCGCCGCGCCCCGCGGACGCCCCGCCGCCGGACCTGACCGGAGACGCCGCCCGCGCCGACGCCCTGATGGCCGCCGCCATGGCGCGCTCGACGGCGCGGGTGAAGGCGATCACGCCGGGCGACGAGCGCTAGACGCGGCCGCGCCGGGGGCGCAGCCTGACCCTCGGATCGATCCGGAAGGAGAGCACCATGCGTTGGCGCGGCGGCGAGCGGTCGGGCAACATCGACGACCGGCGAGGCCTGGGTCCGGTGGGCGCGGTCGGCGGCCTCGGCCTCGGCGGGGTGGTGATCGTGCTGATCGTGGCCTTCGTGTTCGGCGAGGATCCGCGGGTGATCCTGGACCAGGTCGCCCAGGCGCCGGTCGGCGAGTCGCGGGCCGTGGCGGGCAAGGCCGGCAGCCCGGAGGACGAGGCGGGCGGGTTCGTGGATGTGGTCGAGACCTCCACCAGCCGGGTCTGGACCGACCTCTTCGCCCGCGCCGGCCAGCGCTACGCCCCGCCGGAGGACGTCGTTCTTTACGACACCGCCACGCCGACCGCCTGCGGCCAGGGCCAGGCGGCGATGGGGCCCTTCTACTGTCCCGGCGACGCCAAGGTGTACCTGGACCTCGCCTTCTGGGACGAGCTGGAGAGCCGCTTCGGGGCGAAGGGCGAATTCGCCCGCGCCTATGTCCTCGCCCACGAGGTCGGCCACCACGTGCAGAACCTGACCGGCGCGCTGGGCGACGGCCGCCAGGGCGTCGGCGCCGGGGGCGGGCAGGTCCGCGTAGAGCTGCAGGCCGACTGCTACGCCGGCGTCTGGGCGGCCCACGCCGCCCGCCTGTCGGGCGGGCAGGTGGCGCTCGATCCCGGCGACCTCGAGGACGGCCTGGGCGCCGCCGCCGCGGTCGGCGACGACACCATCCAGCGCCGCACCCGCGGCCGCGTCGTGCCGGACGCCTTCACCCACGGCACGGCCGAGCAGCGCATGCGCTGGTTCCGCCGCGGCTACGAGACGGGCGACCCCGATCAGTGCGACACCTTCCGCGCGCGGTCGCTGTAGGGGGACAGCCGCTCGAGCAGCGGCCAGTCCCCCTCCGGGTCAGTCCCCGAACCGCTTGACGAACCGGAAGCCGATCGCCCGCGGCGGCAGCACCGAGGTGTAGAAGCTGCGCGCATAGACCGGGTCGCCGTTGGTGTCGGGGATGATCTGGTTGAACAGCGGCGTGTTGCGGGCGCCCGTCTCGGCGTAGGTGTCCCACAGGTTGTTGACGAACACCGCCGCGTCCCAGCTGTCGCCGGACAGGGTGATCGAGGCGTTGTGGATCGAGTAGGCGTCCAGGGTGATGCCCGCGCCCTTGCCGCCCATCCGCGTCAGCACGTCGCCGGTGAAGCTGGCCCCGTAGGAGAACTTCATCTCCAGGTCGTTGGGCAGCGCCAGCCGGTAGTCGAGATAGAAGCTGGCCTCGTTCTCGGGGGCGCCCGGCAGCTGGTCGCCCGGCTCGCCGTTGAGGTAGGTGATCGTGGACTGGAAGCCCGGCGGGTTGATGGTCGGGATCAGGTTGACGGTCGTCTCGGTCAGCTCGGCCTTGGCGTGCGAGTAGTTCCCGCGGATCGTCAGGTCCGGGGTGAGCTTGAAGGCGAAGTCGACGTCGAAGCCCAGGCTCTCGGCCGCCTCGCCGTTCTTGGTGATCGGAATCAGGCCGTTCTCGGTCGCCGAGGCCACCTGCGGGTCCTTCCATTCGACGTAGAAGGCCGCGGCGTTGAGCGTCAGCCGCCGGTCGAGCCACTGGCTGTGCAGGCCGATCTCGTAGTTCAGCGTCTTGTCCGGGAAATAGGCCATTTCGCTGGGCAGGGCGCAGGCGATCTGGCCCGGCGGCAGCGGATTGGGGCAGGGGCCGACGCCGTTGGAGTTGCCGATCCGGTAGCCCTCGCTGACCGTCGCATAGACCATCACGTCGGGCGTGAAGTCGTAGGAGGTGTTGAACTTGAACAGCCAGCCGTCGTCTTCCTGCCCGCCCGGCACGAAGGTCAGATTGATGGCGTCGGGCGGGTCGCCGTTGAAGATGGTGTTGGCCAGCGGGAAGTCGACGGCGCTCTCGGTCTCCAGCTCGTAGGCGTACTTCCGCGCGCCGACCGTCACCTGCCAGGCGTCGGTGATGCGGTAGCTGAGCTCGCCGTAGATCGCCATCTCGGTCAGTTCGGTGCGGTCGACGGAGTAGTATTCGAGGTTGTCGGGCCGCACCCCGCCGAGGAAGGCCGGATAGCCGGGCGTGAACTCCTTGCTGGCGGAATCGGATTCGAACCGGTTGTAGAAGCCGCCGACGATCCAGCTCAGCGGCCCATCGGTCGTGGAGACGAGCCGCAGCTCCTGGTTCACGCTCTCCTCGACCACGTCTTCCCGCGTGAAGGCGGTGAAGCTCGGGAAGAGCTCGTAGCTGTACTCCAGGCCGATCAGCAGGTCGGTCTGGTCGCGCTGGCCGCCCTCTTCGTAGCGGGACATGCCCGTCGCGGACGTCAGGGTCGCGAAGCCGAGGTCGGCGGTGACCTCCAGCGCGACGAGGCTGTTCTCGCGCTGGTTCGGCTCCAGCACGCGCAGCGCCGACTCATACTCGCCGACCGGGACGGGCAGGGTGGAGACGCGGGCGCTGCTGACCTGGCGGGCCCCGACCTTCTGGTCCTGGTAGTACCAGGTCAGGTTGGCGTCGAGCCAGTCGGTGGGCGCCCAGCGCAGGCCCAGCCGGCCGGACAGGGTCTCCTCGGTGTTGGCGTCCTCGATCCGGCGCATGTTGGCGTCGATCGCCGCCGGCGAGCCGAAGGCGTTCGGGTTGGAGACGCCGACCTCGCGCACCGCGTAGCGGTAGTCGATGAAGCCGCTGTCATCGAGATAATCGATCGAGCCGCGGATCGCGAAGGTGTCGCTGACCGGCAGGTTGAAGGTCAGGCCGACGTCGGAGCTGGCGGCGTTCGCCTCGCCGTACTGGTAGGCCGAGCCGCGCAGCTCGAGCATCGTCTCGGTGAACGAAGGCCGCCGCGGGATGTAGCGCACCGCGCCGGCCATGGTCCCGGCGCCGTACAGCGTGCCCTGCGGCCCGAGCAGGAATTCGACCCGCTCCAGGTCGTTGAGCTTGAGGTCGAGGACGATGGGGATTTCGCCGAGGTAGGTGGCCACCATGCCGCCGGTGCCGTTGCCGACCCCTTCGGACGATCCCAGCGGGTCGGCGTTCAGGCCGCGGACGACGATCCGGTTGCCGTCCCGGCCGCCCTGGTCGACCAGGTGCACGCCCGGCACGAAGGCGGCGATGTCGGCCATGTCGGAGAAGCCCTGCGCCTCGATGGCGTCGCCGCCGACCGCGGCGATGTTGATCGGCGCGTCCTGCACGGTGGTGTCGCGCCGGGTGGCGGTGATGATGATCTCGTCGACGGTCGTCTCCTGCGCCAGGGCCGGCGCGGCGACAGGTAGGGCCAGCAGGCTGATCGAGGCGAACAGCGAAGCGCGGGCAAGCGACATGAAGAAACCCCCAGAAGGCGTATGATCTGATGTGACACTGGGCCGGGCGGAGGTGTCGCCGATAGGACGGCCTCACGCGCGGCGGGGAACTCGACGCAACTGACGCGAAATCCGGCGACGCGGGGAGACCCGGGTCGCTTCGGTGTGCAACATGCGCCGACGGCGTCGCCGGGCCAACCGCCGGAACGCCGTTCGCGGACGATCTGGGCGAGAGGGCGGCATGGGCGCCACAGGGGGGATTCTCGACGAGGCGGAGCGGCTGGTCGCGCGTCGCGCCTGGCGCGAGGCGCACGCGCTCTGCCTGCGCGCCGTCGAGGCCGGCGGACGCTCGGGCCGCGCCCTGTTCCTGCTCGGCGTGATCGCCGCCGAGCACGGCGCCGTGGCGCGGGCGGCGGAGTTGTTCGGCGAGGCCGCGCGGACCGACCCCGCCGTCGCGCGGCACCATGCCCAGCTGGGGCGCTGCCTGATCGCGCTGAACCGCCAGGACGAGGCCCGCGCCGCCGCGGACCGCGCCGCCGCGCTCGACCCCGCCGACGCCCTGACGCTGGACACCATCGGCGTGGTCTACAGCCGCTCGGGTCTGCACGAGCGGGCGCTGCCCTTCTTCCGGCGCGCGGTCGCGCTCCGCCCGGGCGACGCCGACTTCCAGCAGAACCTCGGAACCTCGCTGCAGTTCATGGGCGACTTCGCCGGCGCCGAGCAGGCGTTCCGCGCCGCCGTCGCCATCCGGCCGGATCTCTACAAGGTCTGGTGGGCGCTGGTGCAGATGTCGGCCCTGACCCCCGACGACGCGGCGGAGGCGCGGCTCGCGGCCCTGTTTCCCGCCGACCCGGACGCCGACCCCGACCGGGCCCTGCACGTCGGCCACGCCCTGGCCCGGCTGGCGGAGGACGCCGGCGATCCGGCCCGCGCGCTGGACTGGCTCGCCCGCGCCAAGGCCGCCCGCCTGCGGCAGGTCGGCTACGACCCGGCCCGCGACCGGCGCCTGTTCGACGCCGCCCGCGCCACCGTCGGACCGGTCGCGACGGCCGCGCCGGACGCCGCCCCGGTCTTCGTCGTCGGCCTGCCGCGCACCGGCACGACCCTGGTCGACCGCATCCTGTCCAGCCATCCGAACGTGGTGTCGGTCGGCGAGCGCACCGACTTCGCGCTGATCCTCAAGCGGATGGCCGGCACGCCCTCGCCGCTGGTGCTGGACGAGCCGACGCTGGCCGCCGCCGCGACGCAGCTCGACCTGGGCGAGGCCGGCCGCCGCTATCTGGAGGCCGTCGCCCCGCTCGCCGGCGCGGCCCGGCCGCTCGACAAGATGCCGCTGAACGTCCTCTACGCCGGCCTCATCCACCGCGCCCTGCCGCAGGCCCGCATCGTCTGCCTGCGCCGGCATCCGATGGACGCCGGCCTCAGCAACTACCGCCAGCTGTTCGCGACCCGCTTTCCCTACTACGACTACGCCCTCGACCTGGAAAATACGGGTTGGTATATTTCAGGCTTCGAGGCGCTCTCCGACCATTGGGCGCAGGTCCTGCCCCCCGACCGCTACCTGAACCTCCGCTACGAGGACCTGGTCGCCGACCAGGAGGGCCAGACCCGCCGCCTGCTCGCCCACTGCGGCCTCGCCTGGGACCCGGCCTGCCTGGCCTTCCATGAGAACGCCGCCCCGGTCGCCACCGCCAGCGCCGTCCAGGTCCGCAGCCCGATCAACGCCCGTTCAGTCGGCCGCTGGAAACGCTACGGCGAAGGCCTCGACCCGATGGCGGCGGCGCTGCGGACGGGCGGGGTCCCGATTGACTGAAACCGGACAGACACGCCGTTGTGATCGGACGCCGCCGGATTCACTTGCTGCGCTGCAACATCGGGCATAAACGCCCCGCCCAGCGATCGCTCGGGGTCTTCCCGGGACCGCTGGAGACACAGGAAATCGATGACTGGCGACAATAAGGTCGCCACGTCCACATCGGCCCCTTCCGACCTCAGCCAAAAATCCTCCACGTCCGCGCCCCACGGCGCGAGCGCGCGATTCTGGCCGCTGGCCCTTGGGTCCGTGGGCGTGGTTTACGGCGACATCGGCACCAGCCCGCTGTACGCCTTCCGTGAAGCGCTGGGACAGGCTTCGGCCGGGTCCGGCGTGACCGTTCCGGCCGCGCTCGGCGTGGCCTCCCTGGCGATCTGGGCCCTGATCCTGGTGGTCACGGTCAAGTACGTCTTCTTCCTCATGCGGCTCGGCAACCGGGGCGAGGGCGGGGTGCTCTCATTGATGGCCCTGGCCGAGCGCGCCGCCGGTCGCCGCACGGCCGCGATCTTCGCGCTGGGCGTCATCGGCGCGGCGCTGTTCTACGGCGACGCCATCATCACCCCGGCGGTGTCGGTGCTGTCGGCGGCGGAGGGGCTGAAGACCATCCCGGGGCTCGGCGCGCTGGCGACGCCGGCCTGGGTGATGGTCGTCAGCCTGGTGATCCTGGTCGGCCTGTTCGCGCTGCAGGCCCGGGGCACGGCCGGCGTCGGCCGCTGGTTCGGCCCGGTCTGCGCCGTCTGGTTCGCCACCCTCGCGGCGCTGGGCGTCTCGCACATCGTCCACCAGCCCGGCGTGGTCGCGGCGCTCAACCCTGCCCACGCGGTCGGCTTTCTCGCCGCGCACGGCGCGATCGGCCTGTTCGTGCTCGGCTCGGTGTTCCTGACCGTCACCGGAGCGGAGGCGCTGTTCGCCGACATGGGCCACTTCGGCCGACGGCCGATCGCCGCGGCCTGGCTGTGGTTCGTGTTTCCGGCCCTGACCCTGAACTACCTCGGCCAGGGCGCGATGGCGATGGCGGCGGTCGAGGCCGCGCACGGCGCACCGGTCGCCAACCAGGACTGGTTCTTCGTCATGGCGCCGGAGGCCCTGCGCGCGCCGGTGGTGATCCTGGCCCTTCTGGCCACCATCATCGCCAGCCAGGCGGTGATCACCGGCGCCTACTCGCTGACCCGCCAGGCGATCCAGCTCGGGCTCCTGCCGCGCATGGTCATCCGCAACACTTCCCACCACGAGGCTGGCCAGATCTACATGCCGCAGGTCACCCTGCTCCTGCTGGCCGGGGTGGTGTTCCTGATCGCCGTCTTCAAGTCGTCCAGCGGCATGGCGCACGCCTACGGCCTTGCTGTGACCGGCACGATGGTGGTCACGACCACCCTGGCCTTCATCGTCGTGCGCGGGCTGTGGAAGTGGCCGCTGTGGCGGACCCTTCTGCTGGTCGCCCCGCTGCTGGCGCTGGACCTCGTCTTCCTCGGCGCCAACATGCTGAAGCTGCTGCACGGGGGCTTCGTTCCGCTGCTGCTGGGCGCCGGGCTGTTCCTGGTGATGGCCACCTGGGCCCGCGGCGCGGCGCTCGTCGCCGCCAGGGTCGCGCGCGACTCCGCTCCGCTGGCCGACGTCATCGCCATGCTGGCGGCCCGCCCGCCGCACCGGGCGCAGGGCGCGGCGGTGTTCCTGACCAGCGATCCCGACCACGCGCCCTCGGCGCTGATGCACAACCTCAAGCACAACCGCGTGCTGCACGAGACCAACGTCATCCTCACGGTGCGCACGGCGGACACGCCGGTCGCCGACGACGGCGCGCGGCTGGCGGTCGAGCGGCTCTCGCCCGACTTCTGGCGGGTGACGGCGACCTGGGGCTACATGGAGACGCCCGACGTGCCCAGGGCGCTGATGGCCTGCCGCAGGACCGGGCTGAAGTTCGACATCATGTCGACCAGCTTCTTCCTCGGCCGCCGCACCATCGTGCCGGCCGAACGCTCGGCGATGCCGCGCTGGCAGGACAGGCTGTTCGTCCTGCTGTCGAAGAACGCCACGGCCCCCACCGACTTCTACCGCCTGCCGCCCGGCCGGGTGGTCGAGATGGGAACCCAGGTCAGCGTTTGAGAAACACCGGCTCTCCCGTCCTCCCGCGGGGAGGGGAGAGCGGCCTACCGCTCCGGCGCGTGGACGATCAGCTGGATCTCGACGACGGCGCGGGGCGCCAGCAGGCCGCTCGTTCCGACCGCGCTCCAGGCCGGGTGCGGGCCCTTGATGTACTCGGCCTTGACCTTGTTGATGATGGCGATCTGGGTCAGGCGGTCGACGCCGACGTCCGGTCCGTCCCAGACGTGGAAGCTGTTGATCATCACCACGTCGTCGAAGGTGGCGCCGGAGGCCTTGAGCACCTGGTCCAGCGTGCGGAAGCCGCGCCGCACCTGCGCCTCGAAGGCGGCCTCGTCGACGCCCTCCTCGCCGACCGGCCCGATCGGCACGCCCGAGACGTAGAGGGTGTCGCCGGCCCGCCGGGCGGGCGCGTAGTTGTAGGTCTCGTAGCTCTCCCGCCAGGCCGCCGACGGAATGATCACCTCGCCGCCGGCGGCGGGCAGCCGCTGCGGATAGTCCTGCGCCGAGGCGGGCAGGGCGGCGGCGGCGATCAGCAGCGAGGCGAGGGCGAGGCGCATGGCGGGGCTCCGGAACCGTGGCCGCCATCCGTCGCCGCCGGAGGCCGTGCGGGCAACTTAAGCTTTGGTCACCTTGCCCCGGCCTCGCCCCCGGCCTAGTCTCCGCCCGTTCTCCGCGGGGTGGCGCCTGAGCCACTGAGAGTCGGCTGAAGCCGTGACGCGCCGAACCTGATCCGGGTCATGCCGGCGAAGGGAGAGACCGCTTGCCCGCCGCAGGGTGAGTCCCCGATGCCGGCGCAGTAGCGAAAGCACGCGCCATGAACGTCCACGCTCCCGTCTCCCCCAAGACCGACGACGTCGCCATCGGCCCGCGCCTGGGCGGGCGCAAGGTCTACGCCTCGGGCGAGCTGTTCCCGGACATCCGCGTGCCGTTCCGCGAGATCGAACTGCATCCGACGGCGAACGAGCCGCCGCTGACCGTCTACGACTCCTCGGGCCCCTACACCGACCCGGACGCGACGATCGACATCGAGACGGGCCTGGCCCCCGTCCGCGCCCCCTGGATCGCCGCCCGGGGCGATGTCGAGACGGTCGCCGAGCCTCGCCGGGTCAAGCCGGAGGACAACGGCTTCGCCCAGGGCCGCCACCTGGCCCCCGCCTTCCCGGCCGGCGCCCGCAGCGTGCTGAAGGGCCGTGCAGGGCGCCCCGTCACCCAGCTGGAGTACGCCCGCGCCGGCGTCGTCACGGCGGAGATGGAATACGTCGCCATCCGCGAGAACCTGCGCCGCGAGCAGAACGCCCCCTGCATCCGCGACGGCGAGGACTTCGGCGCCTCCATCCCGGACTTCGTGACCCCCGAGTTCGTCCGCCAGGAGGTCGCCCGCGGCCGCGCCATCATCCCGGCCAACATCAACCACCCCGAACTCGAGCCGATGGCCATCGGCCGCAACTTCCTGGTCAAGATCAACGCCAACATCGGCAACTCCGCGGTGCTGAGCACCGTCGCCGACGAGGTCGACAAGATGGTCTGGGCCACGCGCTGGGGCGCCGACACGGTCATGGACCTGTCGACCGGCCGCAACATCCACAACATCCGCGACTGGATCGTCCGCAACTCACCCGTCCCTATCGGCACGGTGCCGATCTACCAGGCGCTGGAGAAGGTCGGCGGCGTCGCCGAGGACCTGACCTGGGAGGTGTTCCGCGACACCCTGATCGAACAGGCCGAGCAGGGGGTGGACTACTTCACCATCCACGCCGGCGTCCGTCTCCCGTTCATCCCGCTGACTGCAAAGAGGGTCACCGGCATCGTCAGCCGCGGCGGCTCGATCATGGCCAAGTGGTGCCTGGCGCACCACCGGGAGAGCTTCCTCTACGAGCGCTTCGACGAGATCTGCGAGATCATGCGCGCCTACGACGTCTCCTTCAGCCTCGGCGACGGCCTGCGCCCGGGCAGCACCCGCGACGCCAACGACGAG
>CALKHU010000110.1 GCA_937991555.1 uncultured Caulobacter sp.
AACTGGTAGACGCGCCGGACTCAAAATCCGGTTCCGAAAGGAGTGTCGGTTCGAGCCCGACCACCCGCACCAAGGCCTCCGCGCGCGGTCCGCGCTCATCGGTCCGCATTGCCGATATCAGGGAGCCGCCGGCGTCGGCGCCAGGCCCCGTCCATCGATGACCAGTTGGTCGAACTGGAGGCCCGCGTCCGCGCGCCCTGCCGCCGGCCTGCCGGGCCGAGCTTGAATTCCCGTTGAAAAACTGTGGAACCGGCGGCCGCCGACGCTGCGCTTGCAATTCCACGCCTAACGCTGCAATATGACCAAATAGTCAAATTGGAGCGGGGCATGAGCATCATCAAGGTCGAGGACGTGGCCTTCGTGCGCTTCCGGGCGCCGGACCTGGACGCCATGGCCGGCTTTCTGGCCGACTTCGGGCTGCAGGTGGTCGAACGGACGGGCGACCGGCTCGTCGCGCGCGGCGCGGGCGCCGCGCCGGCGGCGCACATCACCGAGCGGGGCGAGGCGGGCTTCGCGGGCCTCGGCCTGCGCGCGGCAAGCGTCGCCGACCTCGAAGCCCTCGCCGCGGCAGAGGGGGCGGCCGTCGCCGACTTCGACGCGCCCGGCGGCGGCAAGGTGGTGACGCTGACCGACCCCGACGGCCACCGGATCGAGGTCGTCGCCGGCCAGGCGGCGGCCGATCCGTCGGCGATCCCGGCCGCCCAGCCCTGGAACCGGGGCGACGCGAAGGGCCGGCTGCGGGCGACCAAGCGGATCGCGCCGGGGGCGGCGACGGTGATCCGGCTCGGCCATGCGGTGCTGAACGTGTCCGACTTCCGGGCCTCGGAGCGCTGGTACAAGGATCGCTTCGGCTTCATCACCTCCGACGAGATCGAGGCCGCGCCGGGTTTCGCGATCGGCGCCTTCCTGCGCTGCGACCGCGGCGACACCCCGACCGACCACCACACCCTGTTCCTCGTCCAGAGCCCGAAGGGACCGGGATTCAACCACGCCGCCTTCGAAGTCGCCGACCTCGACGACCTGATGATCGGACACGAGCGGCTGAAGGCCGCCGGCCGTACGCCCGAATGGGGAGTCGGCCGACATATCCTGGGCAGCCAGGTGTTCGACTACTGGCGCGATCCGTGGGGTCACACGCTCGAGCACTGGACCGACGGCGACCTGTTCACCGCCGCCGACGGCTCCAACACCGCCACCCTCCAGGACCTGATCGGCGTCCAGTGGGGCCCGTCGGCCCCGCCGACGATGGCCTGATCCCAGCAAGGAAACCCATCCATGAAGCTCGCGTCCTTCACGGCCGGCGGGGCGGCCGAACTCGGCGTCGTCGTCGGCGACCGCATCGTGCCCGTCAGCCGCGCCGCGCCAGCCCTCGGCGACGACATGACCGCGCTGATCCGCGCCTGGCCCGGGGCCCGGGCGGAGGTGCAGGCGATCGCCGACCGGGGCGAGGGCGCCCTGCCGCTCGACCAGGTGCGGCTCGAGGTTCCCATCCGCCGGCCGGGCAAGATCATGGCCATCGGCCTCAACTACGCCGACCATATCGCCGAGAGCCGGATGGCGACGCCGGAGCACCAGATCTGGTTCTCCAAGGCCCCGACCTCGGCCGCCGGCCCGTTCGACGCCATCGAGATCCCGAAGGCCGGGCAGGCGGTCGACTATGAGGCCGAACTGGTGGCCGTGGTCGGTTCCGGCGGGCGGCACATCGGCCGCGGCGACGCGCCGGCGGCGCTGTTCGGCTTCTGCGTCGGCAACGACGTCACCGAGCGGGCCTGGCAGCACCGCACGCCGCAGTGGGTGCTGGGCAAGTCGTTCGACACCCACGCGCCGTTCGGGCCATGGATCACGACGGCCGACGAGCTGCCGGACCCGCACGGGCTCGACATCCGCTGCCTCGTCAACGGCGAGGTGCGGCAGGACTCCAACACCCGCCACCTGGTGTTCGACGTCTGGGCCCAGGTCGAGCACCTGTCCCAGGCGATGACGCTGGAGCCCGGCGACCTGATCTTCACCGGCACGCCGGGCGGGGTTGGGGCGGCGATGAAGCCGATGACCTTCCTCAAGGCCGGCGACGTGGTGCGGGTCGAGATCGAGGGCCTCGGGGCCATCGAGAACGTCTGCCAGGCGGAGGCCTGAGGTGACCGGCCGCGACTTCGACTGCGACGTGCTGGTTGTCGGCCTGGGGCCCGTCGGGGCCCTGCTGGCGGCCCTGCTGACCGACCAGGGCGTGCGCGTGATCGCCATCGATCGCGACACGGCCGTCTATCCGCTGCCGCGGGCCGCGCACTTCGACCATGAGATCATGCGCCTGTTCCAGCAGGCCGGGGTCGCCGACGCCGTGCTGGCCCACAGCCGCCCGGCGCCGGCCTACGAGTTCCGCGCCGCCGACGGCCGGCCGCTGGTGAGGATGGATCTGCCCGAAGTCAGCCCGTCGGGGTGGTCTACCGGTTACATGTTCCACCAGCCGGCGGTGGAGAACGCCTTGCGGGCCCGGCTGGCCGACTCGCCGATGGCGACGGTGAAGCTCGGATGCCGGTTCGACGGTCTCGACCAGGACGGCGAGGGCGTCACCGCGATGCTGTCCGACGGCCCGGTGCGGGCCCGCTGGGTCGTCGGCTGCGACGGCGCCTCCAGCGCCGTGCGGTCGACGCTCGGCATCGCGCTCGACGACTACGCCTTCGACGAGCCGTGGCTGGTCATCGACGTGAAGGTCGGCGAGACCGCGACCCTGCCCGACATCAACCTGCAGATCTGCGACCCCGCCCGGCCGACCACCTGCGTCCTGATGGGGCCGGGGCGCCACCGGTGGGAATTCATGCTGCTGCCGGGGGAGACGCCCGAGCAGGTCCTCGATGACGCCTTCATCCAGCCATTGCTGGAGCCCTGGAGCTGCGGCGACAGCGTCATCGAACGCAAGGCGGTCTATCGCTTCCACGGCCTCGTCGCGAAGTCGTGGCGCGCGGGCCGGGTGCTGCTGGCCGGCGACTCGGCGCACCAGACGCCGCCGTTTGCGGGACAGGGGATGTGCTCGGGCATGCGCGATGCGGCCAACCTCGCCTGGAAACTGCCGCTGGTGCTGCGCGGCGAGGCGGACGATCGCCTGCTCGACAGCTACCAGCCGGAACGCGAGCCGCATGTCCGCGCCTACATCGAGCTGGCCATCGGGATGGGGCGGGTCGTCTGCACCCTGGACCCGGAGGCGGCGGCGGCGCGGGACGCCGGCATGCTGGCCGCCCGCGCCGCGGGCCGCAACGCGCTGCCGCCGTCGGAGCCTCCGGCCATGTCGGCCGGCTGCCTGCTGGCCGGGTCGCCGGCCGCCGGAACGCTGTTTCCGCAGCCGGTCGCCGACGGCGCGAGGCTGGACGACGTCCTCGGCGAAGGCGGCTGGCTGATCGCCCGCGATCCGCCCGCGCCCCTGGCAGCCGGACTGCGCGCGGTGGCGCTTTCCGACCCCCGCCTGGCCCCGTTCCGCGAGCGTATCGAGGCGTGGCTGGCGTCTCGCGGAGCGGAGGCTGTGCTCGTCCGTCCGGACCGCTATGTGTTCGGGACCGGGGACGCCGGATCGCTGGCGGCGGCCTGGTCCGCCGCAATGTCGCCGGCCGCCTGCGCAGCCTGAGGAAGACACCATGACCCTGAAGCTTCACCACAGCCCGATGGCCTGCTCGCTGGCCAGCCGGTTCGTGCTGGCCGAGACCGGCCTCGACCACGAGCTCGTCGTCGTCCGCACGCGCGCCGGCGAACACCTCACCGAGGCCTACGGGCGGATCAATCCCCGCCGCAAGGTGCCGGCGCTGGAGACCGACGCGGGCGTTCTGACCGAGTCCGCCGCCATCCTGCCTTACCTCGCCGGCCTGGCGCCCGAGCGGTCGCTGATGCCGACCGAGCCGTTCGCGCACGCCCGCGCGCGCAGCTGGCTCGCCTTCCTGTCCAGCACCGTCCATCCCGCCTTCACGGGCTCGATGTTTCCGGAGCGGTTCACCGCCGATCCCGCCGGCGCCGAGCCGGTCCGGACGCGGTTCCTCGAGAACCTGGGCGCGGCCCTCGCGTTCGTCGATGCGCATCTGGACGGCCGCGAGCATCTGCTCGACACGTTCAGTGTCTGCGATCTCTATCTGACGGTGTTCCTGCTCTGGCGTCGCAATCCGGCGGTCGGCGAGCGCCTGCCGGCGCTTCCCAACCTCGACGGCTTCCAGCAAAGAGTGCTCGCCCGCCCGGCGATCGCCGCGACGCTGGGCGACGACATGAGGCTGGTTGCCGGAGGCTGAGGAGAAGGATGGGCGAGGCGCGTGCAACCCGGGGACAATCCAGTCGCGCCGAGCGCACACGGGAGGCCCTGGTGCGCGCTGGCCGACGCCTGTTCGCGGAGAATCCCGTCGACGCGGTCGCCATCGACGACATCGTTCGCGCCGCCGACGTGTCGAAGGGGAGCTTCTACAACCACTTCCCCGACAAGGAGGCGCTGGTCCGGTCGCTGACCGGCGAGATCCGCGCCGGGGTCGAGCGGGCGGTCGGCCGCGCCAACGCGGGCGTCGAGGACCCCGCCCGCCGGGTGGCCCGCGCGATCTGCGTCTATGTCCGTTACGCCGTCGATGAACCGGAACGGGCGGGCGTGCTCGTGCGGGTTCACAGCGGCCACACCTCGACCTCGGCGCCGCTGAACCGCGGCCTGGTCGAGGACATCGCCGCCGGGCTGGCCGCCGGCCGCTTCGCCGTGGCGACCATGGAGTCTGGGGTGCTCTACGTCCTCGGGGTCGCCCAGATCGCCCTCATCCGCACGGTGCTTGAGCCCTCGCTGCCGCTGGCGGTGACGCTGTCGCAGCAGCTCTGCGCGCTGCTGCTCCGGGGCCTCGGCGTGCCCGCCGCCGAGGCGGGCGTGCTGGCCGCGCAGGCTTCCGACGAGGTCGTGCGGCAAGGCCTCTACACCGACGCTGTTTCCGCCGCCTGAGAAAGCCGACCATGACGCCGCGCCCGCTGACGCCCTTCGAAGGGCAGGACATCCGCACCCTGATCGACGCCCAGGCGCGCGTGCGCGGCGGCCATCCGTTCCTGGTCTGGGAGCCGTTCGAGGGCGAGGGCCGCGCCTGGTCCTACGCCGATTTCTCTGACGCCGTGCGCCGGTTCGCGGCCGGCCTCCAGGCGAGGGGCGTGCGGCCCGCCGACCGCGTGCTGGTCCACCTCGACAACTGCCCGGAGTCGGTGATCGCCTGGCTCGGGTGCGCCTATGCCGGCGCGGTGGCGGTGACCACGAACGCCAAGTCCAGCCGTGACGAGATCGGCTACTTCGCCACGCACAGCGGCGCGGTCGGCGGCGTCACCCAGCCCCGTTTCGCGGCGCTGGTCCGGGAGGCGGCGCCGGGTCTCGGCTGGATGGTCGTGACCGCCGACGATAACGGCGCGCCGGCCGAGGCGGACGTCTCCGGCTTCGAGCCGTTCAGCGCCGTCGACAGCGATCCGGCCACGCTCGCCGTCCGGCCGCATGACCCCTGGGCCCCCTTCGGCATCCAGTACACCTCCGGCACCACGGCGCGGCCCAAGGCCGTGCTCTGGACCCACGCCAACGCCCTCTGGGGCGCCCGGATGTGCGCGCAGAACGAGGACCTGCGGCCCGAGGACGTGCACCTCGTCTACCTGCCGCTGTTCCACACCAACGCCCAGGTCTATTCCGTGCTCGCCGCCCTGTGGGCGGGGGCGACGGCGGTGCTGCAGCCGAAGTTCTCCGCCTCGCGCTTCTGGCCGGTGTCGCTCAAGCACGGCTGCACCTGGACCTCGATGGTGCCCTTCTGCCTCAAGGCGCTGATGGACCAGCCCCGGCCCGAGCGGCACAGCTACCGCCATTTCGGCAACGGCGTCTGCGCGCCGCCGACCGACGCCGTCTTCGGCGTCAAGACCATCGGCTGGTGGGGTATGACCGAAACCATGACCCACGGGACGGTCGGGTCGGCCCATCTCCCGGACGCGCCGATGTCGATGGGCCGGCCCTCGCCGGCCTACGCGATCCACGTCCTCGACGCAGACATGAAGCCGGTGCGGCCGGGTGAGACCGGCGACCTCTACGTCGGCGGCGTGCGCGGCCTGTCGCTGTTCCTCGAGTACGCCGGCGACCCGGACGCGACGGCCAGGGCCTTCACCGCCGACGGCCTGTTCGTCACGGGCGACCGCGTGCGCCTCGGAGAAGACGGCTGGCTCTATTTCGCCGACCGCAGCAAGGACATGCTCAAGGTCGGCGGCGAGAACGTCGCGGCGTCCGAGATCGAGCGCGTGGTGGCGGGCGTCGACGGCGTGGTGGAATGCGCCGTCGTCGGCCGGCGCCATCCGATGCTGGACGAGGCGCCGGTGGCCTTCGTGATCCCGCGCGACCCGGACGACGCCACACTGCCGGACCGGGTGATGGCCGCCTGCCGCGAGGCCCTGGCCAGCTTCAAGCAGCCCCATGAGGTGCGACTCATCGACCAGTTGCCGCGTTCCACCCTGGAGAAGGTCGCGAAGGCCGAACTGCGGGCGTTGCTTGCCGCCGAGGAAGCCTGACCTAACTCCAGAGAGTGGGTAGGATGAGGGCCGATAGGCCTTGTCCTTTCGGTTAGGCGAGGGGACCATCCGGATCCCAGTATCAGGCGTCCAGTAGAATGCGGGTGAGTAGCGAGCGTCCGTCGGGTGGAGGCCCCGGCGACACGATCGAAGCCTGGCTCGACAACGACCAGGCATTGCAGGCCTCCATTCGCGACGGATCCCCGGTGTTCGACGGCGTCGACATGGCCGCCGGGTTCGCCATGCTGCGCACCCGGCGGCTCGCCGGGGTCGTGCTTGATCGCCGGGGGCGCATTCTCGCCCGCAACGACAACTTCACCCGCCGGTTCGGGGACGAGGTCCCTGAGCCCGAGGCGGCCGCTCAGGCCCTGGCGGAGCGGCGCGCCCGCATCGCTTTCCGGACGACGGACGAGGACGCCGCCGCGCCGGCGATCGTCTACGCCCCGGTCGAGGTGGCGCGGGAATGGTCGGTGCCCGACGATCTCCGTGCTGACCTGTCACGTCCGGACGCGGCCACGGTCGGTCTGGCGATCGCCGGCATCGACGGCGGCGATGCGTTGCAGGACGCCTGCCGCGCGTTCGGCCTGACGCCGCTGCAGACGCGGGTCGCGGCGGGACTGGTGCGCACCGGGCACATGCGCGGGGCCGCCCGCGACGCCGGCGTGTCCTACGAGACCGCGCGCTCTGTGTTCGCCGACGTTCTCAAGCGCGTCGGCGCGACCAAGCAGACAGGGCTCATCGAACGGCTCGTCGGACTGTCCTTCGGCGTCTGGCCCGAGGGGCGTGACCATGCCTCGGTGATCGCCGACGTCTGGGGGCTGAGTCCCCGCCAGGCGGCGCTGGCGCTGCGGCTGGCGGAAGGACAGACACGAAACGAGGCCGCCCGCGCCACCGGCGTCTCGGAATCGACGGCCAAGAAGGACATCGACATCGTCTTCGCGACGCTCGGCGTGCGCACCTCGGCGGCGCTGGCGCGGGTCGTGACGGAGGCCCGGGGCCTGGCCCTGCTCGCGGAGGCGACGCACAACGACGTCCTCGTCGGCTGCGAGTTCCTCGAGCCGCTCGGGCTGTTCTCACGCCCGGACGGGTCGCAGGTCGCCTACAGCGACTACGGTCCTCGATCGGGCGAGCCGGTGCTGGTGCTGCACAGCTCCTCGTCCAGCCGCCCTGTGCCGATGGCCCTGGTGCATGCGCTGCAGGCACAGGGGTTCCGCCCCCTGTCGATCGACCGGCCCGGCTTCGGCCTCACCGATCCGGTCGCGGACCGCGCCGCCCACCGCCGCGATCCGTTCGCGGGCGCCGTCCCGGACGTGGCGCTGCTGTGCGAGCATCTGAGGCTGCCGCGGCTGGACGTCATCGCCCGCGGCGGCGCCCAGGTGGCGGCGGCCATGGCCCGGCTGAGGCCGGACCTCATGGGCCGGGTGGTGCTGGTCAATCCCGATCCGCCGACCCGGGACCGGGGCGGCTCCGGCCCGCTGTCCATGGTCAAGGAGGCCTTCGTCCGCCGTCCGGAACTGATCGAGGCGCTGGCGAAGATGTGGGTGACCTATCTGAGCCGTGGCCAGATCGACCGGCTGATGGCCCGCGTGGTCAGGGACAGTCCGCCGGACGCCGCCCTGATGGCCGATCCGGCGGGGCTGGCCGACTACGCCCGGGGCTACCGGATGTTCCTGACCGGGCGCATCGCCGGCTATGTCGACGAGCAGACGGCGATGACCCGCTGGACGACGCCGCCGATCGCCGGCGTCGGACACTGGCGGATGCTCCAGGGGGAGCATGACGGGCTGCACGGGATCGAGGATACGGTCGACTTCTGGCGCTCGTCGCTCCCCGGCCTGGCGGTCGAGCTGGTGCCGGACGGCGGGCGCTTCCTGGCCATGACGCATCCGGAACTCGTCGCCCAGACCCTGGCGGGCGCGCCGTTCGGGCAGGTCGCGGCCGCCTGACGCCGAACGCCGGTCAGATCGGGCAGCTGGCGACCTCGAGCTGCAGCATGGCCAGCACCCGTCCGAAGCCGATGTACTGGCCGGCCATCATGGCCAGCTCGAGGAACTCGGCGTCGCTGAAATGACGGCGCATGGCGGCCACGTCGTCGTCGCCGATGTTGTGGTGGTCGACGGCCATCTTCTCGGCGAAGTGGATCGCGGCCCGCTCTCGCGGCGTGAATTCGGCCTCCTCGGCGTTGTCCACCCCCGCGGCTGCCTCGCTCTCGCTGACCACCTCCGGCGCCATGCGCACGGTCTTGCACAGCACGCAGCCGTTCAGGGTGGCGATCCGCAGGCGGATCAGTTCCTTCAGGCGCGGCTCGAGCTGGCCCGCGCCGCCCGTGTGCCAGGGGTAGTAGAAGGTCTGATAGGCCTCCACCAGGTCGGGCGCCGGGCCGAAGGCGCGCGCGAAGTGGCGCCCGAGCCAGTTCTCCTCCGGCGTGGCGTCGTGGATCGCCTTGAGGTACGGCGGCAGGGCTTCGGGATCGACCAGCGGCATGCGGGACATGGCGGATTCTCCTGATCAGCCGGCGTCGGCGAGGGCGGGGAAGTCGGTGTAGCCGCGCGCGCCGCCGCCGTAGTAGGCGGCCCGAGGCGCATCCACGATCTCGGCGTTGGCGCGCAGCCGTTCGACGAGGTCCGGGTTGCCGATGAAGGCGCGGCCGAAGGCGATCATGTCGGCGGTATTGTCGGCCCGGGCCCGGATCGCCAGGTCGCGGTCGTAGAGGTTGTTGGCGATGGTCACGCCCCTGAACAGGCGGCGCAGCTTCTGCAGGTCGAAGGACGGCTCGGCCTCGCGCGAGACGCCGGTGTCGCCCTCGACCATGTCCAGCCAGCCGACGCCGAGCGCGTTCAGCTGCGCCACGACATGGGTGAACAGGGGCTCGGGATCGCTGTCCCACGCCGCGTAGGCATGGCCGATCGGGGCCAGGCGGATGGCGACCCGCGACCCGTCCCAGGTCTCGAGCATCGCCTGCAGGCATTCGACCAGGAA
>CALKHU010000111.1 GCA_937991555.1 uncultured Caulobacter sp.
GGAGCTCAGCCACAGGGCGTCGAAGCGCGTCAGGCGGCCGAGGCGGGCGAGGGCCCGGGTCAGGTCGGCGGCGAACCAGATGCCGCCGGTCAGCAGGCAGACCATCACCGTCTCGTCGTCGATGCGCGGCGCGATCTGCGCGGCCAGCGCGGCGACCCGGTCGGCGAGCTCCTGCTCGGAGATCAGGACCGTCGGCTCGGCCGCGCTCATCAGTGCCCCTCCGCTGCGGCGTGGCCCGGCGCAGGCTCGGCGACCGGCTCGGCGTCGACGGGCGGCGGCGTGTGAGCGGGCTCGGCGCCGACCGCGCCGCGCAGGCTGACCCGCTCGGTCTCCCCCTTGGCCGGCGCATGGGCGGACGTTTCGCCCTTTGCCCCCTTGGTCAGCTCGAAGCTGACCTCCAGCACCGCCGCGGTCGTCGGCGGATCGAGGATGGCCAGCGCGAAGTGGCGCGTCTCGCCGGGCGGGATCAGCGGGTCGGCCGGACTGGCCAGTTTCACCGCGATGACCTTGCCGGCCTTGTTGAGCAGGCTGACCCGCAGCGGGGGCGCCTTGACCGGATGATCCTCGATGTTGCGCATGACCCCGGAGACGGCCAGGGCCGCGTGGCCGTCCTGTAGCGCGGCCTCGGCCTCGACATCCTCGATCTCGAGGCCGACGCGGTTCACGTCGAGGCCGACGGCGGCGAAGGCGCTGGCCGTGCGCGGCCACATCTCGACCACCGAGCCGCGGAACACCACCGCGCCCAGCGCCAGCGCCAGGACGGCGACGGCCATGCCGGCCCAGACGACCCCGACCGTCGCCGCCTCGCGAACGCGTCGCTCGTTGGTCGCTTTCTGGCGGAAGACCTTGGGCAGTTCATCGCCGGGAAGCGCGCTGACCGGCGTCTCCTCGGGCGCCTCCTCTTCCTTGACGGAGGCCCCGGCTTCGGGGTCGACGAAGAGCTCGAGATCGGCCTGCCCCTCGGCGGTCCAGCGGTTGCCGCAGGCCGAGCAGCGCACGGTCCGGCCGCCCGGACCGACCTTCTCGTCAGGTACGAAATAGCGGGTGGCGCACTCGGGACAGGTCAGTATCATGCCGGCGAATCGGACGCTCCCCGCTCCTCCTCCCCGAGGTCGCCGATTTCGGCTCCCATGTCCAGAAACCAGAACGCCGTATCTGGGGGCGAATCCCCCGCCGGGCCGGTCCTGCGCTTCGAGGGCGTGGGCATGCGCTACGGCCGCGCGCCGGAGGTCCTGAAGGATATCAACTTCGCGCTGGCGGCGGGCAGTTTCCACTTCCTGACCGGAGCCTCGGGCGCGGGCAAGAGCAGCCTGCTGAAGCTGATCTACCTGGCTGAACGCCCGTCTCGCGGGGTGATCGAACTGTTCGGCCGCGACGTCGAGGCGGTGCATCCGGCCGACCGCCCGTTCCTCCGCCGCCGCATCGGCGTGGTGTTCCAGGAGTTCCGCCTGCTGGAGCACCTGTCGGCGTTCGACAATGTCGCCCTGCCGCTGCGCATCGCCGGCGCCAGGCCGGACAGCTACCGCGCCGACGTGGCCGAACTGCTGGCCTGGGTCGGCCTCAAGGACCGGATGCACGCCCTGCCCCCGACGCTGTCCGGCGGCGAGAAGCAGCGCCTCGCCATCGCCCGCGCGGTGGTCAACCGGCCCGACATCCTGCTGGCGGACGAGCCGACCGGCAACGTCGACGACGCCCACGCCATCCGCATCCTCAAGCTGTTCGTCGAGCTGAACCGGCTGGGCACCACGGTGCTGATCGCCAGCCATGACGAAGACCTCGTCGCCCGCTCGGGCCAGCCGGTGCTGCACCTCGACAAGGGCCGCCTCCGTACGTTCGGCCGCGGCGTCGGGGAGCGTCTGGGATGAGCGAGCTGTTCGACGTCCGCCGCTGGAAGCCCGCGCCGCTGCTGCCGCGCAAGGACCCGCGCGACGGGGCGCTGGTCTTCGTCGTCGCCGTGCTCTGCTTTCTCGCCTGCCTGACCGCCATCGGGGCCCTGGCCGCCGACCGGGCGGCGCGCGGCTGGACCAGCCAGCTGACCGGCTCGGCCACGGTCGTAGTCCGCGCCAGCGGCGGCGAGACGCCGGACACCGCCGCCGGCCGCGCCGCCGAGGCGCTGGCCGGCGTCAAGGGCGTCACGGAGGCTCGCGCCCTGGAGAAGGAGCGCGCCGAGGCCCTGCTGGAGCCGTGGCTCGGCCGGGAGGCGCTGCTCGACGACCTGCCGATCCCGCGCCTGGTCACCGTCGACCTCGATCCGAAGGCGCCGGCGACCGCCGTGACCCTCGACAGGGCGCTGAAGGCGGCCGGGATCGACGCCACCGTCGACGACCACAGCCTGTGGATCGGCGATATCGAGCGCGGCGCGGGGATTGCCCGCTGGGCGGCGCTGGGCGTCTACCTGCTGATCGCCGCGGCGACGGCGGCGGTCATCGGATTCGCCACCCGCGCGGCCATGGCCGCCCACCGCGAGACCATCGAGGTGCTGCATCTGTCCGGGGCGCAGGCAAAGTTCGTCGTCAGCCTGTTCCAGACCCGCTTCGCCCGCGCCGCCGCCCTGGCGGGCTTGTTCGGGGCCGGAGGCGCCGCCACTATCGGCGCCTTGGCCAGACTCGCCGGCGGGGGAAAAGGGTTGACGCCCGTCCTGCCTGTGGCCTGGCTGGACCTGTTGGCGGTGCTGCCGACGCCGCTGCTGGCGGCGCTGGTCGCCGCCATCGCCGCCCGCATCGCCGCGCGCGGGCTGATCGGAGAGATGGCTTGAGGACGCTGGTCGCCCTCCTCATCGTCGCGCTGATCTGGGTCGCCGGGCTCGTCGCCTTCGCCCAGCGGGTCGAGCGCTCGACTCCTCCGGCGGAACCGCCGGTGGCGGACGCCGTCGTGGCCCTGACCGGCGCCTCGGACCTGCGCCTGGAAGCCGCCGCGCGGCTGCTGGAGCGCGGCAAGGGCAAGCGCCTGCTGATCTCCGGCGTCAACCGCGAGGCCAGCCGCGAGGACATCCTCGAGGTCAGCCGGGCCGTGAAGCCGATCTACGACTGCTGCGTCGACCTCGGCTACACGGCCGCGGACACCATCGGCAACGCCGAGGAGATCGCCGAGTGGGCCCGCGGCAAGGACTTCCGGACCCTGATCGTCGTCACCTCCGACTACCACATGCCGCGGGCGATGCTGGAGATCCGCGCCGCCATGCCGGAGGCGGAGCTGATCGAGTACCCGGTGGTCACTGGCCTGGTCGATGTCGACGGCTGGTGGAAGCACGGCGGGGATGCGCGGCGGCTCGTCGTCGAGTACTGCAAGTACCTCGCGATTCTGGCCCGCGAAGGCGTGCTGTCGCTCGCGCCGCGGGACGAGGCCGCCGGTGCCGCTGACGAGGAAGTGAAGTCTTGATCTGGATCCGGTCGATCGCCTTCACGATCGCCTTCTACCTTTACTCGACCGTCTGCGCCCTGGTCATGGTCCCCCTGTTCCTGGGCCCCCGCGCCTGGGTGACCCGCGCCCTGACCTGGCACGGCCACGGCGTCGCCTTCCTGTTGCGCTGGCTGGCCGGCATCCGGTTCGAGGTCCGGGGCCTGCACCACCTGCCGAAGGGCGCGGCCCTGATCGCCGGCAAGCACCACGCCTTCTTCGACATCTTCGGCGGCTTCACGGTGCTGCCGGACGCCTGCTTCGTGATGAAGAAGGAACTGGCCTGGGTGCCGTTCATCGGCTGGTACGCGGCCAAGGCGAAGATGATCGTCGTCGACCGCGACGCCCACGCCAACGCGCTGCGCAAGCTGGTCCGCGACGCCAAGGACCGGTTCGCCCACACCCGCCAGCTGGTCATCTTCGCCGAAGGCACCCGCAAGGCGCCCGGCGACCCGCCCGACTACAAGCCGGGCATCGCCGCCCTGTATCGGGAACTGGAGATGCCGGTGGTCCCGCTGGCGCTGAACACCGGCGTCCACTGGCCGGCGCACGGATTCAAGCGCCTGCCCGGAACGATCGTCTTCGAGTTCCTCGAACCGATCCCCCCGGGCCTCAAGCGCGGCGAGTTCATGCGCCAGCTCCAGAGCCGCATCGAGACTGCCAGCGACGCCCTGGTCGAACAGGGCCTCTGACCGCGGTCCGGACCCTAGAACTCCTGCCAGTCCTGGCCGACGGCCATCGCCGGGATCTGCGGACGGTGCTCGACGGCCGGCCCGGACCGCACGGCGGCGACCGGCCGCCGCGGAGGGACGGCGGACTCCCCGACGCGGAAGCGCTCGACTAGGCCGGCCAGCCGCCCTGCCTCGACCTTCAGCGACTGCGCCGCGGCGGTCGACTGCTCGACCATGGCGGCGTTCTGCTGGGTCATCTGGTCCATCTGGTTCACGGCGGCGTTCACCTCCGCCAGGCCGGTCGACTGCTCGTCCGCCGAGGCGCTGATCTCACGCACCAGGCCATGGATCTCCGCCACCCGGCCGACGATCGTGACCAGCGCTTCGCCCGTCTGCCCGACCATCTGGACGCCCTGCCGCACATGGCCGGACGACGCGTTGATGAGGGCCTTGATCTCCTTGGCGGCCTCGGCCGAGCGCTGGGCGAGGGCCCGGACCTCGGAGGCGACGACCGCGAAGCCGCGGCCGGCCTCCCCCGCCCGCGCCGCCTCGACCCCGGCGTTCAGCGCCAGGAGGTTGGTCTGGAAGGCGATCTCGTCGATCACCCCGATGATCTGGCCGATCTCGCTCGACGACCGCTCGATCTCGCCCATCGCGGCGACGGCGTCGCGGACCACGGCGCCCGATCGCTCGGCGTCCTCGCGGGCGGTGGTGACGACCCCGGCGGCCTGGCGGGCCCCTTCGGCCGTCCGCCGGACCGTGGCGGTGATCTGGTCGAGCGCCGCCGCCGTCTGTTCCAGGCTGGCCGCCTGCTGCTCGGTGCGCTTCGACAGGTCGTCGCTCGCCCCCGAGATCTCCGCAGAGCCGGATGCGATGGCGCCCGTCGCCTCGACGATCGCCGCCATCGCCGTCCGCAACGCGCCCACGGCAGCGTTGAAGTCGAGCTTGAGTTGCTCGTAGTTGTCGGCCAGTTGCGCGTCGATACGGGCCGTCAGGTCGCCGGCGGCGAGATGGTGCAGCCCCTCGGCGAGGCGGGCGACCACCGCCTTCTGCTCTTCCTCGCTGCCGCGCCGCCGGTCGGCCTCGATCCGCGCCTGCTCGACGGCGGTGACGTCGGCGGCGAACTTGATGACCTTGCAGGGCTTTCCGGCGGCGTCCAGGACCGGGTTGTAGGAGGCCTGGATCCAGATCTCGCGGCCGCCCTTGCCCAGCCGCCGGTACTTGCTGGAGAAGAACTCGCCGTTGTTCAGCGCACGCCAGAAGTCCCGGTACTCCTGCGACTGGGCGTAGTCCGGCGGGCAGAACATGCTGTGGTGCCTGCCCTCGATCTCGTCGAGGCTGTAGCCGACCGCCGCCAGGAAGTTGTCGTTGGCGCGGATGACCGTGCCGTCGAGGTTGAACTCGATGACGGCCTGCGATCGCTCCATGGCCGCAACCTTCGCTTCAAGATCCTGGAGATGCCGGCTCGCCTTGGCCGAATCCTCCTGACTCCGAACCCCGAACGCCTTGAACATGACGCCACCCCGCACACTCTTCCCCGCGCTCGCAATTTATGCATGCACCCGGATTATCTGAGCGGCTGTGGTTAACGCACCCATAATGGGTAAGGCGACGAAAGGCTGCGCCCGGACAGGGTGTCAGACA
>CALKHU010000112.1 GCA_937991555.1 uncultured Caulobacter sp.
CGCCCTGGGCGGCGACGGTGTGCGAGCGGGTCGGGAAGACCTTGGTGATGCAGGCGGTCTTGAGGCCGGCCTGGGCGCAGCCGAGCGCGGCGCGCAGGCCCGAGCCGCCGGCGCCCACCACCACGATGTCGAACTTGTGGTCGACGAACTTGTAGGCGGCCATGGTCAGACGGCTCCCGAGAGCAGGGCCACCTTGAGGATGGCGAAGACGCCCAGGGCGGCGCCCAGGACACAGACGAAGAGGTTCAGCAGCATCAGGGTGGTCTTGGCGACGAAGCCCGCGATGTAGTCCTCGATGACCACCTGGAGGGTCAGCCGGAGGTGGAAGAAGCCGACCACGACGAGGGCCCCGGCCAGCACCGCGTTCAGCGGCTGGGCCAGCCACAGGACGGCGTCGGCGAAGTCGCCCTTGGCCAGCATCGGACCGGAGAAGGCGGCCCACAGGGCCAGCGGGATCAGGGCCATGCCGCTGACGCGCTCGGCGATGAAGTGGCCGACGCCGTGCTTGGCGGCGCCCAGCCCGCGGGCGCGCGACATCGGGGTGCGGAAGTTGCTCGCGGAAGCGGTCATCACAGGGCTCCCGTGCTGGCGGCGATCAGCCAGACCGCCAGGGTGGCGACGGCGGCGAAGACGAAGCTGGCGATGGTCAGGGTGTCGGCGAACTTCGGCCGGAAGCCCTTGCCCACGTCCCAGATCATGTGCCGCACGGCGCTCGACAGGTTGAAGAACAGCGCGAAGGTCAGGCCGAACAGCACCAGCTTGCCGAGCGGCGAGCCGAGCAGACCCTTGTAGGCGGCGTAGGCCTCGGGCCCGTTGGCCAGCGCCAGCAACCAGCCCACGAGGATCAGGGCCCCGACGTACAGCGCCATCAGGCTGCCGCGGTGGGCGATCGACCCCGCCATCGTCACATGCCAGCGCCAGACCTGGAGGTGGGGGGACAGGGGCCGTTCTCGGACCCCCGGCGTGGCTTCTGTCATCTTGGACTCGGCTCTTGCACGGACAGCGGTTGAAAGCGGAACCGGATTTAACCCCCGGGGCGCTGGTGTCAACGAAGCGGGCCGCTTTTCGCCGTCAGTCCCGGACCCGTTCGAGCCAGTCGGCCGAACGCATTTCCTGCAGCCGCGAGACCGTCCGCTCGAACTCGAAGGCGCCGTCGCCCTCCGGGTACAGGGCCTCGGGCTCGACGGCCGCGACGGCAACCAGCTTGGCCTCGGCCTCGTAGAGGGCGTCGACGAGGGTGTTGAACCGCCGCGCCGCGTCCCGCCGGGCCGGAACGAGCTGCGGGACATCCTCGAGGAACAGGGTGTGGAACCGCGCGGCGATGGCCAGGTAGTCCTGCGGCCCCAGGGCGTGGTCGCAGAGGCTGGCGAAGCTGGCCCGCAGCAGCCCGCCGCTGGCGCGGGGCAGGTGCAGCCTGCGCCCGAGAACCTCCAGCGTCGCTCCGGTCTCCTCCGCGCCGCCGAGCATGTCCGTCCACAGGCGGTCGAACTCGGCTTCCGCGGCGGCGGTCTGCGGCGACAGCCAGGTCCGCGCGCCGCGCAGGCGGTCGAGACGGAAGTCGACCGGCCCGCGCACCGATACGATCTCCAGCCTCTCCTTGAGCATGGCGATGAAGGGCAGGAACAGCTGGCGGTTGATGCCGTCCTTGTAGAGGTCGTCCGGCGGCCGGTTGGAGGTGGCGACCAGCGTCACGCCCAGCGCGAACAGCGCCTCGAACAGCCGCCCCAGGATCATGGCGTCGGCGATGTCGGTGACCTGCAGCTCGTCGAAGCAGAGCAGCCGGGCGTCCTCGGCGATCAGCTCGGCGGTCGGCGCGATCGGGTCGTCGCCCCGCGACTGGCCGAAGCGGGCCTTGCGCGCGGCGGCGTCGCCCTTGCGCCAGGCGTCGATGTGGGCGTGGACCTCGGCCATGAAGACATGGAAGTGCACCCGCCGCTTCTTCGCCGTCGGCGCCGACTCGAAGAACAGGTCCATCAGCATCGACTTGCCGCGGCCGACCGGTCCCCAGAGGTAGACGCCGCGCGCGCCGCGGGGCTTGCGGAAGAAGGAAAACGCTGGCTCCGACAGGGCGTTGAGATCGCCTTCAAGGCGCGACAGGGCCCCCAGCGCCGCCTCCTGGGCGGCGTCCGGTCTGATATCCCCTGCGGAAAGGCGCTCGCGATACGCAGCGCGGACGGATAAAGGCATCGCCAAACCGGTTAGCGCGCGCCGCTTCGCGCTTCAATGGACACAGACCACATGAAAACCATCATCGAGCCGTTCCGCATCAAGGCGGTCGAGCCCATCCGCATGACGACCCGCGAGGAGCGTGAGGCGCTGATCGCCCGGGCCGACTACAACCTGTTCGCCCTGCATTCCGACGACGTCCTGATCGACCTGCTGACCGACAGCGGCACCTCGGCGATGAGCGCCCGCCAGCAGGCGGCGCTGATGTCCGGCGACGAGAGCTACGCCGGCAGCCCGTCCTTCTTCCGCTTCGAGGCGGCGGTGAAGGACCTGATGCCGTTCAGGTATGTGATCCCGACCCACCAGGGCCGGGCGGCTGAGGCGATCCTGTTCTCGATCCTCGGCGGGGCCGGGAAGTTCATCCCGTCCAACACCCACTTCGACACCACCCGCGGCAACATCGAGGCGACCGGCGCCGAGGCCGCCGACCTGGTCATCGCCGAAGGCCTGGACCCGACCAGCGAGCATCCGTTCAAGGGCAATATGGACCTCGACCGGCTCGAGGCCTACCTCGCCGAACACGGCGACGCCGTGCCCTGCGTCATGCTGACGGTGACCAACAACGCCGGCGGCGGCCAGCCGGTGAGCCTGGCCAACATCCGCGCCGTCGCCCGGATCGCGAAGGCGCACGGCAAGCCGTTCATCATCGACGGCTGCCGCTTCGCCGAGAACGCCTACTTCATCAAGATGCGCGAGGAGGGCCAGGGCGCGCGTGCGGTGAAGGACATCGTCCGCGACATGTTCGCCGAGGCTGACGGCATGACCATGTCGGCGAAGAAGGACGCCTTCGCCAACATCGGCGGCTGGCTGGCCCTCAACGATGACGACCTCGCCCAGGCGGCGCGCAACCGGCTGATCCTGACCGAGGGCTTCCCGACCTACGGCGGTCTCGCCGGCCGCGATCTCGACGCCATCGCCCAGGGCCTGACGGAGATCGTCGACGAGGACTACCTCCGCTACCGCCTGCGCACCTGCGCCTACATCGGCGAGCGGCTGGAGGCGATGGGCGTGCCGATCGTCCGGCCCACCGGCGGCCACGCGGTGTTCGTCGACGCCCGCCGGCTGCTGCCGCACATCCCGCCGAAGGAGTACCCGGGCCAGGCCCTGGCCGTGGCGCTCTACGTTGAGGGCGGGATCCGGTCCTGCGAGATCGGCACCGTCATGTTCGGCCTGCGTCCCGACGGGACCGAGGTCGAGGCCGCGATGGACCTCGTCCGCCTGGCCATTCCGCGGCGGGTCTACACCCAGAGCCACGCCGACTACATCGTCGAGGTGTTCGAGGAGATCGTGGCCCGCAAGGAGGCCATGAAGGGCTTCCGCATCGCCTGGCAGCCCGCCGCCATGCGCCACTTCACGGCGAAGTTCGCACCGCTGTAGCAACGGGCGAAGCGGTGGAGATCAAACCCCCACCGCTTTCTTCAGGACCTCGTTGATCCTGCTCTGCCATCCGGGTCCATCGGCCCGGAAGCGGTCGATGACGTCCTGGTCCAGCCTGAGGGTGACCTGCTTCTTCGGCTGCTCCAGCTTCGGCCGGCCACGCTTGGTGAGGGTTCCGGTCGCCGGGCGCACGAGCTCTGCGCCACGCCGGAACTCAGCGCGTTCGAAAACCTCCGACGACCATTCCGGCGCATCATCCGGGTCAGTCCAGGGCTCCTGCGTATGCTTCTCGTTCCTTGGCATTGCATTCTCTCATCGAGATTACGCGGCGAGCGTCGCGTCGCGGTGTCCAGACGACCATGACGATCCTGCCGCCAAGCGGTCCCACCGTCTGGTATCGCTGCTCGCCGTAGTCCTGGCGATCGTCCTCGACCGTGAAGGAGCCCCTTCGAAGACCAGAGCGGCGTCGGCGAAATCCAGACCGCGGTGCTCCAGGGTCAGTGCTCGCTTCCGATCATCGTATTCGATCTCCATCGAACGGATTCCATCGCGCGGCCGGCGATCAAGTGTCTCCTGAATTGTGTATTACATGTGTTTGTCGTCCAGATTGTATCCGCCTGTCGGACGGGGCGCGGCGACGTGATTAAATGTAGCTACAAATTAGCGCTTTCGTCAACTTGCTGTAGCTACAATAATAACCTGCTTGACCTTCGCGGCCGATGCGGGCGCTCTCCGCCTTCGCACCGGAGACCGCCTTGTCCCGCCATCCGCCGCCCCCGCCGCTGTCCGACGTCCCGCTGGAGCCCGGACTCTATGTGGTGGCGACGCCGATCGGGAACCTGCGCGACATCACCCTCAGGGCGCTGGACGTGCTGAACGGGTGCGACCTGCTGCTGGCCGAGGACACGCGGGTGACCGGCAAGCTGCTGAGCGCCTACGGACTCTCAAAGACCATGGTCCGTTACGACGAGCATGCGGCCGAGCGGGCGCGACCCAGGATCCTGGCGGCGCTGGAGGCCGGACAGAGCGTCGCCCTGGTCTCGGACGCCGGCACGCCGCTGGTCTCCGATCCCGGCTACCGGCTGGTGAAGGAGGTGGTCGCCGCCGGCCACCGGGTGGTCCCGATCCCCGGGCCCTCGGCGGCGCTGGCCGCCCTGACGCTGGCGGGCCTGCCGACCGACCGCTTCCTGTTCGCCGGCTTCCCGCCGACCAGGAGCGCCGCGCGGCGCACCTTCCTGGCCGAGTTCGCGTCGGCGAAGGCGACGCTGATCTTCTACGAGACCGGGCCGCGCCTTCGCGCCAGCCTGGAGGACATGCTGGCCGTGTTCGGCCCGCGCGAGGCGGCCGTAACGCGGGAGCTGACCAAGCTCTACGAGACCTGCGTGCGAGGTTCACTCGATCGCCTGGCGACCGATCCGGCGCTGGACGAGCCGAAGGGCGAGATCGTGGTGCTGGTCGGGCCCGGCGTCGAGGAGGCCGCCAGCGAGGCCGACGCCGACCGGGCGCTGGTCGAGGCCATGGCCCGCCTGCCCCTCGGCGAGGCGGCGTCGGAGGTGGCCAGGGCCCTGGGCCTGAACCGCCGCGATCTCTACCGGCGGGCGCTGGCCCTGAAGGACGGATCATGACCGCCGCCCGCAGCGCCAGGGGCCTCGCCGCCCGCCGCTCGGGCCGCCGGGGCGAGGTGCTGTCGGCGCTGCTGCTGATGGCGAGGGGCTATCGCATCCTCGGGTTCCGGCTGGCCTCGAGGCAGGGCGAGATCGACATCCTCGCCCTTCGCCGGGGCGTGCTGGCCGTGGTCGAGGTCAAGCGCCGCACGACCATCGAGGCGGCGCTGGAGGCCGTCCGCCCCGATCAGCGCGAGCGCCTTCGCCGCGCCGCGGCGGCGATCGCCGCCGGCCGACCGGCGCTGAAGGGCGCGACCATAAGACTCGACCTGATGGCCCTCGCCCCGGGGCGCCTGCCGCGCCATATTCCCGATGCGTGGAAAGGCGGCTGACGAGATGACGCGCGACGAGGCGGAGGGCTTCCTCAGGGAGATCGGCGCGGGGCCCGAGGAGGGCTTTCCGCTGTTCGAGGCCGCCCTCGCCTGCGCCGTCCACGACGACGACACGCGCGACGAGGCCGCGGCCCGGGCCGTCGCGGCCGAAGGCGCCGAGTGCCTGGCCCGGCGTCTGGAGACCGAGTCCCCCGAGGAGGCGATCGCCGAGGCCATGGCGGGCGACCTGCGGCTGCAGGGCGACCTGATGACCTTCGACGACCAGGCCAACGCCGACGTCATCGAGATCGCCGAGCGGCGGAAGGGCATTCCGGTCTCGCTGGGGATCTTCTACCTGCATGCGGCGCGGCAGACCGGCCTGGACGTGCGCGGCGTCGACTTCCCGGGCCACTTCCTGCTGCGCATCGAGACGGTCGAGGGGCCGCTGGCGCTGGATCCGTTCAGCGAGGGCCGCGTCGTCCTTCCATCGGAGCTGTCGCGGCGGGCGCTGCGCACGGGTCTGACGCCGGACGTCGCCGGACGGCTGGACCTGCTGATGGCGCCGACCAGCGACCGCAGCGTGCTGATCCGGCTGCAGAACAACATCTTCGCCCGCGCCCAGGCGGCCGGCGACTGGCCCCGCGCCGAGCGATCGGCCCTGCGCCGCGCCCTGCTCGACCCGACCGACCACCGCCCCTGGATCGACGTCGCCCGCGCCCGCGAGGGCCAGGGCGCCCTGGCCGGCGCCCTGCAGGCGCTGGGCATGGCCCAGCAACTCGACGGCGGCGCGGCGATCGCGGCGCGAGCGGCGCGGGAGCGGGTCCGGCTGAGGTTGAACTAAACCTTTCCCTTCAATCGTCATGGCCCGACTTGTTCGGGCCACCCATGCGTGATGAGGCTCAGGATCGGGCCCCGCGGCGATGTTGCGGCCCATCTCGTTCGCGGGTGTTCATGGGTGGCCCGAACAGGTCGGGCCATGACGGAGAAGAAGAGAACGTCCCGGTGAGGCTGGCGAATACCCCGGCGAGTGTCTAAGTCGGAAGCCGCCGGTCGTCGGCCTCCGAAGGAAGAGCTCCCATGTCGCTGAAGGTCGCCGTGCAGATGGATCCCATCGAGGGGATCAACATCGAGACCGACACCTCCTTCTTCATGATGCTCGAGGCCCAGCTGCGCGGGCACGCGTTGTGGGTCTACACGCCGGACAAGCTCTCGCTCGAAGAGGGCCGGGTGCTCGGCCGCGGCCGGGCGCTGAACGTGCAGGCGGTCAAGGGCGACCACCACCGGGTCGGCGAATGGGAAGTCCGGGACATGTCGGAGTTCGACGTGATCCTGATGCGCCAGGACCCGCCGTTCGACATGGCCTACATCACGGCCACCCACTTCCTCGAGAAGCTCCACCCGAAGACCCTCGTGGTGAACAACCCCGCCGAGGTCCGCAACGCGCCGGAGAAGCTGTTCGTCACCGACTTCCCGGGCGTGCAGCCGCCGACCCTGATCACCAGCGACATCGAGGCCATCTACGATTTCCGCGAACGCCACGGCGACATGGTGCTCAAGCCGCTCTACGGCGGCGGCGGCTCCGGCGTGGTGCGGCTGAAGGCGGACGATCCCAATCTCGACGCCCTGCTCGAGCTCCACGCCATGATCGGCCGCGAGCAGGTCATCGCCCAGAAGTTCATCCCGGCGGTCAGCAAGGGCGACAAGCGCATCCTGCTGGTCGACGGCGAGCCGGTGGGGGCCATCAACCGCGTGCCGGCCGAGGGCCAGGTGCGCTCGAACCTGGCGCGCGGCGGCCGGGCCGAGGCGGTCGACCTCACCGCCCGGGACCGCGAGCTGTGCGCGATCATCGGGCCGGAGCTGAAGCGGCGCGGCCTGCTGTTCGTCGGCATCGACGTGATCGGCGACTATCTGACCGAGATCAACGTCACCTCGCCCACCGGGGCGCAGCAGCTGAAGCGCTTCGGCGGCGCGAACGCGGCGGCCGCCCTGTTCGATCGGATAGAGGCGATCCGAAGCGCCGCCTGAACTATGTCGGCTATATGACTGAATCGCTTCAGTTTCCATTTTAGTTCACTTTTCGTTCTTGATCTAATCCGCTCGCTATGGTTGAGTCTGTGGATAAGTCACAGCTGCCGGAGCGGGGCGGACATGGTCGCGCGCGTGGTGACGGTCGCCTTCCAGGGCGTGGAGGCGCGCCGGGTCGATGTCGAGGTCCAGCTGACCGGCGGCGAACAGGTGATGGTCGTGGTCGGCCTTGGCGACAAGGCCGTGGCCGAGAGCCGCGAGCGGGTGCGGGGGGCCTTCACCGGCCTCGGTCTGGCGATGCCGGGCAAGCGGATCGTGGTCAATCTCGCGCCGGCCGACCTGCCCAAGGAGGGCAGCCACTACGATCTGCCGATCGCGCTCGCGGTGATGGGCGCGATGGGCATCCTGCCGCCCGACGCCCTGAACGGCTGGGCGGCGGTGGGAGAGCTGTCCCTCGACGGCACCCTCTCCCCGGTCGCCGGGGTGCTGCCGGCCGCCGTCGCCGCCGGGGCCATGGACCTGGGCCTGATCTGCCCGGAAGCCTGCGGGTCGGAGGCGGCCTGGGCGGGCGGAACGCGGGTGCTGGCGCCGCGGTCGCTGATCGGCCTGATCAACCATTTCCGGGGCAGCCAGATGCTGTCCGAACCCCGCCCCGGCCGGATGGTCGAGGGCGCCCGCGCGCCCGACCTGCGCGAGGTCAAGGGTCAGGAGCAGGCCAAGCGGGCGCTGGAGATCGCCGCCGCGGGGGGCCACAACCTGCTGTTTTCCGGCCCGCCCGGCTCGGGCAAGTCGATGATGGCCCAGCGCCTGCCGGGCATCCTGCCGCCGCTGTCGGCCGCCGAGCTGCTTGAGACCTCGATGGTCCATTCGGTGGCCGGCCTCATCGCGCGCGGGGAGCTGACCCGCAGCCGGCCGTTCCGCGCCCCGCACCATTCGGCCAGCATGGCCGCCCTCACCGGCGGCGGCCTGAAGGCCAAGCCCGGCGAGGTCTCGCTGGCGCACAACGGCGTGCTCTTCCTCGACGAACTGCCCGAGTTCAGCCCGCAGTCGCTCGACAGCCTGCGCGCCCCGCTGGAAACCGGCGAGGTGATGGTCGCCCGCGCCAACGCCCACATCCGCTACCCGGCGAGGGTGCAGCTGGTCGCCGCCCAGAACCCCTGCCGCTGCGGCCATGGCGGCGCGGGCAAGGGCTACTGCGGCAAGGCTCCTCGCTGCCAGCGCGACTACCAGGGCCGCGTCTCCGGCCCGCTGCTCGACCGCATCGACCTGCAGATCGACGTGCCGCCTGTCAGCGCCGCCGACCTCGCCCTGCCGCCGCCGTCGGAAGGTTCGGCCGAGGTGGCCGCGCGGGTGGCGCAGGCGCGGCAGGCGCAGGCGGAGCGCGTCCTGGCCTGGCAGGGCGGCGCGCCCCCGCTCAATGCCCAGGCCGACGGCGACTTCCTCGACGCCTCGGCGGGGCTCGACGACGCCGCCCGCTCCCTTATGGCCCGCGCCGCCGACGCCGGCCACCTGACCGCGCGCGGCTGGACCCGCGCCCTGCGCCTCGCCCGCACCATCGCCGACCTCGACGGCGCGGGCAGTGTGAAACGTCTGCATGTGGCCGAGGCGCTGATCTATCGCCGCGTGGGAAGCCTCGCCGCCGTCTCTGGCTGAAGCGTCCGGAGCGGCGCGGCGGCCTCGCCGTCAATCGGGGCGCCGCTCGCCGGGAAGTGGTGTAAGGTCGCCCGTCGACCACGGCCGGAGGCGCGCCATGACCGCAGTCCAGCTTCTCGTCGGGACCCGAAAGGGCGCCTGGATCCTGCGCAGCGACGCCGGTCGCGCGACCTGGTCGGTCGACGGCCCGCATTTCCTCGGCAGCATCGTCAACCACCTGGTGCTCGATCCGCGCGACGGCAGGACGATGCTGATGGCGGCCAGCACCGGGCATCTGGGCCCGACCATCTTCCGCTCCACAGACGGCGGGAAGCGCTGGACCGAGGCGGGCCGGCCGCCGGCCTTCCCGAAGGCCGCCGAGGGGGAGGCGCCGCGGGCGGTCGACCACAGCTTCTGGCTGGAGCCGGGTCATGCGGACGAGCCGGGGGTCTGGTGGGCCGGGACCTCGCCGCCCGGCCTGTTCGTGAGCCGCGACGGCGGGGAGACCTGGGACGGGGTGAGCGGCTTCAATGACCACCCGATGTACTGGAAATGGTGCCCGGCCGACGGCGGAACGCCGGACGGGGCCCTGCTGAACCAGATCGTCATCGACCCGCGCGACGCCCGGCACATGTACATCGCCACCTCGACCGGCGGGGTGTTCGAGAGCCAGGACCAGGGCGCGACCTGGGCGCCGCTGAACCGGAACGTCGAGGCCAGCTTCTTCCCCGATCCCTATCCGGAGTACGGCCAGGACGCCCACTACATCGCGCTGGCCCCGACCAATCCCGACCGGGTCTGGCAACAGAACCACTGCGGCGTCTATCGCCTCGATCGTCCCTCCGACGTCTGGGAGCGGATCGGCCGGCGGATGCCCGAGGAGATCGGCGACATCGGCTTCACCATCGTGCCGCATCCCCGCGACGCGGACACCGCCTGGGTCTTCCCGATGGACGGCACGGACGTCTGGCCGCGGGTCAGCCCCGGCGGCCGGCCGGCGGTCTACCGAACCCGCGACGGCGGCGCGTCGTGGCAGCGGCAGGACGGCGGATTCCCGCGCGAGCAGGGCTGGTTCACCGTCAAGCGACAGGCCTTCTGCGCCGACCGGGCCGATCCGCTCGGCCTCTACCTCGGAACGACCGGCGGGGAAATCTGGGCGAGCGACGACGAGGGCGGCTCCTGGCGCTGCATCGTGCGCCACCTGCCCGAGATCTACTCGGTCGTCGCCGCCCCCCTCTGACGGCGTCCGATGGTCCAGGTTCTCCTGCCCTCGCAGTTGCAGTCCTACTCCGGCGGCGCCTCGCGGGTGACGGCGGCCGGCGAGACCGTGGCGGCGGTGCTCGACGATCTCGACGCCGCCTTTCCGGGGCTGCGGTTCCGGGTCATCGACGAGCAGGGCCGGATCCGGCGGCACATGCGGATCTATGTCGGCCAGGACCGGGTCTTCGACATCGGCCGGACCGTCGGTCCGCAGGACGAGGTCCTGCTGTTCGGGGCTCTGAGCGGCGGCTAGCCGCGGCGCTTCGGTTAATTCGCCGTTAGAAGATGACGCCTGCGTCATTTTCCCGTT
>CALKHU010000113.1 GCA_937991555.1 uncultured Caulobacter sp.
GCGGTCGATCGCCGGCAGCAGGGCGCGAAGCACGCCGCACGAGGCGCCGACGATGACGACCTGGGCGTCGTCGGCCAGGATGCGGCGCAGGAAGTCGCCGAGCGCAAAGGCGCCGGTCGGGTCGACCATCGGCGTGTCCTCCATCCTCAGCACATAGGCGCGGCGGCGGGCCCCGATCTGGTCGAGGGCGTCCTTCAGCACGCTGGCGCTGCCGAAGAACAGCGGCCCCCGGAAGGTGATCACCGCCACGTCGTCGGGCAGGCCCTGGTTGGGGGCGTAGCGCGGCTCGCGGCCGGGCGTCAGATCGTCCTCGTCGGCCTCGATCAGCGCCGCGCCGCCGTCGACGGTCGACAGGCCCGCCATGCGGTGCATGAACACGAAGGCGGCCAGCACCATGCCGACCTCAATGGCCACGGTCAGGTCGACCAGCACGGTCAGGCCGAAGGTCGCCAGCAGCACCAGCCGGTTGCCGTTGTCGGTGCGCAGGATCATGCCGAAGCGGTGCGCCTCGGCCATGTTCAGGGCCACCACCACCAGGATGGCGGCCAGCACGGCAAGCGGCACGAAGCTCATGACGGGCGCCAGCGCCAGCATGAAGACCAGCAGAAAGACCGCGTGCAGCATCCCCGCGACGGGCGAGCGGGCGCCCGAGCGGATGTTGGTCGCCGTGCGGGCGATGGCGCCGGTCGCCGGCAGGCCGCCGACCGCGGCGGAGGCCACATTGGCCACGCCCTGGGCGACCAGCTCGATGTTCGAGCGGTGCCGCCGGCCGGTCATCTGGTCGGCGACGACCGCGGACAGAAGGGATTCGACGCCGGCCAGCAGGGCGATGGTGAAGGCGCTGGGCAGCAGTTCGCGCGCCTTGTCCCAGGTCCAGAAGTCCAGGCTCGGCGTCGGCAGGGCGGAGGGCACGCCGCCGAACCGCGACCCGATGGTCTCGACCGGCAGGCCCGCCGCCGCGACCAGCACCGCCGCCGCCACCGTGACGATCAGGAAGCCCGGCAGCTTCGGCGCATAGCGGCGCAGCAGCAGGATGGCCGCCAGGCAGCCGAAGGCCAGCCCGAAGGCGGCCGGGTTCAGCGTGTCGCGGACGGCCCACAGCGCCTCCAGCTTGGCCACGAACTCGGCCGGCACGCTGTCGGCCGTCAGGCCGAGGAAGTCTTTCACCTGGCTGGCCATGATGATGACGGCGATGCCGCTGGTGAAACCGGTGGTGACCGGGTCGGGGATGTACTTGATCAACGTCCCGACCCGGGCGAGGCCCGCGACGATCAGGATGGCGCCGGCCATCAATGTCGCCATCAGCAGGCCGTCATAGCCGTGCTTGCTGATCACCCCGTACACGATGACCACGAAGGCGCCGGTCGGACCGCCGATCTGGAACCGGCTGCCGCCGAGCGCGGAGATCAGGAAACCGGCCACCACGGCGGTGATCAGCCCGACCTCGGGCTTGGCTCCCGACGCGATGGCCAGGGCCATGGCCAACGGCAGGGCGACGATGGCGACGGTCAGGCCGGCGACGGCGTCAGCGCGGACATCGGCGGGGCCGTACCCCTGGCGCAGGACCGTGATGGTCTTGGGTACGAAGAGCCGCCAGTCGCGCCACATTGTCGCCTGTCCCTATGTCCTGTCGATCAGCCGGACTCCGCGGCCGGTTCCCTGGCTCGGCGCGCCCTCGACGATGAGTTCGACGCCGGCGTTCGAGAGCGCGGTCACCACCTTCTCCAGGCTGTCGACCACGGCGCGGACGGAGCCTTCGCAGGCCTCCATCCGCTGGATAGTGGGCGCCGACAGGCCCGACAGCCGCGCCAGCTCCCGCTGGTCGATGCCCAGAAGCGCCCTGGCGGCGCGGATCTGCGGTCCGGTGATCATGTGAGTCTCATTGATGATATATCAGATATCACACAAGATGTGCAGGGTTTCCTGCGTCTAGGACGCGAAGCCGTCCGGATAGCTCTCCCGAGCCTCCTCGTCGGTGATCACCTGCGTGCCGCGCGGGGTCTCTTCCCACCAGGCCTGGCAGGCGTCGCAGCGATAGAGCACGGCGCCGCCGGCGTTGGCGCCAAGCCGGTTCGGCAGCCGTCCGTCGACCAGCCACTGCCGCCGGCAGGTCTCGCAGCCGCGCTTCCGGGCCATCAGCCGGTCACCAGTTTCGCCAGCGCCGCCGGATAAAGCCGGTGCTCGGCGTCCAGCACCCGCGCGGCCAGGGTCTCCGGCGTGTCGCCCGCCAGCACCGGCACGGCGGCCTGGTCGATGACCGGCCCCTCGTCGACGCCGACGGTGACCAGATGCGCCGTGCACCCCGCCTCGGCGTCGCCCGCTTCGATGGCCCGGCGATGGGTGTCCAGGCCCGGATACTTCGGCAGCAGCGAGGGGTGGATGTTGATCATCCGTCCGGCCCAGGCCTCGACGAGGAAGGGCGTCAGCACCCGCATGTAGCCGGCCAGGGCGACGTACTGGACGCCCGCCGCGCGCAGGGCCGCGTCGATAGCCCGCTCATGGGCCTCGCGGTCGGCGCCGAAGTCCTTGCTGGGAACCGCCAGCGTCGGCACGCCCGCCGCCTCCGCCAGGGCCAGGCCCTCGGCATCGGCCCTGTTGGAAACGACCAGCACGACTTCGTACGGACAGTCGGCCGCCTTCGCCGCCTCGATGAGGGCGCTCATGTTCGAGCCGCGGCCGCTGATGAGGACGGCGACTTTCGCGCGGCCCGTCATGGCGTGGTTGCGTGGTTCGACACGCGCTTCGCGCTGCTCACCATGACGTATGTGGGAAGCGCTTCTGAACACGTCATCCTGAGCAGGCCCGAAGGGCCGTGTCGAAGGACGCAGGGCATCAGGCCGAGGCCAGCTCGCCGCAGACAAACGCGTCCTCGCCGGCGTCCAGCAGGGCCTCGAGCACCTCCGGCGCCTCGTCGCGGCCGACGATCAGCAGCAGGCCGACGCCGCAGTTGAAGGTGCGGCGCATCTCGTGCTCGGCGATGCCGCCGGTGTCCTGCAGCCACCGGAACACGGCCGGAATCTCCCAGGCGTTCCAGTCGAAGCGCGGGACCAGCCCCTCGGCGATGGCGCGGGGCGGGTTCTCGATCAGCCCGCCGCCGGTGATGTGGGCCAGGCCCTTGATGCGGCCGGCCTTGATCAGGTCCATCGTCGACTTCACGTAGATCCGGGTCGGCGCCATCAGCGCCTGGGCCAGAGTCAGCGAAGCGTCCCACGGGCAGGGGGCGTCCCAGGTCAGGCCCGAGCGCTCGACCACCTTGCGCACCATCGAATAGCCGTTGCTGTGCGGGCCGCTGGACGCGAGGCCGATCAGCATGTCGCCGGCCCGCTGCCGGTCCAGCTTCGGCAGCACGCCGTCGCGGTTGACGGCGCCGACGTTGAAGCCGGCCAGGTCGTATTCGCCGTCGGCGTACATGCCGGGCATCTCGGCCGTCTCCCCGCCGACCAGCGCGCAGCCGGCCAGCCTGCAGCCCTCGGCGATGCCGGCCACGACCCGCGTCGCGGTGGCCACGTCGAGCTTGCCGGTGGCGAAGTAGTCGAGGAACAGCAGCGGCTCGGCGCCCTGGGCCAGCAGGTCGTTGACGCACATGGCCACCAGGTCGATGCCGACGGTGTCGTGCAGACCGGTCTCGATGGCGATCTTCAGCTTGGTGCCGACGCCGTCGGTCGTCGAGACCAGCAGCGGATCCTCGTAGCCGGCGGCCTTGAGGTCGAACAGCGCGCCGAAGCCGCCGAGGCCGCCGGCCACGCCGGGACGGGCGGTGGCCTTGGCCAGCGGCTTGATAGCCTCGACGAGGGCGTTGCCGGCGTCGATGTCGACGCCCGCCTGGGCGTAGGTGAGGCCGTTCGGCCGATCGGTCATGACGGAGTCTTCAGTGCAACTGCGGCTATGAAATTCAGGCGGGAAAAGCCTTGCCTCTTGCAGACTCGGCCCCGCGCGGGGCTATAGCTAGCCGATGCAGCCGATTACCACCACCGCCGAACTGGCGGAATTCTGCAAGTCTTTGAAAGACCAGCCGTTTATCGCCGTGGACACCGAGTTCATGCGCGAGACGACCTATTGGCCGAAGCTCTGCCTGATCCAGGTCGCCGGTCCCAACGGCGCCGAGGCCTGCATCGACCCGCTGGCCGAGGACATCGAGCTCAATCCGCTGCTCGACATCCTGCGCGACGAGCGCGTGCTGAAGGTGTTCCACGCCGCCCGCCAGGACGTCGAGATCTTCAACAACCTGGGCGCCATGCCGCGGCCGCTGTTCGACACCCAGATCGCCGGCATGGCGGCGGGTTTCGGCGAGCAGATCGCCTACGACGCCCTGGTCCGCCAGATGCTGAAGATCGAGCTCGACAAGTCGAGCCGCTTCACCGACTGGGCGCGCCGTCCGCTGAGCGACAACCAGCTGACCTACGCCCTCGCCGACGTCACCCACCTCGCCCGCCTGTTCCCGATGCTGCGCGACCGTCTCGAACGCGGCGGACGGCTCGCCTGGGTCGAGGAGGAGATGGCGGCGCTCACCGATCCGGCGATGTACGACGTCGATCCGGAGAACGCCTGGAAGCGTCTCAAGCCGCGCAAGCACACCGCTAAGTATCTGGCCGTTTTCAAGGCCGTCGCCGCCTGGCGCGAACGCACGGCCCAGCAGCGCGACCAGCCGCGCGGCCGCATCCTCAAGGATGACGCGATCGACGAACTGGCCGCCCAGGCGCCGACCGACGCCGCCGCGCTCGACCGCCTGCGCGGCGTGCCGAAGGGCTTCTCGGGCAGCAAGTTCGGCCCGGACCTGCTCGCCGCGATCAAGGAAAGCCTCAAGGATCCGGAGGGTTACGCCCCGAAGATCGACCGCGAGCGGGGTCCGCAGAACGCCGCCGCCGGCGCCATCGTCGAGCTGCTCAAGGTGCTGCTCAAGGCGCGGTCGGAAGACGCCGGCGTGGCCAGCAAGCTGATCGCCACCGTCTCGGACCTCGAGAAGATCGCCAACGACGACAACGCCGATGTCGGCGCCCTGCACGGCTGGCGCCGCGACGCGTTCGGGGCCGACGCCCTGAAGCTCAAGCGCGGCGAACTGGCCCTGGTCCTCGACGGCGCCCGCGTGCGGGTCGTCGAGGTGCGCCGCGCGCCGAAGGCGGCGGCGGGGTAGGGGCGACCGCAGGCGCTTTGCGTGCTTCGACACGCGCCTCCGGCGCTGCTCAGCATGACCTAGGTGGATCGATCTTTGACCACGTCATCCTGAGCAGCCGCGAAGCGGCGTGTCGAAGGACGCACGGCTGATCGGCCAGGTGAGTTTCTCGGAAACCTCCAAGGCGCTATGTGTCCTGTCCAACGAGACGGGAACTCCAATGTCCGATCCGCGCCTTACGGCCATCATCTACGACTTCGACGGCACGCTCGCCCGCGGCAACATGCAGGAGACGAGCTTCATTCCCGAACTGCTCGGCATGACGCCCAAGCAGTTCTGGGCCGACACCGTGAAGCCGCGGACCATCGCCGCCGACGGCGACGACATCCTGATGTACATGCAGCTGATGCTGCAGACCGCCCGCGAGAAGGGCGTCCAGGTCACCCGCCAGATCCTGCGCGACCACGGCAAGGACGTGCCGCTGTTCGAGGGCCTGCGCGACGAGAGCTGGTTCGACCGCATCAACGCCTTCGGCGCCCACTACGGCCTGACGGTGCAGCATTTCATCCTGTCGAGCGGCCTCGCCGAGATGATCGAGGGCTGCCCGATCCACCACCGCTTCGCGCACGTCTTCGCCAGCAAGTACGTGTTCGACGACCAGGACGTGGCCGTGTGGCCGGCCGTGGGCATCAACTACACGACCAAGACCCAGTACCTGTTCCGCATCAACAAGGGCGTGCACAACAACTGGGAGCACGAGCGCATCAACCGCTACATGCCCGACGAGGACCGCCCGGTGCCGTTCGAGCGGATGATCTTCATCGGCGACGGCGACACCGACGTGCCGACCATGAAGATGATGCACACCAAGGGCGGCCACTCCATCGCCGCCTATGACCCGCGCACCGAGCCCAACGACCAGACCAAGCTCCACCGCCTGATCAGCGACGACCGCGTCAACTTCGTCGCCGCCGCCGACTATCGCGAGGGCTCGGCGATGGACCTGATCGTTAAGGGCATCCTCGGCCGCATCGCGGTGCGCGAGAGAACAATGCCGGCGGGGTAGGCGACGAGAGGCTCCGCTCAGACCGGACGCGAGGGCGTCAGGGCTTCGGCATAGACGATCACATCATACAGCGATGCCGTCGGCATCGACTGGCCGTAGCTCAGGGCCTGCCAGCGCGGCGCCGCGTATCCGGGCCAGTCGAGGCTGTAGGGAAGACGACGCCACGCCCTCGCCGGTTCGGTGTCCGGCATGTCGCGAAGGGACACCCAGAACGATCCCTCCCGGACCTTGCCGAGGAGTCCGGCCGGTCGTCCGCCCGTACCGTCCCAGCTGATGACGGCTGTGGGCTCGGTGGCCTCCGGGAAGGCGGCGAACGGCGACGCCGGGACGGCGTTGAACCGCGCCGAGCCGTATTCGACCACCACCGCCCGGTAGGCGTCGCCAAGCCGCCTGCGCAACTGCGCTCCCGTTGGCAGGAAGGTCGTTCCCTCGAAGCGCTCCGCGACCACATGGTTGTTGTGCGCCCACAGCGCCGCCGCGCCGTCCATCGGCGCGTTGAGCACATTGTCCGCCATGAAGCCGTCGCGCCGGGCGTAGTAGGCCTCTGCGTCGCCCGTGACCTTTCCGTCAGAGGTCTCCATCTCGAAAGCTTTCAGTCCCTGCCAGGCGGTGCGCGCGGCGTAGATCGCGTCACGGCTTGCGTCCGCCTTGGCGAGGGCGGCCCGGACCGCTTCGAGCGCCGTCATGGCCTCTAGCAATTGCGCTGTGGTGAGGGACTTGATGAGCGCCGGAAAGCGCAGCGCCTGGGCCTGTGGCGACAGGATCGGCCGGAGGCTCGCCGCCAGTCGCTCTGCCTCCGCCGGGTTGACGGTCCGAAGCGCCGAGAAGGCGGTTGCCGCGTCCTCGGCGGTCGCCTGGCAATCGATGCCGAAGATGCGCACCGGCGCCGCGGCCGTCCGGTTCCACTGCCGCAGCCAGTCGAGCAGGTCGGCGACGGCCTCGGTCTTCACCACCCTGAAGACCTTGGCGGTGCGCAACCTGTCACGGGCGCTCCCCGAACCGCCCTGGATAAAGGCGTCAAGTTCGCGCCCCCCCGGCGCATTGACCTCCAGCAACACGGTCCTGATGGCGCCGTCACGGATCAGGCCCTTGATGATCGCCGACTTCACGGCGGCGTCGTCATGGCTCCCGTGGGTCGCTTCGCCAAGGCCGATCACACGGGCCCCGGCAAGCGCCCGGGACAACGGCGGTGTCCACACGGAATCCGGGTTGTCGAGGTCGAAACCGTGCGCATTGGCCTTCAGCCACGGCAGAACGGCGGCCTCGGTGCGGTAGCGTCGCCACGCATCTGCGCCCAGCCAGCCGCCGCCCAGCGCCGCCGCGGCTCCCGCGGCCGTGAGGAAGGCCCGCCTCGAAACCCCGACCCGTAACGCCACCGTGCCCCTCCCGCAGCCGCCTCTCGGTCGCGGCAAGTCTAGGAAAGAGTCGCACGATCGCAATGCCCACAAAACGGGGGCTGCTGGCCGGTCCTTTTGCGCCGCTACCTCCCGTAGCCGACCTTCGCGGTCCCGGTCCCGCCGCCGGCACGCGCCGCTTCCGTCGCCGCGTCGAGGTCGGCCAGGTACCGGTCAGCGACCGACAGGTGCACCGGCGACAGCATCAGGTGCAGGCCGCGCGGCTCGGTGACGGCGCTGGTCACCCAGCCGCGCTGGTAGAGCTGGCCGAGAATGGCCAGTCCGTCGACCTCGGGATGGGTGAAGGCGACGATGCCCAGCTGCGGCGCGCCGATGACCTCGAATCCGCGCGCGCGCACGCCGGCCTCGATCTGCTCCCGCGCCGCCGTGACCATGCCGTGCTTCCGGCGGTAGCCGTCGACGCCGAGGTGGTTCATCACCGCCCAGGCCGCCGCGATGGCGCCCCCGGGCCGGGTGCCCGCCAGCGTCGGTGTGGTCATCTTGCCCGCCGGCCAGTCGCTGACCGTGAACGGCATGTGGCTGCGCAGGGCCTCGGTGCGGAAGAAGACGGTCGAGGCGCCCTTGGCGCAGTAGCCGTACTTGTGCAGGTCGGCCGACATCGAGGAGACGCCCGGCACGGCGAAGTCGAACGGCGGAACGTCGCCGCCGTTCATCCGCACGAACGGCGCGATGTAGCCGCCGACGCAGGCGTCGACGTGCAGCCACAGGCCGCGCCGCTCTGCCAGCGCGCCCAGCGCCCCGATCGGGTCGATCAGCCCGAACGGGAAGCAGGGGGCCGAACCGACGATCATGATGGTGGCCTCGTCGACCGCCGCCTCCATGGCCTCCGGGTCGGCGAGGAAGCCCTTCAGCGGCGTGCGGCGGATCTCGATCTCCATGACCATGCAGGCCTTGTCGAAGGCCGGGTGGGCGGAGCGGGGCAGCACCAGATTCAGCCGCCCGGTCAGGCCCCGTTCCTTGCGGGCGAAGTCGCGGGCCGCCTTCACGGCCATCAGGATCGAGTCGGTGCCGCCGCTGGTCATCGCGCCGGCGGCGCCCTCGGGGGCGTGCAGCAGGCCGAGGCCGAAGCCGACGACCTCGCGCTCCATCCGCGCCAGGCTGGGGAAGGCCGCCGGGCCGAGGCCGTTCTCGGACGCGAAGAGCGCGTAGGCTTCCTTCTGCACCCGGTCGATGTCCTCGCCGGCGTTGAACACATAGACCGCCGCCCTGCCGTCGCGCCATTTGACGTCCCCGGCCGCCATGTCGGTCATCCTGGCGCGCACCTCGTTCCAGGGCTGGCCGTGGTCGGGAAGGGGCTGGGTCATGTGGCGGAGCTCCGGCGAACGCAGGGACGAAACCCGGGGAAACACACCACGTTCGGGCCCGGGGCAGAGACATTCACACCCGTTTCACGCCGAAACCAGTGTGTGTCCCCACTTTCTCTCAGACCCGCCGCACTTCGAGGGGCAGGCCCAGCAGGCTCGCCAGCGTCGTCGCCCGGCGCGTGGTCTGTTCGCCCAGCAGCATGTCCGACCAGCCCTCGGCCGCGGTCAGCACCAGCCGGCCGTCCTGCACGCCGAGGCGCGACTGCATCAGCAGGGTCGTGCTGCGGCCGGAGAGGTCGCAGCCCAGCCGCACGGCCGCGCCCAGCGCCCGCGCCCGGCGGCGCTGGCCGTCGGTCAGCAGCCGGGCCACCGTGCCGCCCTCGGGAACGGACGAGGCCGAGGTGTGCCGCGCGAAGGCCGCGACGGCCAGGAAGGCGCGCTCGGCGTGGCGCAGGCCGGCGATCGGCGCCCGCAGCACCTGCTCGAAGACCAGGTCGGCGCGATGGTCGGGGTGCAGCCGCGCGCCGAGGTCGGCCAGCCGGCAGGCGGCGGCGCGCAGCACCGACTCGCGGTCGCCCATCACGGCCGGCAGGGTGTTGAACACCGGGGCCAGCCACGCCTCCAGCGTCGGCCCGAGCGTCTCGTCGACGCCCTGGCGTGCGGTCAGCGCCGAACAGCCTTCGATCAGCGGGTTCAGGTCCTGCACCGAGCCGGGCATCGACTCGAACAGCAGACCTTCGCGCAGGCCGTAGGCCGAGATCACGATCCGCTCGAGTCCGAGGCTCTCGATCAGGGTCTCCAGCACCAGCGCCGCGTGGGGCAGGGTCTCGAGGCGCTTCTTCGACACTCCCTCGATCGCCTCCAGCGAGGCGCGCGACTGGCGAGCGATGAAGCGGGCGGTCTCCAGCGCCTCGCCGCGGCTCATCTCGTACTGGTGCACGATCTGCAGCGGGTAGTCGGCCAGCCGCATGTGCAGCAGCGCCAGGTTGCGCCAGGCGCCGCCCACGGCCTGGAAGGTCCGGGCCGCGAACCGCCCGGCATGCGGAACCAGCCGCTCGCGGATCTCGGCCCGCAGGCGGTCGCCCTTCAGTCCGGCGAGGGCGAACGGACCCAGCGCCAGGGTGGCGCCGTCGACCGGCCCCTGCGGCGCCAGCCGCACCAGCTCGAGCGAGGCCCCGCCGAGGTCGCCGACCACGCCGTCCCCGTCGGGGGATCCGGCCAGCACGCCGAGCGCGGCGTACCGCGCCTCCTCCTGGCCGCTCAGGACCCGCAGGTTCAGGCCGGTCTCGGCCGCCACCCTGGCGACGAAGTCCTGGCCGTCGGCGGCGTCCCGCACCGCAGCGGTGGCGGCGGTGAAGATGTCCTGCGGACCGGCGGCGTCCAGCACGGCGCGGAACCGCCGCAGGGCCGCCATGGCCTGTTCGATCCCGGCCGGCGACAGCCTGCCCGTGGCGCCGAGGTCCCGGCCGAGCCCGGCGAGGACCTTCTCGTTGTAGACGGTCCAGATCGCCCGGCCTTCCAGCCGGTAGAGCACCAGACGCACCGAGTTGGAGCCGACGTCGATCACGGCCGCGTCGCGCTGCTGGCGCACGGGGCTCCCGACCGGCTGTCCGCTAGCGGCGCGGGCCAACATGCTCGAAGGCTCTCGGCAGGTCGCGCACCTTGTGGCCGCGGCCCGACAGGCTGGGGTTGTTCATGAAGTACTCGTGGGCCGAGAAGGCGCCCGGGCGATCCCAGGCCGGATCGCGCCTATAGCCGCCTTCGCCGTCCAGAATCCAGCTGTGCGCCTCGTCGTTCAGGTTGGCGACCATGATCTGCTGCAGCACCTGCTGGTGGACGGTCGGGTTGTCGACCGGGGTCAGCGCCTCGACCCGGCGGTCGAGGTTGCGCGGCATCCAGTCGGCCGAGCTGATGAACACCCGCGACCGGGGACCGGGCATCTCGCCGCCGTTGGCGAAGGCGACGATCCGCGCATGCTCCAGATAGCGGCCGACGATGCTCTTGACCTTGATGTTCTCGGACAGGCCGCGAACGCCCGGGCGCAGGCAGCAGATCCCCCGCACGACCAGCTCGATGCTCACGCCGCCCTGGCTGGCGCGATAGAGGGCGTCGATGATCTGCGGATCGACCAGCGCGTTGAGCTTGGCCCAGATCGCCGCCGGCTTGCCGGCGCGGGCGTTGGCGACCTCGACATCGATCATCTCGAGCAGGTCGGTCTTCAGCGTCTCGGGGCTGTAGCTCAGCTTCTCCAGCCGCTCGGGCTTGGCGTAGCCCGTGATGAAGTTGAACAGCCGCGCCGAGTCCCGGCCCAGGGCCGGGTCGCAGGTGAACAGCGAGAGGTCAGTGTAAACCCGGGCCGTGAACGGGTGATAGTTGCCGGTGCCGAAGTGGCAGTAGGTGCGCAGGGTCTCGCCCTCGCGCCGCACCACAAGGCTCAGCTTGGCGTGGGTCTTGTACTCGACGAAGCCGAACACGACGTGGACGCCCGCCCGCTCGAGGTCCCGGGCCCAGCGAAGGTTGTTCTCCTCGTCGAAGCGGGCCTTGATCTCGACCAGGGCGGTGACGTTCTTGCCGTTCTCGGCCGCCTCGATCAGCGCCGCCACGATCGGGCTGTTCTGGCTGGTCCGGTACAGCGTCTGCTTGATCGCCAGCACGTTGGGGTCGCGCGCCGCCTGGCGCAGGAACTGGACCACGACGTCGAAGCTCTCGAACGGGTGGTGGACCAGGATGTCCTTCTCGCGGATGGCCGCGAAGCAGTCGCCGTTGTGGTCGCGGATGCGCTCGGGGAAGCGCGGCGCGAACGGCTTGAACTTCAGGTCCGGCCGGCCCTCGGGGATCATCTGGCTCATCTGGGCGAGGCCCAGCTTGCCGTCGATCAGCACCACGTCGTCGGGCTGGGTGTGCAGGCTGTCGAGGATGAACTCCCGAAGATCCTGCGGCATGGCGGTCTGGATCTTGACCCGGACCACGCCGCCCATGCGCCGGCGCTTCAGCTGGGCCTCGAACTCGCGGACCAGGTCCTCGGCCTCTTCCTCGATCTCGACGTCGCTGTCGCGGATCAGACGGAACAGCCCGCGGCCCTCGACCTCGCAGCCCGGGAACAGGTGGTCGAGGAACAGGATCAGCAGCGATTCCAGCGCGATGAACTTCTGCTCGGTCTTGCGGGCGCGACCGTCGGGCGGCAGCTCCCAGAACCGCTGCACCTGGCTCGGCACCGGCACCAGCGCATACAGCTCCTTGCCGTCCTCGCGCCGCAGCTTCAGGGCCAGCGAGAACCCCAGGTTCGGAATGAACGGGAACGGATGCGCCGGATCGATCGCCAGCGGCGTCAGCACGGGGAACACGTGGTTGAGGAAGATTTCCTCGGCCTTCCTGCGGTCGGCGGGACCCACGTCCTTCGCGTCGAGCAGCTTCAGCCCCTGGTCGAACAGCGCCGCGCGCAACTCGCGCCAGATGCGCTGCTGGTCATCCATCAGCTCGGCGGCGGAGGCGTTGACCTTGACCAGCTGCTCGGCCGGGCTCAGCCCGTCCTGGCTCAGCGTCCGCACGCCCTCGGCGATCTGCGCCCGCAGGCCCGCCACCCGGACCATGTAGAACTCGTCGAGGTTGTTGGCGCTGATCGACAGGAAGCGCAGCCGCTCGAGCAGCGGATGCCGCGGATTCTCGGCCTCCTCGAGGACGCGCCGGTTGAAGGCCAGCCACGACAGTTCCCGGTTGAAGAACCGCTCTGGCGAGGCCAGCAGGCTTTCATCGAGCGACAGGCCGCCCGGCGGGGTGTCGCTCGCCGGGGCGGTCTGGGCTGCGGTCGCGGCGTCGGTCATGGGGCTCTGTCCGGTCACGGCCTTGTCGCTCGCCGCGCCCGTCGCGGCAAGGGCCATGACAGGGGTGTTACAGCCGCCGTGTTACGGTTTTGTCGCCGTGCGCCTCAAGCTGTCCGCCGCGCTTCGGCCCGACGGTCGTAGTCGGCCGCCAGGGCGCCCAGGGCCGCCGCGCCGTCGCCGGTGAACGACGGGCCGTGCATCAGCGCCAGCGTTGCGAGTTCCAGGCCGGCCAGCGTCCGGATCGTCCGCCCCATGTCGGGGTTGAGCGTCGAGTAGCCGAATAGGTCCTCGGCCGTGATCGCCGCCTCGACGATGTCGTCCTCGACCAGCGCCGGGCGGTCGCCGACCTGGGTGAACAGGTCGCCGCAGAACAGCACCCCGGCGGTCTCCTCGTAGAGCAGCCCCGCGTCCCAGCCGTGCGGCGTATGCGGCGTCTCCAGGTAGCGCAGGCGCTTGCCGCCGATGTCGATGATCTCGCCGTCGGTCAGCGGTCGCGGCGGCCGGTCGGCCATATCGTTGACCGAGACGTCGCAGCCCAGCGCGCCGTGCGCCACCTGGGCGTTCGGCGCCACGGCCAGCCAGTCGTTCATCGCCCCGCACTCGTCAGCCTCAAAGTGGCCGAAGGTGATCCAGCGCAGCGCGGCCGGCTCGATCACCCGGGCGACGGCCTCGCGCACCAGCGGGAACAGGCGGCGCGGTCCGGTATGGAACAGCAGCGGCTCGTCGCCCACGACCAGGAACTGGTTGAAGGTGAAGCCGGCCGGGGCCGCCACCTCGGGCACGAAGGTGGACAGGCGATAGACGCCGTCGGCGATCTCGTTGACGCGGGTGTTCATGGCATTTCTCCCGGTGGACCGGCCCTCTGTTTCGAGATACACCATCGTGTATTGAAACCGCACCGCGGGGTCAATATGGGTGAACATTACCGTTTAGTGAAATATGGCCCGGACCTATACGCTCAAGGCGCGCGCCGAGCACCAGGCGCAGACGCGTCAGAAGATCGTCGAGGCGGCGGTGGACCTGCACGGCACGGTCGGGCCGGCGCGCACCAGTCTCAGCATGGTGGCCGAGCGGGCAGGGGTCCAGCGCAACACCCTCTACGCCCACTTTCCGGACGAGCGCAGCCTGCTGATGGCCTGTTCGGGCCTGTCGTTCGAGCGCTCGCCGCCGCCGGATGGCGCGGCCTGGCTCGCCGTCGGCGACCCCCGGGCCCGGCTCAGGACAGCGCTGGCCGCCGTCTACGCCTGGTTCGGGGCCAATGCCGGCATGCTCGGCTGCGTGCTGCGCGACGCTGAGCACTATCCGCCGGTGCAGGAGATCGCCGCCCTGCGCTTCGGCCCGGTGATCGCCGGCTGGCGCGCCGCGCTCGGGGAGGGGCGCTCGCCCGAACAGCAGGCGATGATCGGCCTCGCCCTCGACTTCCACGCCTGGCGCGCGCTGGTGCGCGACGGCGGCCTGACGGGCGATCAGGCCGCGGAGGCGATGGCGAGGGCGGTCGAGGGCGTCTAGCCCTTGCGGCCCAGCGTGTTCAGCCGGAGCACGGCGTACAGCGGGCAGAAGCCCACGAGGCCGGTCACGAGGGGCACGAGCCCGAGCCAGGCCCAGGGCGTCTTCGGCCCCACGAACACCAGCGACAGCACCGCGAGGCCGAGGACCACGCGCAGGACGCGGTCGAGGCCGCCTTCATTCATCTTCATCGTCAGTCTCCCTTGGCCGGTCGGCCCGGCAAGGGAGGGATCCCACACGGGGGCCGGCCCCGTCTGTGACCAAGTCACATCGGCGCCGCCGCCAGGCGCTCCAGGGCCCGCCGGTCGATCAGCCGGATCTGTCCGCGGGTCTGGGCGACCAGGCCCTCCCGCGCCAGCTGCGCCAGCTGCCGGCTCACAGCCTCGCGCGCGGAGCCGATCTCCGTCGCCAGGGCTTCGTGCGTCAGGCTGACCATCCCGTCCGTCGCGTGGGCCACCAGCGCGGCCGCCAGCCTGGCGGGGAGGCCGGTGAAGGCCAAAGCCTGGACCACGCCCTCCAGGTCTGCGAACCGGCGCGCGACCGAGCCGAGCACCGCGCCGCGAAAGGCGGCGCTGTCCGTCATCAGCCGGTCGAACGCGGCCGGCGGCAGCAGCACGCCCTCGACGTCGGCCTCGACCACGCCCTCGGCGGCATACCGACGGCCCTCGACGAGACAGGCGAAGGTCTGCAGGCAGATCTGCCCGGGGCGCACGCGATAGAGCAGAAGCTCGCGCCCGCCGGCCGACGTGAGACCCACGCGGATGCTGCCCCGCCGCACGGCGACGAAGCCATGGCAGGGGTCGTCGGGCCGGAACAGGACCTGTCCCGCCGGCGCCCTGATCGGCGCGGCCCCCGGCGCCGTAGCGGCGATGGCCGCCATGGTTTCCGGCTCGGTTGATCCCGTCACGCCGCCCGCCGCTCCCGGGCGAGCGAGGCCATGTCGATGACGAAGCGGTACTTCACGTCCGACCGCTCCATCCGCTCGTAGGCGTGGTTGATGTCCTGGATGGCGATCGTCTCGCAGTCGGGCAGCACGCCCTTGGCGGCGCAGAAGTCGAGCATCTCCTGGGTTTCGGCGATGCCGCCGATCGGCGATCCGCTGACCCGCCGCCGCCCGCCGAGCAGCAGGCCGCTGTGGAAGGGCGGCAGCTCGTCGATGGCGCCGACGATGACCAGCGAGCCGTCGATGTCGAGCAGCGGCAGGTAGGGCTGCAGCTTGTGGGCCACCGGGATGGTGTCGATGATCAGGTCGAAGCCGTTTCGCGCCGCCCGCATGGCGTCCCGGTCGCTGGACAGCAGCACGTGCTGCGCGCCCAGCGCCGCCGCGTCGGCCCGCTTGGACTCCGAGCCCGTGATGACGGTGACCTCGCAGCCCATGGCGACGCCGAACTTCACCGCCATGTGGCCCAGCCCGCCCAGGCCCGCCACGCCCAGCCGCGTTCCCGGCCCGGCCTTCCAGGTCTTGAGCGGCGAATAGGTGGTGATCCCGGCGCAGAGCAGCGGCGCCGCGCGGGTGACGTCCAGCCCGTCGGGGACCTTCAGCACGAAGGCCTCGCGGACCACGATGTGGTCGGAATAGCCGCCGAAGGTCAGCTCGCCCGTGATCCGGTCCTTGCCGTTGTAGGTGCCGGTCGAGCGGTTGCGGCACAGCTGCTCCTCGCCCTTGCGGCACTGGTCGCAGTCCATGCAGCTGTCGACCAGGCAGCCGACCGCCGCCAGGTCGCCCTCGCGGAAGCGGCGCACCTGCGGGCCGACGGCGCTGACCCGCCCGACGATCTCGTGGCCCGGGCAGCAGGGGTAGATCGTCCCGCCCCAGTCGTTGCGGGCGGTGTGCAGGTCGGAATGGCAGACGCCGCAGTAGAGGATGTCGATCTTCACATCGTCCGGCCGCAACGCCCGCCGCTCGAAATGGAAGGCGGCCAGCGGCGATGCGGCGTCCTGGGCGGCGTATCCGACAGCGTAAGGCATTGGGGGCTCCGGCGTCTGAATTCGAACAACCGTATGACACTCGGCGCCGTCTGGTAAGCGGTCGCGCGCGCCGGCGCCCGACGGGAGCTCCCGTGGGGCGCGGCGGGGTAGGCGGGGCGGCGGGGTTATGCCTCTAATGCTGTCGGGGAGAGGCGATTCATGTTGATGACGACGAGCGGCGCGGGGCGCGCGCCATGGCCCTGATCCAGTCGCCGCTGGGCATACTGCTCGCCCTTCTGGTCTCCGTCGCCGCCGCCGAGGTGCTGGGCAGGGTCCGTTACGGGCGCGCCCTCGGGCCGGCGCTGATCGTCATCATCCTCGGCGCCCTGCTGGCCAACCTGCGGCTCATCCCGCCGGCCGGCGCGGGCGGACCGGTCTATGACGTGGTTTTCGCGGTCGTCATGCCCGCGGCGATCTTCCTCGTCCTGCTCGAGGCCAACCTCAAGGCGCTCAGGCGCGCCGGCGGCCCGATGATGATCGCCTTCTTCATCGGCGCGGCGGGCACCGTGGCCGGCGTGCTCGCGGCGGTCGCCCTGACGCCCGCGCGCGCCATGCTCGGCGACAAGCTCGCCGCCCTGTCCGGCATGTACGCGGGCACCTACATCGGCGGCAGCGCCAACTTCAACGCCATCGCGCTGCACTTCGGGGTCGCCCGGGACGGGGGGCTCTACACGGCGGCGGTGGTCGCCGACAACGTGCTGACGGGCGTCTGGGTGGTCGCTACGCTGGCCCTGCCGCCGCTGCTCCTGAAGACCGGCCTGTTCGGCGCCCGGCGCGTCGCCGCCGCCGTCCCGGTGGACGCCGGGAGCGCGCCGCCGCCGCCGCTCACCGGCGTCCTCGCCGTGGCCGCGCCGGTCACGGTCGCCCTCGCCGGGGTGCTGGCGTCGGACCTGCTCGCGGGACTGCTCGCCGACCTGGGCGCGCCGGTGCCCTCGGTGATCATCCTGACCACCCTCGCGCTGATCGTCGCCCAGACGCCGTTCGTCCACCGCATGACGCTCGGCCGCCCCATGGGACTGGCGGCGATCTACCTGTTCCTGGCCGTGGTCGGGGCGAGCGCGGACGTCGGGGCGCTCGTCGCCGCCGGCCCCGTCGGACTGATGCTGATGGCCTTCGTGGTCATCATCGTGCTGGTCCACGCGGCGATCCTGATCGTGGCGGGATGGCTGCTGCGCATCGATCCGGACATCATCGCGATCGCCTCGAACGCCAACATCGGCGGCGCCAGCAGCGCCCTGTCGTTGGCCGAGAGCCTCGGGCGGGAGGATCTGGCCCTGCCCGCGGTGCTGGCCGGCACGGTCGGCACGGCCATCGGCACCTATGTCGGCTTCATGGTCGCGGGCATCCTCTAGCCGGCGCTCGCCTCGAGCCCGTCCGCGCGGTCCAGCGCCTTGTAGAAGTAGGTCGTGTCGCAGGGCGCGCCGTCCGGCAGCAGGGCGTAGCCCGGGATCACCCCGACCCGCGTCCAACCGGAACGCTCATACAGCCGCTCGGCGTCGGCGCTGGCGGTGTCCAGCACCAGCAGCGTCTTGCCCACCGCCCGCGCCGCATCCTCCGCCGCCGCCATCAGCAGGGCGCCGACGCCCTGCCGGCGCGCCCGGCGATGGACCAGCATCTTCGAGACGTCCCCGCGATGCGGCTGGTTCGGCGGCTGGGCCAGCACGACCTGGACCGTGCCGACCACGCCGTCCGCGTCCTCGGCGACGATCAGGATGCGCTCGCCGGCGGCCGCCCCGGCGATGACCCCGCTCCAGTAGGCGTCGGCCTCGCTGCGGCTCATCGGCCAAAGGAAGCTGACCGAAGCCCCGCCCTCGACGCAGTCGAGCAGGACATCGGCGAGCCCGGCCGCCCGCGCCGACGTGGCCCCGGCGTCGAGCACGCGGAGGCTGACGCCCATGGGGTGCGCCCCGGCCGTCACCCGACCGGGCTGCCGGCCGGATCGGCCGCAGGGGCCTCGCCGGGCGTGTCCCGCACCAGCTCGAGCCCGCCGCCGATGAACCGCCCCTCGACGAACTTCAGCCGCCGCGCCTCCTGGCCCATGCGGTCGTAGAACACCAGTTCGCCCATCTGCACCCGCCAGGTGCGCAGCTGCTCCAGCCGTCCGGGACAGCCGGTAGCGGTGGCCGGCCGCACGCCGAGGAAACCCGCCTTCTCGCCGAGCACGACCCGGCAGTCGCCCGTATCGCGGCCGCCGTCGCTCATCCGCCAGGCCCCGAAGGCGTCCTCCTTCTTCGCCGGCTCGGCGAGGCGGCGCAGCCGCGCCTGTTCCGGGTCGGCCGCGTCGGCGATGGCCCCGGCGATCGCCGCCCCCAGCGCCTCGCCGTCGACGCCGATGGTGACTTCCGTCGACCGCGTGCGCGTCTCGGTACGGGTCTTCGTGCCTTCGGTGGTCGTCGTGGTGGTCGAGCGCGTGGTCGTCGTGGTGCTCGACTGGGCGAGCGCGACGCCGCCGCTGAACGCGAGCAGGGCGGCGGCGAGGGCGATGGTCCTGAACATGGCGAATCCCCGGAAGCGATACTGCGGCGAGGATACCGTTCGCCGCCGGGGCCGCCTATTCCCCGAACAGGTCCGGCTCCGCCTCGAGCACGGCGCGGGCCACGGCGCGCGTCAGTTCGCGGCCCTGTTCGCCCGCCGCTTCGTCGAGCCGCGCGACCACCTCGCGGGCGACCGCGACGGAGCGCGGCATCCGGCGCAGCAGGTATTCGTACAGGTCCGGCGCCGGCCGCCGGAGTTTCTCCCGGAACAGCGCCTCGAGCACGGCGATCATCAGCCCGTCGTCCGGCTCGCCCAGCTCGGCCACGGTCAGGGCGTTCAGCCGCGAGCGCAGGTCGGGCAGGGCGCTTCGCCAGGCCGCGGGGCGCGTGCGCGCGGTCAGCAGCAGCCCGCCCTCGGCCGCCGCGCGGTTGATCAGGTGGAACAGCGCCTCGTCGCCGGCCCGGTCGGCGTCCTCGACCAGCACCGGCCCCCCGGCCGGCAGCTCGTCGCCCGGCGTCCAGCTCGTCGCCCCCGCCCGCCGCGCCCAGATCGTCGCCAGGTGCGTCTTGCCGGCGCCCTCGGGCCCGACCAGCGCCAGCGTCCCGCCCGGCCAGGCCGGCCAGCGGTCGACCAGCGCCAGGGCTTCGGCGTTCGCCCCCGACTCCACGAACGCCGCGCGCGTCAGCACGGGCGGATGGGCGAGCGGAAAGGAAAGCTGGCGGGCGGTCACGGGGGTGATTTACCACGCGAGCCACGCGAGGCGACCTGCGCCGGCGCCCTCGCCGGGGATAGAGCCAGCTGTGCTGGGGATAGTTGCCCCAACCCTTCTCTCATCCGCTCATCCTCGCGGAAGCGAGGACCCAGGTTTACGGCCGGCGCACTCATGGTCAGGGATTGGCCTGGGCCAGACAGGGTCAGACACCAGGGTGTCTGACCCGAACATCGCCACTCACCGCGATGGGCCGCTGTATCGAGAAAAGCCCGGCCCTCGCTTCGGCGAGGAGGAGCGGATTTGAAAAGCGGGCGCGGGCACAAAGGCGCCCCGAATCCTTGACTTTCCACCCCCTCCATGCGCCTTTCCGCGCCTCCTGAATTCCGGATTCAAGACGACTTTCCCATGCACGCCTATCGCACGCACACCTGTGGCCAGCTCCGTGGTTCGGACACCGGCGCGAATGTCCGCCTGTCGGGCTGGATCCACCGCAAGCGCGACCACGGCGGCCTGGTCTTCGTCGACCTGCGCGACCACTACGGCCTGACCCAGCTGGTGGTCTCGCCCTCGACCCCGGGCTTTGACCTGGTCGAGCGCGTGCGCACCGAGAGCGTGATCCGCGTCGACGGCGAGGTGGTCGCCCGGTCGCCCGAAACCATCAACCCCAACCTGCCGACCGGCGAGATCGAGATCCGCGTCTCGGGCGTCGAGGTTCTGTCG
>CALKHU010000114.1 GCA_937991555.1 uncultured Caulobacter sp.
ACCCCGGCGAGCGCCGCGGCGCCCAGGGCCGCGCCGACGCCGGAGCCGCGCGCGGCGTCCGCCAGCACATGGTCGGCGTCGGCGGACAGGCAGTCGTCCCCGAACAGCTCGGCGCCGAGCAGCGCGGTCAGGCCCTGTTCCGCCAGGCCGCGGGTGAAGCCGGCGACGCGGAGCGGAGCCTGGTGCGCCTTCACGGCCGCCTCGGCGGCGGCGGCGGCCTTGCGCAGGGCGGTCGCGTCGCCCGAGCGCCTGGCCAGCTCGCGCCAGCAGGCGGCGGCCTGGAGCAGGCGGGCGGGGCGGTCCTTGTTGCCGATGCGGCCGGCGGCGATGTCGGCGGCGCGGGCCTCGTTGGTCAGCAGGTGCAGGTCGAGCAGTTCCAGCAGCGTCGCGTCGCCGCCGGTGAGACTGTCGTGGTTGGCGTTCGACACGGCGTCGCCCGACAGCAGGCGGCGCAGCTCACGACCAAACTCGAACATCTTGCGCCGGCTCCCAACTCGACCGTCCCAAGCCGGAACACCCGGCCGTCGGTCATCGGGAACGGAGCAAAGCCCGGTCCGAAGAGCTTAACAAGTGGTTAACACGCGCAACATGGTTAATACGCACGCAATTTCTGCGGCTTAGCGCGGAAACCGGCGCAGGCGTGGAAGGCGGGCTCCGGAGCGCCGCGCCCGGGGGCGTGGGCGAAGCCGGACGCCCGGCGACTATTCCAGCGGCGGCACGCGCTTGAGGCAATCGGCCAGGACGGCTTCCGCGGCCGGCGCCTTCGCCGCCAGCAGCGGCTTGACCCTGGCCCGCTCGGTCTTCTGGGCCGCCTCGGCCACGGCCGGCGACTCCACCCTGTCCCGCCGCGCGGCGTCCATGGCCGCCAGCGACCAGAACATCGCGGCGTCAAAGGACTTCGCCTCCGGCATGTCCCCGTTGGCGGCCTTCTCGAGTTCGGCCCAGGCCTGGACGTGCGCGGCGCACCTCAGGCTCTCGGGCCAGGGCGGCGGCCCCGGCGCTTCGGTTGTGGCGATCAGGATCAGGGCGGCGAGCATGGCGGTTCTCCGGCGTCGGCGCGCAACAGTGTCATGGTTATGAGCGGGGTCTCGCCCGAAAAAGGGGGCGATCCGTCGGCGTCAGGCGAGCCGGATTTCGGTCAGGACGGCCCGAATTCCGTCGTTGGCACACGGAACCGGCGGTTCTCGGCGCCCCAATATTGTTCTGTATACTGACGACCTGGGGGAAAGTGGCGGAAGGTTATCCACAGACCGTCAAAAATACTTCACATACCGGTCGAACGGCGCCTACCGTTCGCGAAAGCCCGATCCTGAAACGGGCAAGGGAGGTGAAAGCAAAGCCATGTCCATCGTTCTTGCGGGACTGATCGTCATCAGCATGCTCGGCGGCGAACCGGCCGCCACGGGGCAGTCGGTCGACGCCAGCGACATCCCGCCCGCCGCCGCCAAGCCGCTGGTTGTCTGCGATCGCGACGAAGCCTCGCGGCGCGCGTTCAGGCGGCAGTTCGGCCGCGTCGAGTTCGTCACGGCCCAGGGTGTGCTCGACGGGCGCGGGGACGGCCAGCGCTGGGAAACGCCCCGCTGCATCACGCCGGTGGAGTTCGCCAAGCTGCGCCGCCTGACCGGGATCGACTACGCGCAGATCGACGGCCAGTAGGCGCCGTGCGTCCTTCGACACGGCCCTTCGGGCCTGCTCAGGATGACGTGTGATGAGCCTTCAGACTACGTCATCCTGAGCAGCCCGCGCAGCGGGGGTGTCGAAGGACGCAAGGCGCCGGCCGAGATCCGCCCCCTACCCGCGTTCCTTCGTCCGCTGGAACTCGAGGTTCGGGAACCGCTCGCCGAGGTAGCCGATCTCCCAGGCCGACTTGGCGAGGAAGACCGTCGCGTCGTCGATGTCGGTGGCCATCGCGGTGCGGTGCTTGGAGGCGAAGTCCTCGAGGTCGGCGGCCTTGCCTTGCAGCCAGCGCGCCTCGGCGTAGGGCGAGGCCTCGAAGATCACGTCCAGCTGGTATTCGTTCGACAGGCGGTCGGCCATGACCTCGAACTGCAGCTGGCCGACGGCGCCGACGATGAAGTCCGAGCCGATGACCGGCCGGAACAGCTGGGTGACCCCCTCCTCCGCCAGGCCTTCCAGCGCCTTCTTCAGGTGCTTGGCCTTGAGCGGATCCTTGACCCGCACGCGCTGGAGGATTTCCGGCGCGAAGTTGGGCAGGCCGGCGAAGCGCAGCGTGCCGCTCTCCGACAGGCTCTCGCCGACGCGCAGCACGCCGTGGTTCGGAATGCCGATCACGTCGCCGGCGTAGGCCTCCTCGGCCAGCTCGCGGTCGCTGGCGAAGAACATGATCGGCGCGTTCACGCTCATCTGCTTGCTGGGCGCCTCGCCGCGCACACCGGTCGAGAAGGTCTTCAGCTTCATGCCGCGCGTGAACCGGCCGCTGGTCAGCTTGAAGAAGGCGATCCGGTCGCGGTGGTTGGGGTCCATGTTCGCCTGGACCTTGAACACGAAGCCGGTGACCTCCGGGTCGCCCGGGGCGACGTGGGTCGGCACGCCGTTCTTCTCGGCCGCGCGCGGGCGCGGCGGCGGGGCGTAGGCGGCCAGCGTCGCCAGCAGCTGGGCCACGCCGAAGTGGCGCAGCGCCGACCCGTAGACCACCGGCGTCATGTGACCTTCCAGGAAGCTCTGCGGGTCGAACGGCTTGGACGCCTCCTGCACCAGCATCGCCGCCTCTTCCAGCTCGCCCTGCTCGTCCGGGTCGAGGTGACTGACGATGGCGTTGGAGTTGAAGGCCACCGGGTCCGGATGCCCCTCCTCGCGGTTCTTGCCGAACGGGATGAATTTCTGCGTCCGCAGGTCGAGCATGCCCTTGAAGCGGCCGCCCGACCCGGCGGGCCAGAACAGGGGCGCCGGGTCCAGCGCCAGCTTGGACGCGATCTCGTCGAGCAGGGCGAAGGGGTCCTGCGCCTCGCGGTCCATCTTGTTGATGAAGGTGACGATCGGGATGTCGCGCAGGCGGCAGACCTCGAACAGCTTCAGGGTCTGCGGCTCGATGCCCTTGGCGGCGTCCAGCACCATGACGGCCGCGTCGGCGGCGGTCAGGGTGCGGTAGGTGTCTTCCGAGAAGTCCTCGTGGCCCGGGGTGTCCAGCAGGTTGAACATCAGGCCGTCGTGATCGAACGTCATGACGCTGGCGCTGACCGAGATGCCGCGCTCGCGCTCGATCTTCATCCAGTCCGACCGCGTGCGGCGGTTCTCGCCGCGAGCGCGCACCGCGCCGGCCGCCCGGATCGCCCCGCCGGCCAGCAGCAGGTTCTCGGTCAGGGTCGTCTTGCCCGCGTCCGGGTGACTGATGATGGCGAAGGTCCGCCGGCGGGCGGCTTCGAGGGCTGTGCTGGTCGACATGGCGGCGGGGGTTACCTGTCCCGCCGACGTTTGTCACGCGGCGGACTACTGGCCGCTCCGGCTCCCGATCTCCTCCAGCATCGCCCGGGCGATGGCCGCGCCGGCGCCGCCGTGCGGATTGGCGGCGACCGGATCCAGCAGGGCCGTCGCTTCGTTCCAGCGCCGGCGCATCATCATCGCGCGTGCAGCCTCGATCCGCACCTCATCGACCTGGGGCGCCAGCACCGCCGCGTTGTGGAGCACGTAGAGCACATTGTCGTTGGGGTAGTCCGCCTCCGTCCGCCGACTGCGGGCGTAATAGAGCAGCGTCCGGTACTCGTTCGGTTCAGCGGCGTTCGCCTTGAGCAGCAGCTTGCCGGCGGCGTTCATCAGGCTCCGGCGCTGCGCCGGATCGTCCACGGCGCGCGCACGCGCGATCATGTTGATGGCTTTCATGCGCAGGCTGGCCGCGTCGGCCGGATCGATTTCGATCAGGCGGTCGAGCGTCGCTCGCCCGATGTCCGGATCGCCGTACTCGAGTTCGACGCAAGCGAGCGTCCGCTGGGCGAGGGCGTCCGTCGGATGCGCCGCCGCCTTCGCACGCACCCTTTCGAGAAAGGCCTTCTGTTCGCGTTCCCTCTTGAGCGCGGCATCGTCCTTGTCGTCGTCCGCCTCGTCATCCACGTCCACATCGCCGCCGCAGCCGGTCAGGGTGGCGCGAAGGCTTTCGAGAAGAAGATCATCCGCGGACTTCGGCATTACGGTGATCGCGACTGTGGCCGGCTTGTAGTTCGGCCGGGTGAACCGGGTCGAGGGCACCCCCTTGCGCATGTAGGCCTTCAGCTCGGCGTCGAACGCCGCGATGCTTTCGCCGGTGGCCTCGGTCCAGGCGTCGACCGACTCCCGGCCGTCGCCGAGCAGGCGCACGTAGGCGAACAGCTGCTTCCGCCGGGCCGGATCGGAAAGCATGTAGTGCGTCATGAGCCAGGACTGCGCGTAGTAGCCGAAGACCTGCTCGCCCTTCAGCTCTCCGGTGCGCTTGCTGAGGACCACCTCGGTCGGGGTCCAGTCGCCGTTCATCAGCGTGTAGGCGCGGCCGGTGTTGAAGTCGCCGATCTCGAAGCTGCCCGGCTTCAGGTTTGCCGTCATGTAGTACTCGGCGAAGCCCTCGATGAGCCATCCCGGGTACTTTCCGGCCAGGTACTGCATCATGAAGTGGTGCGCGTACTCGTGGAGGATGGTGTCGTCGTCGTCCGGATCGCCCTGACCGCGCTTGCCGATCGCGAAGATCGTGTAGGACGACGCCGTGTAGAAGCCGCCGAGCGAGTCGGAGGCGGCGGGCGAGACACGGCGCATGTCGGTGACGTCGCTGACGAGATAGATCTCGAGCTTGCGCTCGGGAACGCCCTTCGGGTCGAGGCCGAAGAACACCCGCAGCAGGGTGTCGTAATCCTCGAGCTTCACCGCGAACTCGCGGAGCGCCATCTCCGAGCCGTTGCTGTAGAGGACGAAGCGGTCGGATTCGGCCCTCAACCACTTGGCGTGCGCCAGACCGGGCGCGCAGAACAACGCCACCGCCGCGAGCGCGGCCGCCATACGTCCCATCACCGGCATCGCCCCATCCCCCCGGCGTACGCGCCTCAACCGGCAAGCACCCTAGGACGGAATTCAGCCGTGGGTAAAGCGTATCAGGCCGCCAACCTGCGCCAGACCTGCCGGTCGGCCTCCAGCGTGGTGAGGACGCCGTGCTGCTGACGATCGTAGAGGAGCCCCATGACCTCGAAACCGATCGAGGCGTAGCGGGACTGGACCTGGCCGACGGGGCAGTTGCGCGACGGCGCGATGAACAGGGCCGCGTTGACGTCAGGCTGCTTGGCGACGATCAGGGCGGCCAGCCGCTTCGCCCGGTCGACCGAGGTGCGATGCAGCAGCGGGTCCTCGGCGAACATCTCGCAACCGAGCTGGTTGACGAACGGCATCGTCAGCTTGGCGAACCGCCGCGCGGCCACCGGCGGCGCGAGGTCGAGCGTATCGAGGTTGAGGACAACCTCGTTCATCAGAAAGAGCATGGGCGTACTGCGACCGGGGAGCTTCTCGACCGCCAATGTGCGCCGGGAGGACTTTCAACCGGGTTGAGGAACGCGGTTAACGGCGATCCGTCGCGGCCGTCACCCTGTCTCGACGGCCTCGACGAGGAAGTGGCGCCCGTCGGCGTCCTCGATCTCGACCACCCAGAGATCGGGGTCGATCCGGACGGCGCGCGCGATGTAGGCGTCCAGATCGGCTTCGGCGTCGGACTTCACCGGCTGCATCCAGACCCGCTCGCCGTCGCCCCGGGTGGCCTCGCTGTAGAGCGTGGCCGTGCCCGCGCGGCGGTTGACGGCCTTGACCAGCACCGCTCCGGCGCGGGGATCGCCCTTGCGCGCCACCGCCGCGAAGGCGCCCCCCTGCTCGGCCCTGCGGATGAGGGCCCCGACCCAGATGTCGCTCGAAAGAAGCAAGACGTCTCCGCTAACCGAACCGCAACCCGGGCGGCCTACGCTGCCCGACATCGGGACCATACGGGAAAAGACGAAGGCATGACGAGCCCGCGAGGCCTTGCGACCGCCACGGGCTGGGTCATCGGCGCCGCCGTGGTCGCCTTCGCCGGGACGGCGATCGCCGGATCGGCCCTGGACCTGCTTTACGAGCGGACCCTGATGACGGCGGCGGACCAGCGCTGCCGCCTGTTCGAACCGGCCGTGGGCGCGGCGCTGGACGCCTCGCGCGCCCAGGCCCGGGGAGCCTCCCTGCGCTCGGGCGCCGGCAGCGCGGCGGTCGGCGACACCGAACGGCGCGCCCGGTCCCGCGCCGCCGCCACCCCGTGTGGATCGAAGGACATGACCGTGGCCGCCGACCGGGTGCGGCTGGCCTTCAAGGGCTACGCCAAGCTCAGCAGGATGACGTGGCCGGGCGACACCGCCGACTGGCGCGGCGACCGCACCGTGACCCGCAAGGGGCCGCTGTGGCGGCTGTCGCAGGCTGCGTCCTTCGGTCCCGACCGCATGATCTTCGGACTGGCGGGCGAAGAGGCGCCGGGGACGCTGCAGACGGCCGCCGCCTTCGCCGACGGCCGCACCCCCTACGCCGCCCGCCTCGTGCTCCGCGACGTCGCGCGGGCCCCGGAACCCTATCTGAACCGCGGCCGGGCGGGGCCCGGGGGCAAGCTGCCGCTGCAGGCGCGGACGCCGCCGCCCGGGGCGACCCGGGCCATTACCGCGGACGCCCGCAGCGAGGCGCCCGAGCGCCTGCGGCCCGCCGGAACGCGCCGCGCCCTGCTGTTCCGCTTCCCGGCCCGGGCCGTCGACGCGCTCGCGGGCCTGGATCCGCGCGAGGCGGTCGCGGTGGAGTTCGTCTTCTCGGGTCCCCGCGGCGACGAGGTGCGGCGCGCCTACATCGAGGTCGGCGATTTCGCCGCCGGCCGCGCCTTCGTCAGGATACCGGTTCTCTAGCGGTGCGGATTGAAGGCGATGACGTTGTCGCCGACCGGCTGGACGCCCTGGCCGGGGGCGAGGCGCACCGGCAGCCGCACGGTGACGGTGGTTCCCTCGCCCAGGATGCTCTCGATGAGCATCTCGCCGCCGTGCAGCTCGGCGAAGGCGCGGACAAGCGACAGCCCGAGGCCCGTGCCCATCTGCCTGCGGCTGTTGTCGCCGGCCTGCTCGTAGGGCCGCCCGAGGCGATCGAGGTCCTCCTTCGAGATGCCAACCCCGGTGTCGGCGACGACGAGCTCGAACTCGCGGTCGTAGCCGTGGGCCGTCACCGTCACCGCCCCGCCCTTGGGCGTGAACTTGAGAGCGTTCGAGACCAGGTTCAGCACGATCTGCTTGATCGCCCTCCGGTCGGCGTCGACCTCGAGGCTTTCGGCCGGCAGGACCCCGCGCAGCTTCACGCCGGCGCCGTCGGCCTGCAGGCGCAGCAGGCGCAATGACGCCGACACCGCCTCGCGGGCGTCGAACGTCTCGCGCGAGAGCTGGAACCGCTCGGCCTCGATCTTCGACATGTCGAGCACATCGTTGATCAGGTCGAGCAGGTGCTGGCCCGACTCATGGATCAGTTCGCCGTACTCGGCGTACTTGTCAGGCAGCGGACCGAACATCCGGGCGCGCATGATGTCCGAGAAGCCCATGATGGCGTTCAGCGGCGTTCGCAACTCATGGCTCATGTTGGCCAGGAAGCGCGACTTGCCGGCGGCCAGCGCCTCGGCGTCCTGGCGCGCCTGGTCGAGGGCGGTTTCCCGCGCCCGGTCGCTGGTGGCGTCGCGGACCACCGCCAGCAGCAGGTTCTCCTCGACCCGCCGTATCTTCACGGAGGCCCAGCGGTCCATCGCCTGCGCCGGCGCGAAGCCGACCTCTGCTTCCCCCTCGGAAGCCGCGGTGCGGAGGGCTTCCTCGAGCCGGACGCGATCGGGCCCGGTCGGGGCGGCGGCGAGCAGACCGCCGGCGGCGAGGGCCGCGGCCGGAATTCCCTCCGGCGGCGCACCGTGCATCGCCCTCACCCGGCCCTGCGGATACAGCGACAGGATCAGCCAGGGCTGCTCGTCGAGCAGGGCGCGCAGGCGCTCGACATCGTCGTCCCGACGGGCTTCGCGGACGGCGACGCGGCGCTCGGCGAGGATCAGGCCGACCCCGAGGCCGAGCCCGGTCGTCAGCAGCGCCGCCAGACCTGCCCAGAAGGCGGGTCCGGCCGCCGGCGGTCGCGGCGTGACGCCGAACAGGCCGGCGAGCGCCGAGACCGTGGCGACGACGAAGGCCAGGGCCGCGCCCTCTGCCAGCCGCCGGCCGCCTCCCAGCACCGAGGCCAGCGCCAGCGGCGCAAGGCACCAGGCGGCCAGCGGGCCGGCCACGCCGCCGGCGAGGATGACCGCCAGGCCCGCCGCGACACTCCAGCCGACCAGGAGGAGGGTGCGCCGCTGCCCGGTCGCCCACGCCCCCGGCAGCAGCCCCGCCGCCGCGGGCGCTGCGCCGGCAAGCAAGGCAGGCACGATCGGCCACAGCCGCCCGGGATAGGCGAACGCGACGCCGGCCGCCGTCGCGACGACGGCCAGCAGCCAGCCGCCGCACCACGGGCGGACAGGATTGGCGGAGTCCGGAAGCGTCGCCGGAGCGACGTCGCCGGGTCCGGCTTCGTCGGTCGCGCTTTCGCCCACTGGTCCTTCCGTCCCCTGGCCCGTCGCGGGCTTTGGCGCAGACTAACCTTCACAAGGAGTCGGCTCCAGACCGCTCGCGCCGCGGGCGACGCCAAGGCGTGGAGTTCGCCATGCCGGCTGTGGACGGAAAATTCCCTATCGGAAACGGATCGCTAAGCGCGTTCAGGCAGAATGGGTGCCCGTTGTACGCGTGAGGTCTGCGCCGTCCATGCCCAAGACGGCCCGCCAGCTTGCCGAGAGGTCCGGTCCGCGCGCCGCGGAGCGCCGCCGTGAGGCCCGGCTGGCGCGCCGGATGGCCGGCCTGGAGCAGGCCAAGCGACAGTTCCTGCGCATGGTCAGTCACGAACTCCGCACGCCGCTCAACGCGATCATCGGCTTCGCGGAGATCCTGACGGCGGAACTGCACGGCCCGCTCGGGGCGCCGCAGTACCGCGACTATGCCCGGCACATCGGCGAGAGCGGCGCGCGCCTGCTGAGATTGGTCAACCAGATCCTCGAGATCGCCAGGCTCGAAGGGCGCGTGTTCGATCTCGATCCCCAGCCGGAGTCCCTGGACCACGCGCTCGATGACGTTCGCGACCAGCTGAAGGAGACCCTCGGGCGTCGTCGCGCCTCGCTGCGTATCGAGGACGAAGGTCGCCTGCCCGCGGTGTTCGCCGACGCCCGCGGCCTGCGAAGCCTGTTGCACAACCTGATCGAGAACGGGATCGTCTACGGGCCCGAGTGCGGTGTCGTGACGGTGCGCGTCCGCCCCCGGGAGGCGACGGTCGAGATCGAGATCGAGGACGTCGGCGACGGCGTCGACCCCGACGACATCCCGCGCCTGATGAACCCGTTCGAGCAGGGCGACAACGCCCTGACCCGGGTCATCGAAGGCGCCGGGCTGGGCCTGCCGATCGCGCGGCTGACCGCCGAGGCGATGGACGGGTCGCTGACGATGACGGGGGCTCCCGGCCTCGGCGTGCGGGTCACGGTGACCTTGCCCGCAGCCTGACCGCCCCTTAAGTCCCCGTTGCATGGCCGAAACCATCCAATCATCGCTCGACGACCTGACCGCCGAGTTCGATCTGCTGGGCGACTGGGAAGAGCGCTATCGCTACGTGATCGAACTCGGTCGCGAGCTCGCGCCGCTCACCGACGCCGAACGGTCCGAGGCCAACAAGGTGCGCGGCTGCGCCAGCCAGGTCTGGCTGGTCACCGAGCCCCAGGCCGACGGGACGATCGTCTTCCGCGGCGATTCCGACGCCCATATCGTGCGCGGCCTGATCGCGGTGTTGCTGCGCCTGTTCTCCGGCAAGACGGCCGCCGAGATCGCCGCCTGCGACGCCAAGGCGGCGTTTGAACAGCTCGGCCTGGCCGGCGCCCTTTCCACCCAGCGGTCGAACGGCCTGGCGTCGATGGCCGCCCGGATCGAACGGGACGCCAGAGCCGTGCTGGCTAGCTGACCCCGTAGTGCGCCGCGAGACGCTGCAAGGCGAGCTTGAGCACTGTCTTTCCCGACCGCCTCGGCAGGCCCAGGCCCCGTTCGGCCGCCTCGAGCGCCGAGCCCATGAAGCAGACCTGTTCGAGGATCTCGCTGAGGCCCGGTCCCACCGCGGCCATCGCCCGCGCAATCCGCGCCTTTGCCGCGCGCGCCCGTTCGGCCGGTTCGTCGCCGCGGCCGCGACCGCCCCGGGCCCGCGGTCCCGCATCCCAGACCATCGTCATGCGGCCGACCACCCCGGCGAGGGTGAAGTCCTCCCGCAGTTTCTCGGCGGCGGCGATCTCCGGCAGGGTGAGCCAGGGTTCGCCGGCGCCGTCGCGTCGGCGCGCCAGCCAGGCGATCGGCGACTCCCCGAGGTTGGCGGCCCGCACGACGCGGCGACCGCCGGGATCGACGATCTCGCGCTCGCCGGGGATGATGCTGGGTCGGCCGGGCGGCGGCGCGGCGTCAGCTCCCGGCCGGCGGACGATCCTCCAGCCGCCGTCCGGCAACGGGGCGAGTCCCGGTTCCCGGGCCAGCCGCGCGAACGCCGCCTCGTCGAGCCGGAGCAGCGGCCGTCGCCGCCGGTCGCCGCCGATCCGGACCGCGTAGGCGCCGGGCCCGGTCTGCTCCAGCCGCGCCTGCGGCCGGGACAGCAGGTCCGCCGCCCGGTCCGCGATCCGCCCGGGGTCGCTCATGACCGCTCGCCCTCGCCGCCGGCGGCCTGCCGGACGCAGGACTCCATGACAGACAGGCGGGCGTCGAACGCGGCGTCGTCGCGCAGGTCCTCGATCAGCTGGACCGCATGGCTGGCCGTGGTCCGGTCCCGCCCGAAAGCGGCCGCCGCGCGCGCCAGCGGCCAGCCCAGGCCGCAATGGACGAGGTAGATCGCCGTCTGGCGCGCCCGGGCGGCGACCACGCTCGTCCGCCGCCGCGCCTGGATCTCGCGCGGCGGGACGTCCATCGTCATCGCCACCAGGTTCGTCACGAAGCCGACGGTCAGTCGTTCGCGACGGAAGTCACGGGCCTCCAGGGCCCCATCCTCGGTCTGTACGCTCATGTCACCCTCGCCGGCGCGGACCATCTTGAGCCGCGCCCTGTCGGCCAGTCTGCGCCGGCCGCCCTGGAGCGAGGATAAAATTCCTATTGATGAGCGATCAATAGGAAAATTGTCACGACACGGCGAGGGTTTGGGCCGCTCGAAGGGCGATCGGAAAGGGGGACAGGGACTGGCGAAGGGCGCGTCAGGCGGCGCGGATGCCGCTGCTCTGGTCGCCCTGCAGGCCGACGACGGCGTCGTAGCCGAGGATCATGTCGACATCCGCGCCGTTGCTGGCGAGGGGCAGCCGCAGCCAGAGCAACGACAGATGGCCGGCGCCGCGCCAGGACAGGTTGTGGCAACCGACGCCCGGCCGACGGCCCTCCACGATCTTGTCGAGTTCCTCGCGCCAGTACTCCGCCGCGCGGGGACCATAGACGTCGCCAAGCGCGCGCCCGGTGATCTCGCGGCCGTAGACGGTATAGAGGCCGGTGCCGGCCAGGCGCAGCCGGTAGTCGCGCCGCCCCTCGCCCCGGATCACGTCGATCAGGCTGACGGTCGGGAGCAGGCGCTTGAAGCCCTCGGGGTCGATGTCCTTGCGGCCGGGAAGGCGGCCGGCCTGGCGCAGGGAGGCCCAGTAGGTGAACAACTCTTCGTGGGCGCGGGCGGCCGTCGCCGAGGCGCCGAGTTGCACGGCCATCTACAGAATCCTTAACAACCCCTTGGAATCACCAGTGATTCACTATCGCTTAACCGCCGAATCAGGGGAAGCGAAAAATCGCGTCTCGCGACAAACTTTCACAGACGGAGTCAAGCCAGAGGCGAACGCTGGTATGCGACCCGTCGGCCGGGAGGCGCGAAAAAGGCGGCCGCGATGCGACCGCCTTGACCGGTTCGATCCTCAGGCGCGACGCCCTGGGGCGCCGCCGGAGACCGTCAGCGCTTCTTCTTCGCGGCCTGGCGGCCGCCCTGACCGAGGCCCATCTGCTTGGCCAGATCCGAACGCGCCTTGGCGTAGTTCGGCGCGACCATCGGGTAGTCCTTCGGAAGGTTCCACTTCGCGCGGTACTCTTCCGGGCTCATGTTGTACTTGGTCCGGAGGTGACGCTTCAGCGACTTGAACTTGCGGCCGTCTTCCAGGCAAACGAGGTGATCCGGCGTGATCGACCGACGCACCGGCACGGCCGGCTCCTTCGGGGCGGCCTCGACGGTCACCGAACCGGACGCGACGTCCGTGAGCGCCCTGTGAACATTCTGGATCAGCGTCGGAATATCGCTGGCCGCGACCGTGTTGTTACCGACGTAGGCGGACACGATGTCCGTCGTCATTTCAATGATTGCCGACTTGTCTTCCATCTGGCCTTCGTCCACCTCAGGAATGATTGCGGGAGACCGGAATCAAGCCACTCCGGTGCAGTTCTCGCGTGCATATAGGCGCCGAAACCGCAGCACAAGCACCGCGATGCTTGAAATCGGGTTTTGTATTCAGATCACAGCAAATCACCGCGCGGGTCCGCTCGTGCAAACACCGCGTTCGCGCCAAGGTAATCTGAGCAGGACGGGGCTTCAGCGCCGGCTGAAATCGGCAGACAGCGCCAGCATGGCCGCCCGCTGCGGCTGCGAAAACTCGTCCAGCGCCTCTTCGTCGCCGGCGCGGATGGCCTTGATCAGCGTCGGCGTGAGCGCCGAGGACAGGGACCAGTTCCAGTAGCGCAGCACGGTCTGCGCCCGGTCGACGGCGATGGTGTCGAACAGGGTCAGGATCCGCTCGAGCTGCGGCACGACATTGCCGGCCGCATCGGTCTCGGGGCGGCGCAGCGCGCGCCAGAGCAGCCGGACGTTCTTGCGCGGCAGGCCGGTGGCCTTGCAGAGGATGGCCAGCGGTTCGCCGCCCGGATCGGTGAAGATCTTGGCGCCGGTCATCGGCTTGAGACCGGACAGGTAGGCGATCTCCTCGGCGACCTCACGGGTCATGCTTTCGGCCGCGACCTCGACGGCCTCGTCGAGGCTTTCGAAGGGGCTGCGGGCGAGCGCGGCGCGGTTTCGCTGCCGCCGCTCGATGAACTGCAGGGCCTTGCGCGTCAGCGGATCCTGCCAGTTCTCCTCGGCGGCCATGGCGAACACGTCGCTGACGGCCTCCTGCAGGACCTCCCGGGAGACGGCGAAGCGCTGGAGGATCACGCGCCGGCATTCCTCGTCGGACCACCAGAACATAACGTAGGCGTGGCTGGGCCGGAGCTCGGAGCGACGCAGGAGCAGCGGGATCAGCCGCGGATTGTCGCGCGTGGCGGCGACCACCGACTCGACGGTCGCATGGCCCATGCGGGCGAGATCGTTGCGCAGCAGCATCTCGATTACGGCCGGCTCGCCGCGCTCGACGAGCACATCCGCGACCACTTCGCTCAGCCCTCGGCGCGCAGCGATCAGCCGGCGATGTTCCAGCGTCGCGCTGCGGGCGCAGTCTATGAGGTCCGCGTCGCCCAGGGTGGCGCTGTTCTCGAGGAGGGCGCGGGCGACCTCGACATCGTCCCGCAGGAGCAGGCGGGCGAGGCCTGTCGGGATTTCCGACACCGCCGCCACCCGCCGCGCAATGCGGACGCGTTCATCGAGAGCGGCTTCACGCAGGAGTTCGATCAGCAGGTCCGCGGTCATCGACCGCTCGAACGCGTTGATCCGGCTGCCGGGAAGGCAGACGACATCCGCCAGCCGCTTCAGCATCGTCCCGCGCGAACGGAAGGCCGGCGCGGCGCGCACTTCGTCGGTCAGATCGACGGCGTCGAGGACGGGCTTGTGCGCGGGTTCGCTCATGAGTCGCGGTCAGGCAGAGGAGGCGGCGCGAGCTCACCATGCGCCGGTCTCCGATCAGACCAGAGCCGCGTTAACCGCTCGTGACCGCCGCGCCCGGCCGGGCGTCAGGCGAAGGCGCCCATCGGGCGCCTCACCTTCGGCGCATGGTCCGCCCTGAACTTTGCCCGCTCGGCGAAGATCGAGGCCACGGCGACGAGGGCGATCGCGATCGCCAGCAGGAACATCGCTCCCTTGTCGGTGGGCAGGTTCATGGCTTCGATCTGCGCGGCGCTTGCGCCCTGGGCCAGAGCCGCCGACAGTTCCGGCAGCCTCGGCAACTGGACGCCCAGCCACGGCGACAGATGGAAGGCGATCGCGCCCAGGGCCACGATCAGGCCCAACTGGGCGCCGCGGATGCGCGTCGCGGGCCAGAGCGCCAGAACCACGGCGAGCATTTCAAGCACGCCGGTGGCGTAACGAACGCCGGGTTCGAAGAAGTCCAGGCCGGACCGGGCTTCGATCAGTCCGAACACTGGATTGGGGTCGAGACCCACGAACTTCTGGATGCCGACGGCGAACAGCAGCGCCGCCAGCATCAGCCCGAAGGTCCAGCTCAGTACTCGCTCCATCATGGCGAATCCTCCACCGGGACCCCGAAGGTCCCCGTGGAGGTCAGCATGGCGCCGATCGAGCCCGCAGGCGATTCACGCTTTCTTGCGCGGACGCCGGAGACTGATATCTGGGCGACCGACGTCTGAAGGCGATCCGCCGATTACTTGAACTCGCGCTTTTCCCAATAGGGCCAGATGTCCGGAAGGTCGGCTGAAACCTTGTCCGGATAGGCGGGCGCGCGCTTCTCGAGGAAGGACATGACGCCTTCCTTGGCGTCGCCCTGGGCTCCGCGCGCCATGATGGCGCGGCTGTCGGACATGTGAGCGTCCATCGGATGCGGCGCGCCGGCGTTGCGATACATCAACTGGCGGGTCAGGGCGACCGAAACCGGGGCGGTGTTGTCGGCGATCTCGCGCGCCAGGGCGTAGGCGGCCGGGAGCAGGTCGTCCGGCGCGTGCAGCGAGCGGACCAGCCCGCCATCCATGGCTTCCTGCGCCGGGAAGACGCGGCCGGTGTAGCACCACTCCAGCGCCTGCTGCAGGCCGACCAGGCGCGGCAGGAACCAGGACGAGGCCGCCTCCGGCGTGATGCCGCGGCGCGCGAACACGAAGCCGAACTTGGCCTCGGTCGAGGCCAGGCGGATGTCCATGGCCAGCTGCATGGTGACGCCGATGCCGACGGCCGCGCCGTTCACGGCGGCGATGACCGGCTTGAGGCTCTCATAGATGCGCAGGGTCAGCAGGCCGCCGCCGTCGCGGTAGACGCCGTTGACCTTGTTGGCCTCGCGCGGGTCGCTGTCCTGCTTGGCGTAGTCAAAGGTCTTCTCGCCGCCGCCGAGGTCCGCCCCGGCGCAGAAGGCGCGGCCCGAACCGGTCACGACCACCACCTTCACGTCGTCGTTGACGTCCGTGTAGTCGAACGCCCTGATCATCTCCGCCATCATCTGCGCGGTGAAGGCGTTCATGCGGTCCGGACGGTTCAGCGTCAGGGTGGCGATGCCGTCCTTGATGTCCAGGATGATGGTCTCGAAGGTCGGGATGGCCATGTCGGGCTCCTCGGAGGCTGGGGGCGTTCAAACGAGCGTATGAAGACGGCCGGACGCCGGGGAAGGCAAGCGTCTTCCCCGGCGGGCCGCTAAGCCGCCTTGCGCTCGGCCGTGAAGCTGACGCCAAGCTTGCGGATAGCGTGGACGAAGTTGTTGGGGGCGATGTCGATCTCGCCCGTCCATCGCATGTCCGGGAACCGCGCCAGGATCTGGCGGTAGGCCTCCTCGAGCTGGATCTGCGCCACGCGCTTGCCGATGCAGGTGTGCGGCCCGTAGCCGAAGGCGATGTGCTTGTCGGCGTTAGGGCGGGAGACGTCCAGCCGGTCGGGATCGGTGAAGACCGTCTCGTCGCGGTTGGCGGCGCCGAAGTACATGATCACCTTCTCGCCCTCGGCGATCCTCTGGCCGGCGATCTCGGCGTCACGGACGGCCGTGCGACGCATGTAGATCACCGGACTGACCATGCGGATGAACTCGTTGACCGCGTTCGGCATCAGGTCCGGACTGGCGGCGAGCTTCGCCCGCTCGGCCGGAAACTCGGTGAGCAGCTTCATCGTGCCGGAGAGGGTGTTGCGGGTGGTGTCGTTGCCCGCGAAGACGATGAGCAGCCAGGAGCCGTCCAGGTACTCGTCGCTGAGCAGTTCGCCGTCCACCTGGGCCCGGGCGATGGCGCTCATCAGGTCCGCCTGCGGATCCTGCCGGCGCTTGTGGAGCATGGCCCGGCCGTAGTCGAACATCTCCTCGACGTTGTTGTTGAACTCGCCGATGAACTGCATCAGCTCCAGCGACGGCGCGACGCCCTCGGTCGCCTGGCGCATGGCCAGGTTCTGGGCCTCCTCGAGATAGTGCATCCACGTCAGGAACTTCGGCCGGTCGGCTTCGGGCACGCCGAGGATCTCGCAGAGCGTGAACAGCGGCAGCACCGAGGAGAAGTCCTCGACCAGGTCCGTCTCGCCCTTGTGCGCCATGCCGTCCAGCAGGCGGGTCACCTCGCCGCGGATCCGCTCGGTGATGCCGCGCAGGTAGGCCGGCGTGAAATAGGGCATGTGCTCCCGGCGCAACTGCATGTGCCAGGGCGCATCCATGTTGATCATGGCGTCCAGCGACGCACGGCCCAGCAGCACGTGGCGCGCCTCAGCCTTGCCCGAGGCCATCAGGATGCCGCCCCGCTGGCTGGAGAAGGTGGCTGCGTCGCTGTTGACCGCCATCACGTCGGCGTGGCGGGTGACGACCCAGAATCCGGGCCCCTCGAGCCGGGTCTCCGGATGCCACATCACCGGCGCCTCGGCGCGCAGCCGGGCGAAATCCGCGTAAGGCTGGCCCTGCGAGAAGCGGGCGATATCGGTCAGGTCGACGCCGTCCAGCATCGGATAGACGCGGTCGTTGTTGGGTCCGGGACGGCCCTCGATCGCGGTCTGGCTGATCAGCTCCATGGCCGCTTCCTCCTTGGGGTTGTCGTTGTTGAGGGCAAGGTAAGGCACGGCGGCGCCGCGGCAACACTGACGTAGCGGAAGCTGACGCGACGTCGCCCTTCCCATCGGGAGTTCCGCGCGCGTAAGGTGATCAGCGATCAGGCGCGCGCAGATGCGCCGGTCGCCGAGGAAGCAGGGAAGCGGGCATGACCGACACCATCGAGGCGGACTACATCATCGTCGGCGCGGGCAGCGCGGGCTGCGTCCTGGCCAACCGCCTGACCGCCGACGGCAAGGCCAGGGTTCTGCTGCTCGAGGCCGGCGGCGATGACCGGCCGACGAAGAATCCGTCGCAGTTCTTCTCGAACCTGATGATCCATGTTCCGGTCGGCTATTCGCAGACCCTGAAGGACCCGAAGGTCAACTGGCTGTACCAGACGGAGCCCGATCCCGGCACCGGCGGCCGCCAGCACGTGTGGCCGCGGGGCAAGGTGCTGGGCGGCTCAAGCTCGATCAACGGCCTGCTCTATATCCGGGGCCAGCACGCCGATTACGACCAGTGGCGGCAGCTCGGCTGCGAGGGCTGGAGCTGGGACGACGTGAAGCCCTACTTCCTGCGCTCCCAGCACCAGGAGCGCGGCGGCGACGAGTTCCACGCCCAGGGCGGGCCGCTGAACGTCTCGGACGTGACGACCACACACCCGGTGTCCGACGCTGTCATGGACGCCTGCGAACAGGCGGGCATTCCGAAGGTCAAGGACGTCAACGCCGGGCAGCAGGAAGGCGCGACCTACTACCAGCTGACGGTGAAGAACGGGCAGCGCTGCTCGGCGGCGGTCGCCTATCTGCACCCGGTGATGGGGCGCGCCAACCTGCGGGTCGAGACCAACGCCCTGGCCAGTCGTGTACTGTTCGAGGGCAGGCGCGCGGTCGGCGTCGAGTTCACCCAGAACGGCGTCAAGCGCATCGCAAAGGCGAAAGCCGAGGTGATCCTGGCCGGCGGCGCGGTGAACTCGCCGCAGCTGCTGCAGCTGTCCGGCGTCGGTCCGGCCGACCTGCTGAAGGAACACGGCGTCCCGGTCGTCCACGACCTGCCGGGCGTCGGCGAAAACCTTCAGGACCACTACGTCATGAGCGTGCGCTACCGGCTGAAGCCGGGCGTCATCTCGGTCAACGAACTGACCCGCGGGCCGCGCTTCATCGGCGAGGCGATGAAGTTCCTGTTCCAGCGCAAGGGCCTGCTGACGCTGTCGGCGGCCCATATCGCGGTGTTCTGCAAGTCCCGGCCCGAGCTCGACCTGCCGGACGTGCAGTACCACATCCTGCCGGCGACCATGGACGCCGAGAAGCTGGCCAACGAGCAGAAGATGGAACTCGAGGCCCTGCCGGGCCTGACCATCGCGCCTTGCCAGCTCCGTCCCGAGAGCCGCGGACACATCCGCATCCGGTCGGCCGACCCGACCGTCTATCCGGCCATCTTCGCCAACTACCTCGCCGACCCGATCGACCAGCAGGTGGCGGTGGCGTCGCTGAAGATCGGCCGGGCGATCGCCGGGCAGGACGCGCTGAAGCCCTACATCGACCACGAGATGAACCCGGGCCCCGATTTCCAGAGCGACGAGATGCTGCTGGAGTACGCCCGCGCCAGCGGCAGCACGATCTATCATCCGGTCGGCACCTGCCAGATGGGCCACGGGCCGATGGCGGTCGTCGATCCCCAGCTGCGCGTCCACGGCGTAGAGGGCCTGCGCGTCGTCGACGCCTCGGTGATGCCGCGCCTGGTCAGCGGCAACACCAACGCCCCGACCATCATGATCGCCGAGAAGGCGTCCGACATGATCCTCGGCAAGGCGGCTCCGTCCGCCCTCGCCGCCTGAACCCCTGACGTCCACTCCAGTCGAAGCGACCGCCATGCATCCCTGCCACCACGCCAAGAGCCACCCCGACCGCCCCGCCTACATCATGGCCGGCAGCGGCGAGACGGTGACCTACAAGCAGCTGGACGAGCGCTCGAACCAGGGCGCGCAGCTGTTCCGCTCGCTGGGCCTCAAGCCCGGCGACGTGATCGCCATCTTCATGGACAACAGCCCGCGGTACTTCGAGATCGCCTGGGCGGCGCAGCGGTCCGGCCTCTACTACACCTGTATCTCGTCGAAGCTGACGGCGAGCGAGGTCGAGTACATCGTGCGCGACTGCGAGGCGAAGGTGTTCATCACCTCGGCCACCGTCGGCCCGGTCGCCGACGAGATGCCGGCGTTGATCGGCGATCTGAAGCTCTACATGTGCGGCGGGGCCCGGGCGCCCTACGAGAGTTTCGAAGCCGCCCGTGACGCGATGCCGACCGATCGCATCGCCGACGAGACCGCGGGCTCCGACATGCTCTACTCGTCCGGCACGACCGGCCGCCCGAAGGGCGTCAAGCCGCAGCTCACCGGGGCGGCGATCGACGAGCCCAACGCGCTGTTCATGATGACCCAGGGCCTGTTCGGCTTCACGCCGGACTGCGTCTACATCTCGCCGGCGCCGCTCTATCACGCCGCGCCGCTGCGCTGGTGCATGAGCGTCCACAAGCTGGGCGGCACGGTCATCGTGATGGAGAAGTTCGATCCGGAGCAGATGCTGGCCCTGATCGAGAAGTACAGGGTGACCTGCGGCCAGTTCGTGCCGACCCACTTCGTGCGCCTGCTGAAGCTGCCGGAAGAGGTTCGCGCGAAGTACGATGTGTCGTCCCTGACCTCGGCCGTGCACGCCGCGGCCCCCTGCCCCGTGCCGGTCAAGGAGCAGATGATCGCCTGGTGGGGTCCGATCATCCACGAGTACTACGCCGGCACCGAGGGCAACGGCTTCTGCTACATCGGCTCGGCCGACTGGCTGAACCACAAGGGCTCGGTGGGCAAGGCGGTGCTGGGCGAGCTGCGCATCTGCAATGACGAGGGCGACCCCGTGCCGCCGCGCACGGAGGGCCAGGTGTTCTTCGAGAACGGCCCGCCCATCAACTACCACAACGACCCGAAGAAGACGGCCGAGAGCTACAACAAGCACGGCTGGACCAGCCTGGGCGACGTGGGCTGGGTGGACGAGGACGGCTTCCTCTACCTGACCGACCGCAAGAGCTTCATGATCATCTCGGGCGGCGTGAACATCTACCCGCAGGAGATCGAGAACCTGCTGGTCACCCACCCGAAGGTGG
>CALKHU010000115.1 GCA_937991555.1 uncultured Caulobacter sp.
TGGCCGACAGCTTCTCGAGCGTCTCGCGCTGCTGCGACGACAGGAAGGCGGCCGGATCGGCGACGCCCGGCGTCTCCGGCGAGGGCGCGGACCTGGCCGCCCCGGTCGCCGCGGCGGCGGCCTCGGCGCGGTCCGCGGGCGCGGCCTTCCCGGCGGCCCTACCAGGGGCCTTGGGCGCGGCGGTCTTCGTCGAGGCTGTGCGTTTGCGCGGCGTCTTGCCGTCTTTCGCGGCCATGCAGGCTTCCTTCCCGGTCGGCCGCCGTCGTGAGCGGCCTTTCGCTGGCCGCGATCATGGCTTAGACCGGGCTGCAAATGGAAGGCGACGCGCGCATTTTCTGGCGGACGGGACGGCTGGCGCTCCTGGCGGGAGCGGGGCTGGCGCTGAGCGCCTGCGCGTCGACGACCCTGACCGAGCCCGGCGCCGGCGTGCCGGTCGATCCGGCCTCGCCGGCGGCGGCGGCCGTGGCCGCGGCGGCGGCGCAGCCCGGCGAATGGCCGACCTTCGCGAGTATCCCTGAGATCCCTGCGGACCTGCGGACGCCGGGCGAATGGCGCGCCGCCGTCGAGGACCAGGAGACCGAGGGCCTCAACACCGCGCGCGCCGCCGCGGAAGAGACCTGGAGCCTGACCGCGACCGAGGCCTTCGCGGCCGACCTGCGCGCCCGGGCCAACGAACTGGACGTGCGTCCCCCGACCGACGCGGAGATCGCCGAATCGGAAGCCTACGCCCGCGCCCTGCGCAAGCGAGCTACCCCGCCTCCGCCGCCGAGGTGAGTCCGGCGCGGCGGGGGCATGATTTTCCCTGAACCTGCTTGGAACTCCGGCCTCCGGAGGATATCCATGCGCGACCTCCGCTCCAGCGCGCGCCCGATGGCGCAGACGAGCCCCTCATGACGACCGAGTTTCACCGTATCCGCCGCCTGCCTCCCTACGTCTTCGAGGAGGTGAACCGCATCAAGGCCAAGCTCCGCGCCGAGGGCGTGGACATCATCGACTTCGGCATGGGCAATCCCGACATGCCGACGCCCAAGCACATCGTCGACAAGCTGGTCGAGACGGCCAGGGACCCCAAGGCGGGACGCTACTCCGCCTCCAAGGGGATCATCGGCCTGCGCCGGGCGATGGCCGGCTACTACGACCGCCGCTTCGGGGTGAAGCTCAACCCGGACACCGAGGTGATCGCCACGCTCGGCTCCAAGGAAGGCTTCGCCAACCTGGCCCAGGCCCTGACCGCGCCGGGCGACGTGATCATCTGCCCGAACCCGGCCTACCCGATCCACGCCTTCGGCTTCATCATGGCCGGCGGCGTGATCCGCCACGTGCCGGCCCCGTCGCCGGAGGAGTACCTGGCCGGCGTCAGCCGGGCGATGAAGCACTCGGTGCCGCCGCCCAACATCCTGATCCTCAGCTACCCGTCCAATCCGACCGCCCAGTGGGTCGACCTGGACTTCTACAAGGACGCGGTGGCGCTGGCGAAGAAGCACGACCTGCTGGTCATCAGCGACATCGCCTACGGCGAGATCTACTTCGACAACAACCCGCCGCCGTCGATCCTGCAGGTCGAGGGCGCCAAGGACATCGCCGTCGAGGTCAACAGCCTGTCGAAGACCTACGCCATGGCCGGCTGGCGGGTCGGGATGGTGGTCGGCAACGCGCGGATGTGCGCGGCGCTGGCGCGGGTGAAGTCCTACCTCGACTACGGCGCCTTCCTGCCGATCCAGGTGGCGGCGGCGGCGGCGCTGAACGGTCCGCAGGACTGCGTCGACGACATCCGGGCCATCTACAAGGGCCGGCGCGACACCCTGGTCGAGTCGATGAAGCGGGCGGGCTGGGACATTCCTGCCCCGCCCGCGTCGATGTTCGCCTGGGCCAAGGTGCCCGAGCAGTACAAGGACGCCGGCTCGATGCTGTTCAGCCGGCTGCTGGTCGAGGAGGCCGGCGTGGCCGTCGCGCCCGGCGCCGGCTTCGGCGAGTACGGCGAGGGCTATGTGCGGATCGGGCTGGTCGAGAACGAGCACCGCATCCGCCAGGCCGCGCGCAACGTGAAGAAGTTCCTGGCCGACTCCGACCGTATCCTCGGCAAGGCCCACAACGCGATGGCGGGGCAATGAGCCGGACAGTCTGGAAGGTTGGCGTGGCGGGCCTGGGCACCGTCGGCGGCGGTCTGCTCGAGTTCCTGGAGCAGAAGCCGGATTTCGCGCCGGCCGGGGGCAGGGCGGTGGTCACGGGCGTATCCGCCCGCAGCCGCTCGCGGCCCCGCCCGGTCGACATCTCGGGCTACGCCTGGTTCGACGATCCTGTGGCCCTGGCCAGCTCGCCGGAGACCGACATCTTCGTCGAACTGGTCGGCGGCAGCGACGGGCCGGCCAAGGCGGCGGTCGAGGCCGCGCTGAAGGCCGGCAAGCCGGTGGTGACCGCCAACAAGGCTCTGGTCGCCGAGCACGGGGCTGAACTGGCGGCGCTGGCCGAATCGACCGGCGCGCCGCTGCTGTTCGAGGCGGCCGTCATGGGCGGCACCCCGGCGGTGAAGATGCTGCGCGAGGCGATGGTCGGCGACGACGTCAGGGGCGTCGCCGGCATCCTCAACGGCACCTGCAACTTCATCCTCAGCGAGATGGAGGCCAAGGGCGCGCCGTTCGCCGATGTGCTCGCCGACGCCCAGCGCATGGGCTACGCCGAGGCCGACCCGACGATGGACGTCGGCGGCTTCGACGCGGCGCACAAGGTGTCGATCCTGGCCGCCCTGGCGTTCGGCTGCGCGCCGAACTTCGCCGCCGCGGAGATCGAGGGCATCGAGGGTGTCGACGCGCTCGACATCCGGATGGCGCGCGACCTCGGCTACCGCATCCGGCTGATCGCCTCGGCCGACCGGACGGCCGACGGGGTCGCGGTGCGGGTGCATCCTTCGCTGGTGCCCGAAGGCCATCCGCTGGCCGAGACGCGCGGGGCGCTGAACGCCCTCTACATCGAGGGCACCCGCATCGGGCGGATCTTCGTCCAGGGGCCGGGCGCTGGCTCGGGCCCGACGGCGGCCGCCGTCGCCGCCGACATCGCCGACGTGATGACCGGCGCCCGGCGACCGGTGTTCCAGGCGCCGGCCGCCGACCTCAAGCCGTTCGTCGCGGTCGCCCCGACGCGCCGGGTCGGCAAGGCCTACCTGCGCCTGCTGGTCAAGGACCAGGCCGGCGTGATCGCGGCGGTGTCCGAGACCCTGGCCGAATGCGGGGTGTCGATCGACAGCTTCCTGCAGAAGCCTGTCGAGGACGCCGGCGGCGTGCCGATCGTGCTCACCACGCATGCGATCGCCGAGTCCGTGCTCACCGACGCGATAAATCGCATCGAAAAGCTGCCGGCTGTGCTAGAGCGGCCGCGGCTGTTGCGCATCGCGCGCATCTGAGAATCCTCCGACACTGCGCTAGAGGCCCCTCGAAGAGGGCCAGGAGACATACATTCGATGAGTTCCGAGACGCTGGATCGTGGCCTCGTGCTGGACGCCGTGCGCGTCACCGAAGCCGCCGCCATCGCCGCCTGGGGCCTGGTGGGCCGGGGTGACGAGAAGGCCGCCGACCAGGCCGCCGTGGACGCCATGCGCAACGCCCTGAACGAGCTGGCCATCGACGGCGAGATCGTCATCGGCGAGGGCGAGCGCGACGAGGCCCCGATGCTCTACATCGGCGAGAAGGTCGGCACGGGCAAGGGCCCCGGCATCGACATCGCCCTCGACCCGCTCGAAGGCACCACCCTGACCGCCAAGGCCATGGCCAACGCCCTGGCCGTGATGGCCTGGGCGCCGAAGGGCACGCTGCTCAACGCGCCCGACACCTACATGGACAAGATCGCCTGCGGACCGGGCTATCCGGACGGGGTCATCAACCTCGACAAGTCGCCGGCCGACAACGTCCGGGCCCTGGCCGCGGCCAAGGGCGTCGACGTGTCCGAGATCACCGTCTGCGTGCTGGACCGCCCGCGCCACGCCGAGATCATCGCCAGCGTCCGCTCGGTCGGCGCCCGCGTCTATCTGATCACCGACGGCGACGTGGCCGGGGTGATCAACACCTCCGACCCTGAAACCGGCATCGACCTGTACATCGGCCAGGGCGGCGCGCCCGAGGGCGTGCTGGCCTGCGCGGCGCTGAAGTGCGTCGGCGGCCAGTTCGAGGGCCGGCTGGTGTTCCGCAACGCCGACGAGCGGGCACGGGCCTCCCGCGTGGGCATCACCGACTTCGACCGCAAGTACACCCTGGCCGAAATCGTCCGCGCCGACGCCATCTTCGCGATGACCGGCGTGACCAAGGGCGCCCTGCTCGACGGGATCAGCTTCAGCGGCGGCGCGGTGCACACCCATTCGCTGGTCATGAACTCCTCCACCCGCACGGTGCGCGAAGTGCGGATGAAGCGTCCGCTCTGACCATGGCCGACGGCGCGGGCGAGGTCGGCTTCCTCGGCGTCCGCCGTTCCCTGACGGGCCGGATCTGGCGGCGACGCCCGGCCGACGAGGCCGCCGTCCGCGACCACCAGCTGCGCCACCAGCTCAGCGAGCCGCTGGCGCGGGCGCTGGCCTCGCGCGGAATCGCGCCCGAGGGCGCCGCGGACTTCCTGGCGCCGACGCTGAAGGCGCTGTTCCCCGACCCCTCCAGCTTCGCCGACATGGACCGTGCGGCGGAGATCCTGATCGACGCCCTGCAGCGGCGCCGGCCGATGGCGGTGTTCGCCGACTACGACGTCGACGGAGCCTCGAGCGCCGCCCAGCTGGTGCGCTGGTTCCGCGCGCTCGGCCACGACCTGCCCATCTATGTCCCTGACCGCGTGACGGAGGGCTACGGCCCGTCGCCCGCCGCCTTTCGCCATCTCCGCGACCAGGGCGCGGAGCTGGTCATCACCGTCGACTGCGGCGCGGCGGCCCACGACGCCCTGGTCGCGGCCCGCGACATCGGCCTCGATGTGGTCGTCGTCGACCATCATCTGATGCGGGGCGAGCCGCCGCCCGCCGCCGCCCTGGTCAATCCCAACCGGCCCGACTGCGCCTCGGGGCAGGGGCATCTGGCCGCCGCCGGGGTCACCTTCGTGCTGCTGGCCGCCCTGAACCGCGAGGGCCGTCGGCGCGGACTGTTCGACGACCGCGCCGCGCCCGACATCCTGCAGTGGCTTGACCTCGCCGCCATGGGGGCGATCTGCGACGTCACCAGCCTGACCGGCTTCAACCGCGCCATCGCCGCGCAGGGCCTGAAGGTGATGTCCGGCTGGAAGAACCCGGGCCTCAAGGCGCTGCTGGAGGTGGCCAAGTCGCAGGGGCCGGCCGGCGCCTTCCATGCCGGCTTCATCCTGGGGCCGCGAATCAACGCCGGCGGCCGGATCGGCCGCTCCGACCTCGGCGCGCGGCTGCTGTCGACCGACGATCCGGCGGAGGCGGCCGACCTCGCCGCCGAACTCGATGCGCTCAACGCCGCCCGCAAGGATGTCGAGAAGGCCGTGATCGACGAGGCGGTGGCCTTCATCGAGCGCGACAGCAACCAGGACCCCGACGCGCCGGTGCTGGTGGTGGCGGGGGACGGCTGGCACCCCGGCGTGGTCGGGATCGCCGCCGCCCGCCTGCGCGAGCGCTATCGCAAGCCGGTGATCGTCGTCGGGATCGACCGCCCGTCCGACACCGGCAAGGGCTCGGGCCGCAGCCAGCCGGGCGTGAACCTGGGCCGGGCGGTGCAGGCGGCCTTCGACGATGGCCTGCTGCTGGCCGGCGGCGGCCATGCCATGGCCGCGGGCCTGACCGTGCGGCCGTCCGCCATTCCCGAACTGCGCGCCTTCCTGGAGGACCGGCTGCGCGGCGAGATGGACGACGCGACCGCCGCCGACGCCGTCGAGATCGACGCCCTGGTCAGCCCCGGCGGGGCCACGCGCGGCCTGTGGCAGGATTTCCAGCGGCTGGCGCCGTTCGGTCCGGGCAACCCCGAGCCGCTGTTCGCCATCGCCGACGCCCGCGTCGAACGGCCGACGGCGCTGAGGGGGGGGCATGTGCGGGTGACTCTGGCCGACGCGTCCGGCGGGCGGCTGAAGGCCGTCGCCTGGCGCGCGGGGGAGACGGCCCTCGGCGACCGGCTGCTGGCCGGAGGCGGCGGTCTGCACGTCGTCGGGCGGCTGAAACCGGATGACTGGCAGGGCCGCGAAGGCGTCGAATTCGAGATCGAGGACGTCGCCGATCCGCGCATGGCGGCGGGCTGAAAAAACCTCGAAAAAGTCGCGCGGAGGGGGGTTGCGCGACCCCGGCGACGCGAATATACAGCCGCTTCCTCGCGACCGGGCGCCCTTCGTCTATCGGTTAGGACTCCAGATTTTCAATCTGGCAAGAGGGGTTCGATTCCCCTAGGGCGTGCCATCGCGAGGCTTTCCCCCCGACATTCGCTCAACCTTCCGTACCGCGACCATTCGTCGCGCGATGGCCGTTCGTCGTTTGCTGCGCGAATTGTCGGCTTGACGCCTCTCGTCCTGCGAGAACAGTGTTATGATTGAGCACTCGTCCATTGAGGACTTGGGGCGGGGCTAGAGGGGCGAATGTCAGGTTTGGATTACGAGGGACCGGAGGCGCACGAAGAGGCCGTGCGCATCGCCGGTCGCGTGAAATGGTTCGACGCGGGGAAGGGCTACGGCTTCATCGTCCCCGACGATCCGTCGCAGACGGGACTCAAGGACGTCCTGCTGCACATCACGTCGTTGCGCACGGCGGGACGCGAGTCGGCGCTGGAGGGGTCGACCATCGTCTGCGACGTCGTGCGCCGGCCGAAAGGCTGGCAGGTGTCGGACATCGTCGAACTCGACGAGAGCGCCGCGCCGCCGCCGGTTGAGCGCGCCCCGCGGCGGTTCGACGACGCCGGCCGCGGCGGCTTCCAGCGCGACCGGGGCGACCGCTTCGGCTCGGGCCCTCGCGGCGAACCGCGCCGCAGCGGTCCGCCCCGGGCGGAAGGGCCGCTCGAGCGCTGTACGGTGAAATGGTTCAACCGCACCAAGGGCTACGGTTTCGTGGTGCGGGACGCCGCGCCGGGCGATATCTTCGTCCACATCGAGACCCTGCGCCGCAGCGGCCTCGACGACCTGCAGCCGGGCGAGGGCGTGATGGTGCGCTTCGCCGAGGGGCCCAAGGGTCTGGTGGTGGCCGAGATCTCCGCGTCCTGAAGCGCGGAGGCGCTTTGGGAGTAGCCTGTTGATCTGGATGACGCGTAACGCCCGCCGGTCGCTGGTCCTGGCGGCGGCGCTGCTCGCCGTCGGGGTCGGCGCGACCGCCTGCAACGCCGGCGAGGCCGCGGCCGGTCCGACCGCCTCGGTCGACATCAACCAGCCGCACGACACCTCGCCGTCGTTCGTGACCGAGCCGTTGACCATCGAGACCGCGAACGGGCCGCTCGGCTACCGGGTCGAGATCGCCGACGACGACGCCGAGCGCCAGCACGGGCTGATGTACCGGACGGCCATGCCCGACATGCACGGCATGCTGTTCATCTTCCCGCGGGCGCGGCCCCAGTCCTTCTGGATGCGCAACACCTACATGCCGCTCGACATCCTCTACATCGGCGAGGACGGACGCATCGTCTCGATCGTGCACGGCCGCCCGTTCGACGACACGCCGCTGCCGTCCGGCGCGCCGGCCATCGCCGTGCTGGAGATCTACGGCGGAAAGGCCGCCGAACAGGGCATCAAGGTCGGCGACCGCATCCGGCACCGGATGTTCGGCGCGTGAGCGGCGAGACCGTCCCGCCGCCGCCGGAGGGGTTCGTCCCCAGCAGCCGCGGCCCCTACACGACCCACAACGGCCCGATGTTCCACCGGCGCAACGACGACGGCGGGCTGACCCACGCCTTCTTCGTGCTGCCCCGCCACTGCAACAGCATGGGCATCGTCCATGGCGGCATGCTGTCGACCTTCTTCGACGGCGTCGTCGCCGGGGCCGTCGGCCGCGTCACCGGCGGCATGTCGGTGACCGTGCACCTGTCGCTGGATTTCCTGTCGATGGCGCGGGCCGGCGAGTGGGTCTACGGCGAGGGCAGGGTCACCCGCCAGACGCGCGACCTCGTCTTCTGCGAGGGCCGTATCTTCATCGGCGACAAGGACATCCTGCGCGGCTCGGGCGTGTTCAAGCCGATGAAGAAGAAGGCGGAGTAGGCCTTCATTGCGGCGCAACGCCCGTCGTGGCAAACACGGCGCTTCCGTGAAACGGGGTGTGGCGCAGCCTGGTAGCGCATCTGGTTTGGGACCAGAGGGTCGGAGGTTCGAATCCTCTCGCCCCGACCACGGATGAGATCGAACGAAGAGGCCTCGCATGCTCGCGCGCATCTACCGTCCCGCCAGGACCGCCATGCAGTCCGGCAAGGCCAAGACCCGAGACTGGCTGCTCGAGTTCGAGCCGGCCGCCGCCAAGCGGCTCGACCCGCTGACCGGCTGGACCCAGTCGACCGACATGAACGGCCAGGTGCGCCTCAGCTTCGACACCCGCGACGAGGCCGTCGCCTACGCCCAGAAGCACGGCATTCCGTTCCAGATCTTCGAGCCCAAGGAGCCGAAGCGGATCATCAAGGCCTACGCCGACAACTTCGCCGCCGGCCGCAAGCAGCCCTGGACGCACTAGTTCCTGCGTCCTGCGCAGAGACCCCATAGCTCAACCGGATAGAGCATCCGCCTTCTAAGCGGACGGTTGCAGGTTCGAGTCCTGCTGGGGTCGCCAGCGTCACGCGGGCGAGGGGTCGATCCCTGCCACGCAGGGGCGGCCCGGGCCAGGCGGGCATGAAAGGCTAGGAGCCCGGAGCCGCCCAGGCCTCGAGCGCAGTCCGCAGGTCGGCGATCAGGTCGGCCGGGCTTTCCAGCCCGATGTGCAGGCGGATCATCGGGCCGCCGTAGTCGACCGGGATGGCGCGTCGCCTGAACTGCGGGTCGCAGTTGATCGCCAGACTTTCGTAGCCGCCCCAGGAGAAGCCGAGCCCGAACAGCTTGAGCGCGTCGAGGAAGGCCTCCACCGCCGTCTGCGGCGACGGCCTGAGCACGACGGAGAACAGGCCGCAGGCGCCGCTGTAGTCGCGGGTCCAGAGATCGTGGCCCGGCGCGCCGGGCAAGGCGGGGTGGAGCACGCGAAGCACCTCTGGCCGGTCGGCCAGCCAGCGGGCGACCACGAGGCCGCTCTCGCCGTGCCGCGCGAGCCGCGTGGCCAGGGTCCGCAGGCCCCGCAGGGCCTGATAGGCGTCGTCGCCGGTGACCGCCCAGCCGTGATGGTGCACGGCGTCCTCCAGCGCGGTGGCCAGCGCCGGGTCGTTGGTCGCCACGCTGCCCATGAAGACGTCCGAATGGCCGCAGACGTATTTGGTCAGGGCCTGGGCGCTGAGGTCGACGCCGGCGGCCAGCGGCCGGAACAGAAGGCCCGCGCCCCAGGTGTTGTCGATCAGGGTCAGGACGCCCCTGGCCCGCGCGGCGGCGGCGATGGCCGGCGTGTCCTGCATCTCGAAACTGAGCGACCCGGGCGACTCCAGCAGGATCAGACGGGTTTCCGGCCGGGCCAGCGCGAGCACGCCGGCGGCGTCGAGGCGCGCGTCGTAATAGTCCACCGTGACGCCGAACCGGGCCAGCACGGCGTCGCAGAAGGCGCGCACGGGCTTGTAGACGGTGTCCACGACCAGCAGGTGATCGCCGGCCCTGAGCACCGCCATCAGCGCCGCGGTGATCGCCGCCAGGCCCGACGGGAACAGCTGGACCGCGCGCGCGCCTTCCAGGTCGCACAGGGCTTCCTGCAGCGCGAACTGCGCGTTCAGGCCGGCGCGGCCGTAGCCGAGCGTGCCGTCGTACAGCGCCCGGGCGTTCGGCAGCAGGACGGTCGAGCCGCGCTGGATCGCCGGACCGACGGTCCTGGCCTCCGGCTGGCGGCCGGCGCCGGCGTGGATCAGGCGGCTCTCCTCGTCCATGGCGGGTCCGGCGGTCAGGCCGCTCCGGTGACGACGTCGGTATCCTCGCGGCCGCCCCACTCGGTCCATGAGCCGTCATAGACCGGCACGCGGTCCTTGCCGGCGCGGGCGAGGGCCAGCGACAGCATCGCCGCGGTGATGCCCGAGCCGCAGGTGGTGATGATCGGGCGGCCGAGGTCGACTCCGGCCTTCGCGAACAGCTCCCTGAGCTGTTCGGCGCTCTTCACCGTGCCGTCGGGGGCCAGGATCTCGGAGGCCGGAACATTCAACGCGCCCGGCATATGGCCGCCGCGCAGCCCCTCGCGCGGCTCCGGCGTCTCGCCTGTGAAGCGGCCGGCCGGGCGGGCGTCGACCAGCTGTTCCCGGCCGGAGGCCAGGGCGCGCTTCACCTGGTTGATGTCGCGGACCAGGTCGGAGCTGTAGCGGACCGTGAAGTGACGCTCGCGCGGCTGCGGCGGGCCGTCCTCGATCGGCCGGCCCTCGGCGATCCACTTGGGCAGGCCGCCGTCGAGCACGACCACGTCCTCGTGACCCATGGCGCGAAAGGTCCACCAGACCCGGGCGGCCGAGCGCAGCCCCAGCTGGTCGTAGATGACCATCCGCGAGCCGTCGCCCAGGCCCAGCTTGCGCACGCGGGACGCAAACTTGACCGGAGACGGCAGCATGTGCGGCAGGTCGGTCGAGTCGTCGGCGATCTCGTCGATGTCGAAGAACACCGCCCCGGGGATGTGGGCCAGACGGTACTGCTCGAGAGGGTCTTTGCCCTCGGCCGGGAAGTACCAGCTGGCGTCGACGACCCGTACGTCCGGCGCGCCCAGGTGATCAGCCAGCCAGGCGGTGGAAACGAGCGGATCGGACATGCGCGGTCATCCCTTGTCGAGCCAGCCCGGAACCGGGAGGCCGCGTTCCTTCAGGAACGCCGGATTGAAGAGTTTCGACTGATAGCGCGAACCGTAGTCGCAGAGAACGGTCACGATGGTGTGGCCGGGCCCCAGATCGCGCGCCAGCCTCATGGCGCCCGCGATATTGACCCCGGTCGAGCCGCCCATCACCAGGCCCTCGTGCCCGGCGAGGTCGAAGACTACCTGCAGCATCTCCTCGTCGGAGATTCGGTAGGCGTGGTCGACGGCCAGGCCTTCGAGGTTGGCGGTGATGCGACCCTGGCCGATGCCCTCGGTGATCGAAGACCCCTCCGCCTTCAGCTCGCCATGGGCGTAGTAGTGGTAGAGGGCCGCGCCGTGGGGGTCGGCGAGGCCGATCTTCACGGCCGGGTTGCGGGCCCTCAGCGCCGTCGCGACGCCCGCCAGGGTGCCGCCCGAGCCGACCGCGCAGATGAAGCCGTCCACCTTGCCGCCGGTCTGCTCCCAGATCTCGGGGCCCGTGGTGTCGATATGGGCCTGGCGGTTGGCGACGTTGTCGAACTGGTTGGCCCAGACGGCGCCGTTCGGTTCGGTGCGGGCGAGCTCCTCGGCCAGCCGGCCGGAGTAGCGGACGTAGTTGTCCGGGTTGGAGTAGGGAACGGCGTCGACCTCGACCAGGTCCGCGCCCGCCAGCCGGATGGCGTCCTTCTTCTCCTGGCTCTGGGTGCGCGGAATGACGATGGTGGTCCGGTAGCCGAGCGCGCCGGCGACCATGGCCAGGCCGATGCCGGTGTTGCCGGCCGTGCCCTCGACGATCCGCCCCCCCGGCCGCAGCAGGCCCTTGCGTTCGGCGTCGCGGATGATCCACAGGGCGGCGCGGTCCTTCACCGACTGGCCGGGGTTGAGGAACTCGGCCTTGCCGAGAATCTCGCAGCCGGTCGCCTCGCTGGCGGCCTTGAGGCGGAGAAGGGGCGTGTTCCCGATCAGGTCGAGAACGCTGGCGGCGGCTGTCATGGAAGCGTCCTGTCGCCCGTCGGACGGGCCGTTGATCCGCTGAACATCGTGACCCGTAGACGGATCGCAACCCCAGAATAACTGAAAGCCCCCGCGTGTCCGACTCCGCCCCGCGCCTGCGCCTCGTGCTCGGCGACCAGCTCTCGCCTGGCCTGGCCTCCCTGCGCGGCCTGGCGCCCGGCGACGTCGTGCTGATGGCCGAGGTCGCGGAAGAGGCCACCTATGTCCGGCATCACAAGCAGAAGATCGCCCTGGTCTTCGCCGCCATGAGGTCGTTCGCCGCCGGCCTGACGGCGCGGGGCGTATCGGTGCGCTACGTCCGCATCGACGACCCGGCCTCGACCGGCTCGATCGTCGGGGAGCTCGCACGGGCGGCGACGGAGGCGGGGCCGTTCGGCGGGATCGTGCTGACCGGATGCGGCGAATGGCGGCTTCAGGCGGCGCTGGAGGCCTTCGCGGCGCGCGGCCCGACGCCGGTCGAGATTCTCGAGGACGACCGCTTCCTCTGCAGCCGGGCGGACTTCGCACGCTGGGCCGAGGGCCGGCGCGAGCTGCGGATGGAGTGGTTCTACCGTGACATGCGCCGCCGCACGGGACTGCTGATGGACGGCGACCAGCCGGCGGGCGGCCGCTGGAACTTCGACGCCGAGAACCGCAAGCGTCTGCCGGCCGGGATGCGGGTCCCGCGCCGCCGCCGCTTCGCGCCGGACGCCATCGCGCGCGAGGCCATCGCCGACGTCGACCGGCTCTTTCCTGACCATTTCGGGACC
>CALKHU010000116.1 GCA_937991555.1 uncultured Caulobacter sp.
CGTCGAGCGGCATCGAAGCGGGACGAACGCGCGGCTCCCGCGGTTCGGGGGGCTGGGCCCGGAGCGGCGCGCGGGGCGTGCGGATGGGGCTCGTCGCCGGGCGGGCCCCGGGCTCCGCCGCCGAGCCGGTCAGGATGCTCGACGGGCGATCCGGCGTCGGTTCCGGCAGCGGACGCGGCCGGGGTCGCGGCGTCGGCGGCGGGGCCGGCTCGTTCACCGGCGTCGCGCCCGCCTTCGGCAACGGTCCGATCCGGAAGGCGCCCTGGGGCTGCTTCCCCCACGCCTTCCTGAAGCCGTACGGATTCTCCGGATCGTCCTTGGAAGGTGGTTCCATCTGTCGCTCTTGGTCCGCGCCCCGCCGTCCTCATCGTCTCCGATCTGGACGGATGTTTGGCCGATCAGGAGCGGGCGCGCGCCCAGACGTCAAGACCCCTCGGCCGTCCGGGGGCGGCCATTGGCGGCGCGACCAGGGGCGCCGTCTCAGGCGAGCGCGGCCTCCTCGACGAAATCCAGCCGGTCCTGGCCGAAGAACATCTCGTCGCCGACGAAGAAGGTCGGGGCGCCGAACGCCCCCCTGGCGACGGCGGTCTCCGTGTTGGTCTTGAGGCGGTCCTTGGCCTCCGCGGACTCCGCGATGGCCAGCAGCGCGGCGGGGTCGAAGCCGGCCCCCGCGAGCACGGACGCCAGCACCTCCGGGTCGCCCATGTTCTTGCGGCCCTTCCACATGGCGTCGAACAGGGTGTCGACCAGCATCGGGAACGGGTCCTCGCCGACCAGCCCGGCGGCCATGCGCATCATGGTGATGGTGTTGATCGGGAAGTAGGGGTTCATGTTCAGCGATACGCCGAACTTCTTCGCGAACCGCGCCATGTCCGCTCCCATGTAGACGCCCTTGGCCGGCACCGTGACCGGCGAGGCGTTGCCGGTGGCCTTGAAGATGCCGCCCAGCAGCACCGGCACATAGACGACCTCGGCGCCCGTCCGGGCGATCAGGTCGGGGATGCGCCTGTGCGCCAGGTAGGTCGTCGGGCTGCCGACGTCGAACAGGAACTCGATCGTCTTCATCAGAAGGTCTCCATCCAGGGGCGCAGGTCCAGCTCGTGGGTCCAGGCGTCGCGGGGCTGCATGTGCAGCATCCAGTAGGCGTCGGCGATGTGGTCGGGGTTCAGGATGCCGTCCTGGTCCTTCAGCGCGTAGCGTTGCGGGAAATTCGTGGCGATCCAGTCGGTGTCGATGGCGCCGTCGATGACGGTGTGGGCGACGTGGATACCCTCGGGACCCAGCTCGCGGGCCATGCTCTGGGCCAGCGCCCGCAACGCGAACTTGGCGCCGGAGAAGGCCGAGAACCCCTTCCCGCCCCGCAGACTGGCCGTCGCGCCCGTGAAGAGGATCGTGCCCCGCCCGCGCGGAACCATGTGCTTCGCCGCCTCCCGTCCGGTCAGGAATCCGGCGAAGGCGGCCATCTCCCAGACCTTGCGATAGACGCGAGCGGTGGTCTCGCCGATCGGAAAGTAGACGTTCGCGCCGATGTTGAAGATCACCGCCTCGAGCTGGCCGATGTCGGCCTCGACCCGGTCGAAAAGCTCGACCATCGGCTCCTCGAGCCGGGCGTCGACGCCGAAGGGGTGAGCCTCTCCGCCCTCGGCGCGGATCCGGGCGGCGAGATCCGTCAGGTTGTCGGCGTCGCGACGCACGATGACGGCGGCATAACCCTCGCGCGCGAAACGGCGTGCGACAGCGCCTCCAGTGGCGTCGCCGGCCCCGATGATGAGGGCGACCTGTCTATCGGGCATACGCGTCTCCTGTGAAGCGCGTTGCAAATAGAAACTGACGCGCGACCGCTGTAAAGGGGAGAGGTGGAAGCGCGTTGCGTGGTTCGACACGCGCTCTGGCGAGCGCTGCTCACCATGACTTCAAAAGGACAGTCTTCCTGAGCAGCCCTCGCAGCGGGCGTGTCGAAGGACACGAGGCGGCTGCTACCGGTACAACCCCTTGTGCTGCTCCCGCAGCAGCGCCTTCTGGACCTTGCCCATGGCGTTGCGCGGCAGATCGTCGACGAAGAGCACGCGCCTGGGCTGCTTGAAGCGGGCCAGCCGGTCCTTCAGCGCGGCGATGACGGCGGCCTCGTTCAAGGCCCCCTTCCCGCCCGTCGCCACCACGGCGGTGACGCCCTCGCCCAGGTCCGGGTGCGGCAGGCCGATGACGGCGCTCTCGATCACGCCGGGCAGCGCGTCGATCTCCTCCTCGACCTCCTTGGGATAGACGTTGAAGCCGCCCGAGATGATCAGGTCCTTCCCCCGCCCGACGATGTGGACGTAGCCGCGCTCGTCGATCTTCCCGAGGTCGCCGGTGATGAAGAAGCCGTCGGGACGGAACTCCGCGGCGGTCTTCTCGGGCATGTTCCAGTAGCCGGCGAAGACGTTCGGGCCCTTCACCTCGATCATGCCGATGTCGCCCTGGGCCAGCGGGGCGCCGGTCTCGGGGTCGGCGATGCGCAGGGCGACATCCGGCAACGGATAGCCCACCGTGCCGGCGACGCGGTCGCCGTCATAGGGGTTGGAGGTGTTCATCCCCGTCTCGGTCATGCCGTAGCGTTCGAGGATGGCCGTGCCGGTGCGGTCGGACCACTCGCGGTGCACCTCGGCCAGCAGCGGCGCAGAGCCGCTGATGAACAGGCGCATGCCGGCGACGGCCTCCCGGGTCAGGCCGGGCTGTGCGAGCAGGCGGGTATAGAAGGTCGGGACGCCCATCAGCGCGGTCGCCCGCGGCATCAGCGACAGCACCTCGGCGGCGTCGAACTTCGGCCGGAAGATCATCGACCCGCCGGCCATCAGCAGCACATTGGTCGCCACGAACAGGCCGTGCACGTGGTAGATCGGCAGGGCGTGGATCAGCACGTCGTCGGCCGTGAACCGCCACAGCTTCACCAGCGTGGCCGCATTGCTGGCCAGGTTGCCATGAGTGAGCATGGCTCCCTTCGACCGCCCGGTGGTGCCGGAGGTATAACAGATCGCCGCCAGGTCCCCCGGCTCGCGGGCGACGGTGTCGAAGGTCGCGGGCCGGCTCTCGGCGATGTCGGCCAGGGTCCCCTCCCCGTTGGCGTCGAGGGTCATAACCCTGGAGTCCATCGGGTCGATCAGGCCGCTGACCTCCTCCTCGACCATCGGGTCGCAGACCACCAGCTTCGGACCGGCGTCGCCGATGAAGTAGTCCAGCTCGCGGATGGTGTAGGCCGTGTTCAGCGGCAGGAAGACCGCCCCGGCCCGGACCGTCGCCAGATAGAGGTAGAGATTGGCGGGGCTCTTCTCGACCTGCACCGCCACCCGGTCGCCGGGCTTCACCCCCAGCGCCCTGAGCGCGTTGGCGTATCGGGCGGTGTGGGCGTCGAGGTCGGCGTAACTGTCGATCCGGCCGTCCGGGCGGTGCAGAAAGGGCGCGTCGGCGCGGCCGTTTGCGGTCAACAGCTGATAGAGATTGCTCACGCGCCTTCCCCTACTCCGTC
>CALKHU010000117.1 GCA_937991555.1 uncultured Caulobacter sp.
GCCGCATCCCGGTGGAGGCGGCGGCGGTCCCGCTCGACCCGGGCGATCCGGCCCGGCAGTCAATCGACGGCTTCCGCTACGCTGGCGGCGTGGCGCTGACGAGCGCGATGACGAGTCGCCTTCACGGCCTGTCCGATCTCTGGATCGCCGCGGACGGAACCTTCCTCTCGCCGACGGACGACGGCGACATCGTCAGGGGCAGGATCCTGTCCGGCCCCGACGGACGCCTGATCGGCGTCGGCGACGCCACGTTGAAGCCATTGCTCAGCGCCGAGGGCCAGCCGCTGCAAGGCAAGCGGGAGGGCGATGCCGAAGGCCTCACGCGGCTCGCCGACGGTCGCTTGCTGGTCAGCTTCGAGCGCGACCATCGCATCTGGGTCTATGATCAGGCCGGGCGCCCGACCCCGGCCGAGGCGCCGCCCGTCTCCCTGGGCGACAATGAAGGCATGGAAGGACTGGCGGCCGCCCCGGGATCAGCCGAGCTCTACTTTGTCGGCCTCGAGCCGGGCGGCATCTGGATGTGCCGCCTGCACACCGGATGCGATGAGTTGGACGGCCTGCCCACGCCGCCGCCGGGCTACCGGCTGAGCGCGCTGGGCGTCGGACCGAAGGGCGAGCTGCTGATCCTGCACCACAGCTTTATCCCGGCGATCGGCTCGCGCATCATCCTGACCATCGTCGGGGATCCGTTCTTCGACAAGGCGGTGATCGGCCGGCTGTCGATGGGTCCCAACGCGACCGTCGACAACTTCGAAGGCGTGTCGGCGACCGCCGGTCCGGACGGAAGCTGGCGGATCTTCCTGCTGTCGGACGACAACTTCAACGACAGGCAGCGGACGATCCTGCTCGCGTTCGACTGGACGCCGCCCCAATGATCGCGGCCTCGGTCACCGACTACCGCGAACTCGCCCGCAAGCGCCTGCCCCGGCTTCTGTTCGACTACATCGACGGCGGCTCCTACGCCGAGGCCACCCTGCGCCGGAACGTCGAGGACTTCGAGGACCTCGCCCTGCGCCAGCGGGTGCTGCGCGACGTCTCGAAGATCTCGCTGGAAACGGAGCTGTTCGGCCAGGCCTTCTCGATGCCGGTGATGCTGGCCCCTGTCGGCATGGCCGGCATGTACGCCCGCCGCGGCGAGGTGCAGGCGGCCAGGGCCGCGAAGGCGGCGGGCGTGCCGATGTGCCTGTCCACCGTCAGCGTCTGCGACCTGGACGAGGTGGCGTCTGGCTGCGGGATCCCGCCCTGGTTCCAGCTCTACATGATCCGCGACCGGGGCTACATGGCCGAGCTGCTGGCCAGGGCGAAGGCTCTCGGCTGCCCGGTGCTGGTGTTCACCGTCGACCTGCCGGTGCCCGGAGCCCGCTACCGCGACATGCGCACCGGACTGTTCGGCGGCGCGCCGTCGCTGACCGGCGGGCTGAAGCGCGCCATCGACGGCGTCACCCATCCCGGCTGGCTGCTGGACGTCCAGCTGGGCGGCAAGCCGCACACCTTCGGCAACCTCGCGGCCGCGATTCCGGAGGCCAGGGGCATGGCCGAGTTCTGGCCGTGGGTGACCAGGAACTTCGACCCGACCCTGACCTGGGCCGACCTGGACTGGATCCGCAGCCACTGGGACGGCCCGATCGTCATCAAGGGCGTGCTCGACCCGGACGACGCGCGCCAGGCGGTCAAGGCCGGCGCCGACGGCATCGTCGTCTCCAACCACGGCGGCCGCCAGCTCGACGGCGTGCTGTCGGGCGTCCGCGCCCTGCCCCCGATCGCCGACGCTGTCGGCGACGACCTCGCCATCCTGATGGACGGCGGCGTGCGGTCGGGCCTCGACGTGGTCAAGGCGCTGGCGCTGGGCGCCAGGGCCTGCCTGATCGGCCGCCCCTGGGCCTGGGCGCTCGGGGCCCGGGGCGAGGCCGGCGTGGCCCATGTGCTGCAGATCCTGCGGCAGGAGATGATGATGGCCATGGCCCTGACCGGCTGCACGGACGTCAGGCAGGCCGGACGCGAGCTGCTTGTGCGCTGACGCCCCGGGGCGACAGAACAGTGCAATGCAACATAATCGTTGATCACCTGAAAAATCGCGCTACCTGTTCCGGTGATGGATCAAGACGGACGATGAGCCGCGGCCATCAGGGGAAGCGCGCCGGAAGCGGTTGAAACCCAACCCCTTTCGGGAGTGCTCGGTATGTCCAAGTTCAAGAAGTCCCTCGTCGCCGTCCTGGCGGTCCTCGCCTCGGGCGCGACCATCGCGTCGGCCTCGGCCGCCGAAGTGCGCGTGCCGGTCGCCGGCAAGTCGGTCGAGCAGCTGCACGCCGATCTGGTCAAGGCCGCCAGCAAGGCGTGCTGGGCCGATCTCGGCGGCGAACCGCTGGCCGGCTACCTCTATCCGGACTGCGTCCGTCGCAGCGTCGATCGCGCGGTCGCCCAGATCGGCGACGCCCGGCTGACGGCCTACGCCGCCGCCACGCCGGCCAGCTCGGTCACCCTCGCCGCCCGCTGAGGCAGGGCCCTGAACGAAGAAGGCCCGCGGATCGCTCCGCGGGCCTTTTTTCATACCTGTCCGGTGGACGGTGGCTTACGCCGCGGCCTTCTCGGCCAGCTTCGCCTTGACCTGGCGCTTGATCTTCAGCGCGCGCGGCGACAGGGCGTCGTCCTTGGCGTTGACGAGGAAGGCGTCGAGGCCGCCCTTGAAATCCAGGGTGCGCAGGGCCGCGTTGGTGATGCGCAGCTTGAACGACTGGCCCAGGGCTTCGGACTGAAGCGTGGCGGGCGACAGCGCCGGCAGGAAGCGGCGCTTGGACTTGATGTTCGAGTGGCTCACGTTGTGACCGACCATCGGACCAACACCGGTGAGTTCGCAGCGGCGCGACATAGGAAGCGACCTTCAAAAGAAATCCGGACGCGCGAAGACCGGGTCTCCGCGCGAGAGGGGGCGGTATAGGCAGAGAGTCTCCGGGCGTCAAGTTTGGAGTCGCTCAGCCCTTCTCCGGCAAGGTTTCGGCCGCCCAGCGTTCGGCGAAGGCGTTGATCGGCAGGAACTGGTCGAGCAGTTCGCGGCCCAGCGGCGTAAGCTCATAGCCGTGACGATGCTGCAGGGCGATCAGCCCGGCCGCGCGCAGTTCGGACAGCCGCGCCTGCAGCACGGTCGGCGAGACGTCGTCGCAGGCCTCCCGGAGCTGTCGGGAGGTCAGCCAGCCGTCGCGAAGCTCCCAGATCACCCGCAGCGCCCATCGGCGGCCCAGCAGGTCCAGCAGCGCCATGACCGGCCGGCCGGTCATCGAGCCGCGCACGGTTCTCCGGGGCCGGGGTTCGACCATCTGCACTCCGCTATTGATTTTGTAGCAACACTGCGTTACGGAAAGCGTAGCAAGGAGACCGGACCATGCCAAGGATCGCGCCGCTGTCCCCGCCCTATGACGGCGACGTCCAGGCTTCGTTCGACGCCGTCATGCCGCCGGGCGCCGATCCGCTCCTCCTGTTCCGCACGCTGGCGACCAGCGCCCGCCACTGGAAGAAGTTCCGCGCCGGCTCGCTGCTCGACCGCGGACCGCTGTCGCTGCGCGAGCGGGAGATCGTCATCGACCGCACCTGCGCCCTAGCCGGCTGCGAGTACGAGTGGGGCGTCCACGTCGCCGTGTTCGCGGGGCCGGCCCGGCTGACCCGCGAGGAGATCGCCGCCACCATCACCGGCGAGACCGGGTGCTGGACGCCCGCCGAGCGGGCCCTGGTGGCGGCCGCCGAGGCGCTGCACCACCGGGCCACGCTCGACGACGCCGAATGGTCCGCGCTCCGCGCCCATTACGACGAGGCGCAGATTCTCGAGATCCTGCTGCTGTGCGGCTTCTACCGGACGGTCGCCTGTGTCGCGAACGGCCTCGACCTGCCCCTCGAGCCGGCCGCCGCACGATTCAGCGCGTATGGTTAATCCATATTAATATACAATAGCTTGTGGCGAACATGTGAGGAACCGGGCGAAGTCGCCGATTCGGACATGATTCGTTTCGCTCCTGTGCCGCCGGCCGTTAACCGTTGGAACGGCCCTCATAGCGCCCGGATTTCGACGCGCCGGAACCGCACCGTTCCGCCGCCGTACTGCAGCGCGATCGGGCCTTGCCGGTGGGCGGCGCTGCGCACCCGGTCGACGGTGGTCAGGCCGTTGACGGCCACCGACAGGACCTCGCCCCGCGCGCTGACCTCGATGACGCTCCACCGCCCGCCGGCCTTCGGCATCGGCGATACGGCCGCCAGGTCGACGATGGCTCCGGTGCCGTAGGTCGGGTCCGGCCGCCGGTCGAAGATGTTCACCTCATAGGCGTTGGCCGGCGTGAACGTCGTCGGGTCCGAACAGCGGATGAAGATGCCCGAGTTGGCGTCCTCGCTGACCCAGACCTCGACCCGCAGCGCGAAGTCCGCATAGGTGTCCCGGGTGACGAGAAAGCTCATCCCGCCGCGGCTGGCGCTCACGGCCCCGTCGGCCAGCGTCCAGTCGGCGTCGCCGACGGCCGTCCAGCCCTCGAGGCTGGTTCCATCGAACAGCACCCGGGGCGGCGTCTCCGCCACGGCTGCTGGCGCCAGCGACGCGGCGGCCAGTCCCAGGATCACGGTGCGTCGGTCGGTCATGCGCGTCTTCCCCCGCCGCGAGTTTCGCCCGCCAGGCGACCGCGGGGCAACGATTCCGGATTGTGGTTAATTGCTCTTGGGATACAATATCTTGCGGTGAACAAATGCCGAATCGGGCGAGGTCGCTGATTCGGTCATGATTCGTTTCGCGCCTGTTCGCCCGCACGCACGCCCGGCCTTAACCGGATCGTCGCCGGGCCGTTGACGGGGGCCGCGCCCGCGCCCCATGGTCCGCCCCGTTCCGCCCGCGAGGGCCTGGCCGGGGGCCGTCTGATGAACCGTCGAAGCTTCCTCCTGACCAGCGCCGCCGCCGCCGTCGCCCTTCCCGCCCTCGGCGCCGGGAACGGCTTCCTGCTGTTCGGCGGGCCGATCCACGTCATCGGCGCGACGGGCGAAAGCGCGGTCGAGGCGCTTGTGGCGCGTGACGGCAAGGTCGCCTTCATCGGCGCTCTCGACGAGGCCCGGGCACAGGCCGCGGGCCTGCCGGAGATCGACCTGAAGGGCGCCGCCGCCTTTCCGGGCTTCGTCGACTCCCATGTGCACCTGACCGGCGTCGGCCTTCGCGAGATGACGCTGAATCTCGACCAGGCGACGTCCGTCGCCGGGCTGGTCGAGGCCCTCACCGCATGGAACGCCGCCCATCCGGGCAGGGAGCCGCTGACCGGGCGGGGCTGGATCGAGACCCACTGGCCAGAGAAGCGCTTCCCGACCCGCGCCGACCTCGACGCCGCTGTACCGGACCGACCTGTGGTGCTGCAGCGGGCCGACGGGCACGCCGTCGTCCTGAACTCGGCCGCGCTCGATCTCGCCGGCATCACCGCCGCCACGCCGGACCCGGCCGGCGGCCGCATCGAACGGGACGCCGCCGGCGAGCCGACCGGCATGCTCGTCGACGCCGCCATGGCGCTGATCGACCGCAGGCTGCCGCCCCTGTCGTTCGCGCGGCGCAAGGCGGCGCTTGAGCGGGCGGTGAGCCTCTACGCGGCCCGCGGCTGGACCGGGGCGGTCAACATGAGCACCGAGGCGGACGATGTCCGGGCGCTGGAGGCCCTGGCGGCGGAGGGCAGACTCCCCATCCGGGTGGATGTGTTCATGACGCCCGGGGATTCGGCGGCGGTGCTGAAGCGAGGCCCCTATGCAGATCCGACCGGCACGGTCCGCGTGCGCGGCGTGAAGCTCTACATGGACGGGGCGCTCGGTTCCCGGGGCGCGGCGTTGCTGGCCCCCTACAGCGACCGGCCCGACACGTCCGGCCTGCTGCTGGCCGAGCACGGCCGGACGCAGGCGATGCTCCGCCAGGCGCTGTCCGTTCGCGCCCAGGTCGCCATGCACGCCATCGGCGACCGCGGCGTGAGACTGGTGCTCGACTGGTTCGACGAGGTCCTCACGAGCGATCCCGAGGCCGCGAAGGCGGTGGTCTGGCGGGTCGAGCACGCCCAGATCGTCAGTCGCGCCGACATGCCGCGCTTCGCCCGTCTGAACGTCGTCGCCTCGATGCAGCCTTCGCATGCGATCGGAGACCTCTACTTCGCCCCGGCGCGCCTCGGCCCCGACCGGCTTGACGGCGCCTACGCCTGGCAAAGCCTTCTGCTCGACGACGCCCGCCTGGCGTTCGGCTCCGACGCCCCCGTCGAGGTCGGTGACCCGCGCATAGAGTTTTACGCCGCCGTCGCGCGCAGGGACCTGGCCGGCCGGTCCGGCGACGACTGGCGGCCGCAGGAGGCCCTGACCCGCGAGTCGGCCCTCGCCGCCTTCACGACGGGCGCCGCCCACGCTGTCCAGCGCACCGACGTCGGCGGCCTGCAGCCGGGCCAGGCGGCCGATATCAGCGTCTTCTCGGAGGATGTCATGGTCGCGCCGGCCACCCGGCTGCCGACGATGAAGCCGGTCCTGACCATCGTCGCGGGCAGGGTCGTGCACGACGCCCGCTAGCGGCGCGCGGAACGATCGTCGCGGCTACTTGTTCACACCCCGCGACTCTCCCACCTTTCGATCATGAGCGACCGTTCCACAGGCCAGCCCGAACACCGGCTCGTGGCGGTTCTCGGGCCCACGAACACCGGCAAGACCCACCTCGCCGTCGAGCGCATGCTGGGCCACCACAGCGGCATGATCGGCCTGCCGCTGCGGCTGCTGGCGCGCGAGATCTACGACCGCATCGTCAGGGTGAAGGGCCCTCGCGAGGTGGCGCTGATCACCGGCGAGGAGAAGATCGTACCGCCGCGGGCCAATTACTTCGTCTGCACGGTCGAGGCGATGCCGCTGGGCCGCGAGGTCGACTTCCTGGCGGTCGACGAGATCCAGCTCTGCGCCGATCCGGAGCGCGGCCACGTTTTCACCCACCGCCTGCTGCACGCCCGCGGCCGTCACGAGACCATGCTGCTCGGCGCCGGGACGATGGCCCCGCTGATCCGCCGGCTCCTGCCCCGGGCGGAGATCGTCTCGCGCGAGCGCTTCTCCAGCCTGCGCTACACGGGATCGAAGAAGCTGACGCGGCTGCCCCGGCGCAGCGCCGTGGTCGCCTTCAGCGCCGACGACGTCTACGCCATCGCCGAACTGATCCGCCGCCAGCGCGGCGGCGCCGCCGTGGTCATGGGCAGCCTCAGCCCCCGCACGCGCAACGCCCAGGTCGCCCTCTACCAGTCCGGCGAGGTCGACTTCCTGGTGGCCACCGACGCCATCGGCATGGGCCTGAACATGGACGTCGACCACGTCGCCTTCGCCGGCCTGCGCAAGTTCGACGGCCGCAAGACACGCTGGCTGCACCCGCAGGAGATCGGCCAGATCGCCGGCCGCGCCGGCCGACACGTGCGCGACGGGACCTTCGGAGTCACCGGCGAGGCGCAGGAGATGGACGAGGACCTCGTCGCCGCCGTCGAGAGCCACGAGTTCCAGCCGGTGCAGAGCGCCGAGTGGCGCAACCATCGCCTCGACTTCGACAACCTGCCGGGCCTGATCCGCTCCCTCGACGCCCTGCCGCCGCGCGAGGGCCTGTCGCTGGCCCGCGAGGCGCTCGACGAGACGGCGCTCAAGCGCATGGCGGAGGACGAGGACGTCGCCCGCCGCGTCCGCGACCGGGTCGCGCTGCAGAGGCTCTGGGAGGTCTGCCAGACTCCCGACTTCCGCAAGCAGACCAGCGACGAGCACATGCGGCTGGTCCGCACGCTGTTCGACCATCTCACCCAGGGCCGGCGCCGGATGCCGGAGGACTGGATGGCCGGCCAGTTCCGCGCCCTGGACCGCGTCGAGGGCGACATCGACACCCTCGCCACGCGCCTCGCCGGGGTCCGCACCCTGACCTACATCGCCAACCGGCCGGACTGGCTGGTCGATCCCGCCCACTGGCAGGGCGTCACCCGCAATCTCGAAGACCGGCTGTCGGACGCGCTGCACCAGATGCTGATGGCGCGCTTCATCGACCGCCGCACCAGCGTCCTGATGCGCCAGCTCGGCGAGCGCGGCGACCTGCTCGCCGGCGTCGCCGACGACGGCGCGGTGACGGTGGAGGGCCATTTCGTCGGCCGGCTCAACGGCCTGTCCTTCGAAGCGCCGCGCGCCGCGGCGGGCACGCTGGAGGAGAAGGCGCTGCGCGGCGCCGCCCAGCGGGCCGTGGGCCCGGAAGTCGCCCGCCGTCTCGGCAGGCTGGCGGCCGAACCCGACGAGGCCTTCGCCCTGGCCGCGGACGGCGCCCTGCTGTGGCGGGGCGGCGCCGCCGGCGTCCTCGCCGCGGACGGCCGGGTGCGGCTGATCGGCGAGCTGGGTCCAGAGCCTGCCCGCGAACGCGCCCGCCAGCGGCTGCAGGCGTACGTCGCGGCGGAGCGGGAGCGACGGCTCGCGCCGCTCGCGCGGCTGGAACGCGCGATCGCCGAGGGACGGCTGAAAGGCCTGCCGCGCGGCATCGGCCACCGGCTGGTCGAGGCGGGCGGCCTGATCGACCGCAGGCCGGTCGAGGCCGACCTGAAGGCGCTCAGCCAGGCGGAGCGCCGCACCCTGCGCGGGCTGGGCGTCCGCATCGGCGCCTTCAGCCTCTACATGCCCGCCCTGCTCCAGCCGGAGGCGCTGTCCTTCGCCCAGGCAATGACGCGCGGCGACTGGCGGCCGTCGCCGGACCGGATCTCGCCGCTGCCGAAGCCGACGCCGGACGGCCGCGTCCTCGCCGCCCGCGGCCTGCGGGCCGTGGGCGCCCTGGCCGTTCCGGCGCTCCAGCTCGAGCTGCTCGACGAGCGGCTGCGCGCCGGCTTCAGGCCCGGCGTCGGCATGGCCCTCTCCCATGACGACCTGGCGGCGCTCGGCTGGACCGAAACGGACGCCGACGCGATCCTGCGCGCCCTCGGCTTCGTCCCGACCGGCCGGGCGAAACCGACCGTCTGGCGCCGCCGCGGCGAGAAGGCGAAGGCCGAGCCGGTGAAGCCGCCGCCCGCTGGATCGCCCTTCGCGGCCCTCGCGGAGCTCAGGATCCCGCCGCCCGCGCCGCAACAGCGCCGCCGCAAGCCGCGTCGCCGTGCCAAGGCCGTGCGCCCGTGACCGACGCCGGGTCCTGCCGCGCGGACGTCTGGCTCTGGCGCGCCCGGTTCTTCAAGACCCGCTCCATGGCCGCCCGCTATGTCGACGAAGGGCGCGTCCGCCTGACCCGGGCGGGCGACGCCGGCCGCCTCGACAAGGCCTCGCGCGGCCTGAAGCTGGGCGACGAGCTGGTCTTCGCCCTCGGCGGACGGGTCATCGCGGTGCGCATCGACGCGTTCGGCGAGCGGCGTGGGCCGGCGCGCGAGGCGCAGGGGCTCTATACGGCGCTGCCCGCCGCCGGCGCGGGCCCGCAGATTTCCTGAACCGGCCGCGAGACCTCGCCGCATTGACAAGCCGGGCCTCGCCTCCGAAAAGGCCCCGCGCCGCAACGTCTGGACAGTCTCGATTTCCGATGACCTACATCGTCACCGACCCCTGCATTAAGTGCAAGTTCATGGACTGCGTGGAGGTCTGTCCGGTCGACTGCTTCTACGAAGGCGAGAACTTCCTCGTCATCAACCCGGACGAATGCATCGACTGCGGCGTCTGCGAGCCGGAATGCCCGGTCGACGCCATCAAGCCGGACACCGAGGACGAGCCCGACGGCAAGTGGCTGCGGATCAATTCCGAGTACGCCGCGGTCTGGCCGAACATCACCGTCAAGGGCGAACCGCCGGCGGACAAGGAACAGTACGAGCGCGAGACCGGCAAGTTCGAGAAGTACTTCAGCGAGAAGCCCGGCTCGGGCAGCTGAGGCCCGGCCTCGCGAATCCCGAGCGCTCCGCTGGGATTCCGCAACCCTTTCTTTGTGTTCATTTTTGTGATAGGGTCTTGACTGACGTGACGGGTCCGCCGTCGCGCCTTGGTTCAAGAACAGCCGCAACCGAACGGCGCGCCTACACAAGGGCGAGGGTGTCCTAGAGACCTGTTCAATTCGATATCGAATCCTCCGGGGCGCAGCCGCGGTCGGGATTCTTGTCGTCTCTGTCCAGGCTACGGACGCCGCCGGCATCGACGCTGCGGCCCGCGGAGAACACCCGCGGACAGGGTGCTAGAGAAGGACGATCTGATGAGCAAGCAAGGTCTGGCGTTTTCGGTCGACGATCACGTGGTGTACCCGGCGCACGGCGTCGGCACGATCCGCGCGATCGAGACCCAGGAAGTCGCCGGCATGTCGCTCGAGGTCTATGTCATCACCTTCGACCACGAGAAGATGACGCTGCGCGTTCCGACCAAGAAGGCCGTCACCTCCGGCCTGCGCCCGCTGGCCGAAGGCACCATCGTGACCAAGGCGCTGACCACCCTGAAGGGCCGCGCCCGCGTGAAGCGCACCATGTGGTCGCGCCGCGCCCAGGAGTACGAAGCCAAGATCAACTCCGGCGACCTGATCTCGATCGCCGAGGTGGTCCGCGACCTGCACCGCGCCGAGAACCAGCCGGAACAGTCCTACTCGGAGCGTCAGCTCTATGAGTCGGCGCTGGACCGCATGGCCCGCGAAGTCGCCGCGATCGAGAAGATCGACCGCGACGCCGCCGTCGGCATCCTGACGAAGTCGCTGCAGAAGGCCGCGTAGGCGGTTTCAGCTTCGGCTCGAAAGACAGGAACCCCCGGTCGCAAGATCGGGGGTTTTCCTTTGAACGCCCACACCCGCCATCCTCGCGCTCGTCGCGAGGACCCATGAACACGGCGACGGGCAAGTAGAACCCGGATCACTCCGCGCCTTTTCGTCGGGTCATCAAGCATGGGTCCTGGGAACAGGTCCGAGGATGACGGAAGAGCTACGCCGCTTCCGCTGTCGACTTCTCCAGCCCCGCGTCCCGCAGCAGCCGCGCCTGCTCGGCCGGCTTTCGCCACAGGAAGTCGGCGGGCAGGCCGAGCCGCGTGCTGGCCTGGGCCGGCGGCGAGGCCGGATCGAACCGGCGTTCCGCCAGGCGGCCGGCGGCCTTGAGGGCCAGGCGGTCGGCCAGCGTCAGGTCATACGCCCGGCCCAGCTGCAGCTTGTCTCGGACCAGGTCGGGCAACAGCGAGACCGACGCCCGCGCCAGCGCGCGGTGCAGGAACTTCGGCACGGTCGGCGCCGCCGTTCCCGACTGGATGATGCCGAGGAACTCGTCGACGATCGGGTGCGGCTCGAAGCGCGGCGCCAGCTTCTCCATCATGCCCATGAAGTCGGCCGTGGACTTCGGAGAATACTGCACGCCGTACAGGGCCGGGATCGCCGAGGCCTCACTGTAGAACCGCGTCTTCTCCGCCTCGCTTAGCGGCGAGACGAAGCGGTCGTAGGCGTTCAGGAAGCCATAGCCCGCCGTCGCGGCGACCCAGTCGAGCAGCTCCGGATCGAGCGCCCTGTAGGCCTCGCCCTTCGGCGTCACCCCGTTGACCTTGGCGTGCATGTTGGTGACGCCCTGGATCACGCGCCTGGCCGCGCTCTGGGGGCCATAGACGCCGACCATGGCGGCGATGCCGGTGCGCTTGCTGCGCCCGATCGGGTCGGCCTTGTAGGTCGAGTGGTCCCAGACGCCGGACCGGATGCGCGCGTCGGCGAATTCGAGCAGCACCGCCGCCACGCCGCCGATCCCGAGCGCGATCGGGTTCTTGTAGATCCGCCAGGCCATCGACGAGGGGTGCAGGAAGGCCGGCTCGCCCTTCGGACTGGCGTAGTCGATCTTCCAGCCCAGGTAGGAGGTCGGTTCGGTCATCGCAGGCCCCGCACAGAATCTGTATCGCTTGATATGCTTTGGGGTCCGTATCGCGCGATATAGATTGTGGCAAGTCACAGGAATCGTCGCTTGCCGCCCGCCCCTCCCGCCGAGACCAGCGTCACCGCCCGCTACCGCAAGGGCGACGAAGCGCGCGGCCGTATCCTCGAATCGGCGCTGGCGGCGTTCGGAGCCGATGGCTTCAAGGGAGCGACCACGCGCCAGATCGCCGAAGAGGCCGGGGTCAGCCTGCCGGCGCTGAGATACTACTTCGGGGGCAAGGAGGGGCTGTACCTGGCCTGCGCCCAGGAGATCGTCGATCGCTACGGCCAGCGCCTGCTGTCGCCGATCGCGGGCGCCTGGACCGCGCTGCCGCCGGACCCGTCGCCCGAGGCGGCCCGGGCGGCGCTGAAGACCGTTCTGGGCGCGCTCGCCGAGCTGCTGGTCGGCACGCGCGAGGCGGAGGTCTGGACCGGCTTCGTGCTGCGCGAGATGGCCGAACCTGGCCCGGCGTTCGACATCCTCTATGGCCAGGTCTGGGCGCCCGGCGTCGACCTGATCGCCCGCCTGATCGGCTGGATCCTGCCCGACCGGCCGACCGAGGCTGTGCGGATCGAGGCCTTTCTGCTGGTCTCCAGCCTGACGTCCTTCAGCATCGTGCGGCCGGTGGCGCTGAAGTATCTCGCCTGGTCCGACGCCGGCGGCGAACGCCTGGCAGCGGTGCGGCGGGTCATCGACGGCCAGGTCGACCGGCTGTCCCCATGACCGCCCTCCCCGCCTCGCCGTCGTCCGCCCGCAACCGCGAGCCGCTCCTGGCGGTGCTGTCTCGCTGGCTTCCGCCCGCCGGGACCGTTCTGGAGGTGGCCAGCGGCCTGGGCGAACACGCCGCCTGGTTCGCCGAGGCGCTGCCGGGCCTCACCTGGCAGCCGACCGACGCCAGCCCGGAGGCGAGGTCGATCATCGCCGCGCGGGTCGGGGCGGCGGGCCTGGCGAACCTGCGCCCGCCCCTCGCGCTGGATGCGTCCGCGCCCGAAACCTGGCCCGCCGAACGGGCCGACGCCGTCGTCTGCATCAACATGATCCACATCGCCCCCTGGGCGGCGACCCGGGGTCTGATGGCCGGCGCCGCGCGCGTGCTCGCTGAGGGCGGCGTGCTCTGCCTCTACGGCCCCTACCTGGAGGCCGGCGTGGCGACAGCGCCCGGCAACCTCGCCTTCGACGCCGACCTGCGCCGACGCGACCCCGCCTGGGGCCTGCGCGACCTCGATGCGGTCAGGGCGGAGGCGGCGGCCAATGGGCTGACGTTCGAAGAACGCGTCGCCATGCCGGCCAACAATCTGTCGCTGCTGTTTCGCCGCGCCTGAGGCGTGGACTGCCGCAACGGCGCCCGCCTAGGCTCCCGCCTTCCCGATCGGTCATCGAGTCCCAGCATGAAACCGCCCGCCTGGCGCCAGGATCCCGCCGTCTATCCGCACAGCTTCCTGATTCAGACGCGCTACCGCGACGAGGACGGCCTGCACCACATCAACAACATCGCCGTCGCCGCCTACTATGACGAGACCCGCGCCAGGTTCTCGCGCGCGGTGTTCACGGCCGCCAACCTCATGGACCGGGTGCGGATCGTCACCGCCGACAGTCGGGTGACCTACCTCGGCGAGGTCTTCCATCCCGACGAGTTCGAGGTTCGGTCCGGGATCCTGCGCATCGGCACGGCGTCCTACGAGATCGGCCAGGCGATGTTCCAGAAGGGCCGCTGCGTCGGCGTCTGCACCACGACCTTCGTCCAGGCTTCGGCGGAGGGATCGAGCCCGCTGGCCCCGTCCCTCCGCGCGGCGCTGGAGGCGATGATGATCAGGACGCCGGAACCGGCGGCCGGCTGACCGCGACCCAGCCTTCGCCCGCCAGCCTCTGGGCGTAGCGCCGAAGGTCGGCCGGCCAGTCCCGTGCGGCCTGCTCGAAGCGTTCGCTGTTTCCAGCATAGAGCGCCCGGCAGGCCTCCTCGAATCCGGGACGGTCTCCGGCCGTCATCGACAGGAACCGGTAGGCTGCGTCCCGCGCCTGCCGGTCGCGGCCCACGCCGTCGCGGCGCGCGGCGTCGATCAGTCGCCGGATCGCCGCCGACGGACCGCCGGCCTGCGCCGCGAGCCAGGCCGCGTGCCGCGGCAGCAGGCTGACGCGCAGGTCCCGGACCTCGGCGAGCGCGCCGGAGGACGCCCGTTCGATCTCTTCGGGCCGCCCGAGCTTCACCAGCTCGCCGGTGGTGTCGTCGAACACCATCGCCCGGCGGCCTTCGTCGTGCGCCGCGATGGCGCCCAGGATGTCGGTCAGCGATCCCGACGCGAGGCGTCGGTCGTTCAGGAAGGCGGTGTAGGCGGCGCCGGACATGGGGCATCTCCGTGAATGCCCGGCTCTTTTACCCGGATAAAATAATCCGTCAATGGGATGCGGAGGCGCCGTCAGCCGCGCTCAGCACCAGCTCGCCTTCCGGCCCATCCAGCGTTGCGCCAGACGCTCGCGGACCAGCTGGTCGCCGACGTCGACGCCGCCGGCCCTGACGCGCGCCAGGGTGCGGCCGTAGCGATCGACGCCCTCGCGCGCCAGACGGATGTCCCCCGCCGCCAGCAGCCGGCTCAGCCGCGCCCTGGCCGCCAGCGCCAGCTCGGCCTCGGCGTCGCAGCGCGCGCGCCCGGGCATCTCGGGGGTGTCGATGTTGGCGATGCGGATGCGTTCCTCGCGGATGCGGAAGGTGTCGCCGTCGGTGACGCGGATGTCGGCCCAGGCCACCGCTGTCCCGGCCGGCGGCGCCTCTGCCAGAACCGTAGCCCCGGCCTCGTTCGCGAAGCCTCCCCGGGCTAGGTAGAGCGCCGACGGCGCAGCGAATACGAGGGCGCAGAGCAGCGCCAGCCGGCGGGGCGAGCGCCGGGAGCGGCGGGAACTGGGGGCGCGTGCGGGCATGCCCGCACGCTCGCCGGGCCGCCGCTAAGGAAGCGTCAACACCCGCGCGGCGACCGCCCGGTTCACCGCCTCGTACCAGGGGACGAAATCGCGCAGCAGCTGCGCCTCGGAGAAGGTCATGGCGATCAGCCCGCCCATGTCCTCGCCGTGCAGCAGCCGCGTCCCGTCTCCCTCCGGCGACAGGGTGAAATGGTGCGTGCCCTTGAACAGCAGCGGCACGACGCCGGTCCAGGCCAGCGCCCGCTCCGGTTCGAACCGGCTCAGGGTCACCGTCTGGCGGACGGTCGCCCCGGGCTTGCCCGCCGGATTGACGAAGGTGGTGTCGAGCCTGGCGCCCAGTCGTGGCGCGCCCTTCGCCTCGACGCGGATGTTGAGCGGGTTCCACTGGGAATAGGCGCTGAAGTCGGTCAGCACCGCCCAGACCTTCGCCGGCGGCGCAGGAATGTGGGCCTCGGTCCGGATGGTCTTCATCACGTCTCTCCCCACGAGGCCGTCAGCCCGCGGCGGCCCTGGCCGAGGCTTCGACACGGTTCCGCTCGGCCAGCATGATCGTCGAGCTGGCCTTGGCCAACACGGTCCCGGCCGGATCGAGCAGGCGCCCCTCGAAGAAGCAGGTGCGCTTGCCCTTGCGCTCGACCCAGGCCTCGGCGAACACCCGGCCCGGACGCGCCGGCGCGAAGAAGCTGACCTTCAGCTCGAGCGACATCGGCACAATCTGGTCGCCCGCCATGGCGATCGCCGCGTGGGCCATGGCCGCGTCGATCCAGCCGGTGATGAACCCGCCCTGCACCACCCCGCCGGAATGGCACATGTGAAGCCCCGCCTCGTACTCGAGCACGGCCCGGCCGACCGGATCCATCTCGACCCGCCGGACCAGGCCCAGCGTCCTGTTCAGGTCCTCGACTCCGGTCGCCTTCCTCTCGCTCATGCACGTCCCCCTCGTTCCTGGCGCACCATACCTGTCGCAGCGCTTCCGTCGTTCGACAGAGCGCGCGAGTCGCGCCCTCTCGCCCGCCAGCCCCTAGCCCTTCGCCGCCAGTTCCCTGGCCCGGGCGCCGGCGCGGATGGCCTGGATCTGGCCGCGTTCCTCGATCTCCAGCGCCGCCTCGAAGCCGGGCGTCTCCAGCGTGGCGTCGAAGGTCCGCTTGGAGATGCGCAGGGCGTCCGGCGCGGCCTTCAGCATGTCCTCGGCGAGCGCCGCGCCATGAGCCTTGAGCCGTTCGTCCGGAACGACGCCGGAGATCAGGCCGGTGCGCAGGGCTTCGGCGGCGTCCATCGGCCGGCCCGTCAGCAGCATCTCCCGCGCCTTCGAAACACCGATTGTCCGCTGCAGCCGCCAGCTCACGCCCAGTTCGCTGCCCGACAGGCCGATCTTGATGAAGGCCGGATGGAACACGGCGCTCTCGCCGGCGACGATGACGTCGGCCGCCAGGGCGATGGCCAGCCCGCCGCCCGCCGCCGCGCCATGCACCAGGCAGATGATCGGTTGCGGGCAGGCGCGCATGGCCTTGAGCAGATCGCGCAGCGTCCAGTCGCCGTTCGGCCCGTCGCGCAGACGGTCGGGCTGGGCGCCCGCCTTCAGGTCCGCGCCGGAGCAGAAACCCCGGCCGGCGCCGCGAAGCACGATCACCCGGGTGCCGGTGTCCCGCCGCTTGCCTTCGAAATAGGCCAGCAGGGCGTCGGTCAGCGGCTGGTTGAGGGCGTTGAGCCGGTCGGGCCGGTCGAGCGTGACCCAGTCCACCTCGCCATCGGTCTCAATCGTCAGGCCGGTGTCGCCCATCAGGTCAGTTCCTCCGACGAGAAGCCCAGGATCTCGCGGGCGATGATCAGCCGCTGGATCTGGCCGGTGCCCTCGTAGATGTCGCTGATGCGGCCGTCGCGCAGGTACTTCTCGACCAGGTGGTCGTGGCTGACCGACATCCCGCCGAGCAGTTCCATCGCCGCCTGCGGAATGGTCCGGCAGACCTCGCCGCCCTTGGCCTTGCAGACCGAGCTCTCGAGGTTGTTGGACCGCCGCATGTCATTGAGCCAGGCGGCGTGGAGGACTGACAGCGTCGCCGCTTCGGTGTCCGCCTCCATCTCGATCAGCCGCTGCTCGACGGCCCCGCGCTGGCTGAAGCTCTGCTCCCAGTCGACCTCGACGCCTTCCTTGGCCAGTTCCGCCCTGGCGAAGTCCAGCGCGCCCTTGGCCTTCGCCACGCCGCCCGACGCGACGGCGGGGCGGGTCATGTTGAAGGTCTTCATCACGCCCTTGTAGCCGGCCGAGCCGCCGTCCTTGGGCACGGTCTCGTCGCCGCCCAGCAGGGCGTCGCGCGGCACGCGGCAGTCGCGGAAGGCGTAGGCGGCGGTGTCCGATGAACGGATGCCCAGCTTCTTCTCCTGGCGGACCAGTTCGAAGCCCGGCGCGCCCTTGAGGACGAGGAACGACTTGATGCCCGCCCGGCCCGCCGACTTGTCGATGGTCGCCCAGACGACGGCGCCGTCGCACTTGACCCCGTCGGTGACGAAGATCTTGTCGCCGTTGATCACCCATTCGTCGCCGTCGAGGCGGGCGGTGGCCTGGATCGCCTTGGTGTCAGACCCGACGCCCGGCTCGGTGATCGACATGGCGAGGAACAGGTCGCCCCACTTGGCCTTCTGTTCAGGCGTGCCGGCCGACTGCAGCGCTGCGTTGCCGAGGCCGCTCGGGCGACCGGTCGGCATGGCCAGGCCGAGGCCGCGCGTCACGCCCATGGCCGATCCGCGGGCGATGCTGACCGCCATCATGAAGGTCATCATCGGGGTGTCGTCCGGCTTGCGCTGGCCGAACAGCGGGAAGACCTCCTCGAAGCCGCGCTCGCCCTCCAGCCGCGCCGGCGGGGTCTCGTGCTCGTGGTCCTCGTAGTAGCGGGTGAACGCCGTCGTCGAGTTGCCGACCTCGACCACCTTGTCGAGGATCTGCTGGTCGATGTTGGAGAGACGGAAATCAGCCATCGTCGGAGCCTCCTAGACCGACACCGGACCGTCGACGACGGTCAGGGTGCGGGCGTTGCGCAGCCACATTTCGAGGGGCAGGTCGCGGATGAAGCCGTGGCCGCCGAAGATCTGCAGCGCGTCGTCGGCGATCTTCACGGCCTTACGGCGAACGTAGTCCTGGGCGAGCACCGAGGCCTTAACGGCGCCCGGATCGTCGTGTTCGAGCAGGCTGGCCGCCTTCCACACCATCCACCGCATGGTCTCGCATTCGATGTGCATGTCGGCGAGCATGAAGGCGATCGACTGCTTGCGGCCGATCGGTTCGCCGAATGCGACCCGCTCCCGGGCATAGGGGATGGCGAAGTCGGTCGCCTGGCGCGACAGGCCGACGGCCAGAGCGGCCGCCCCCACCCGCGCCTGGCTGAGCAGCCGCGCCGCATCGACGCCGGCGTCGCCCCCCAGCCGGGCAGAACCCGGCAGCTCGACGGAGTCGAGCCTCAGCTTGCCCTTCGGGAGCGGCTTCAGCCCCTGGGTGCCGTTCTCCGGCTCCACGGTCAGTCCGGCGGCGTCGCGCGGCACGAGATAGGCCTGCACGGCCGCCAGCCCCTCTCCGCCCTCGTCGCGGGCCAGGACCAGGAAGGTGTCGGCGCGATCACCGAGCGGGACGAGCCGCTTCTCACCGTTGAGCACGAAGCCGTTGCCCTTGCGGGTCGCCACGGTCCGCTGCGCCTCGGCCGCGAAGCCGAACTGGCTCTCCTGCAGCGCCATCGCCGCGGCGACCGGCTCGGCCCCGGTGAAGCGCGGCAGGTGCTCGGCCTTCTGGTCCTCGGTCCCGAAGTCGATCAGGGCGTTGACGAACTGGCCCGGCGCGAGGATCGCCGCCGCCTGGCTGGCGCAGCCGCCGCCCAGCGCCTCCAGCGCCACGGCGTTGGTCATGCACGACCGCGCCCCGCCCCCGCCGCCGTAGGCCTCGGGAATGGAGGCCGCGATCAGGCCGAAATCCCATCCCTGCCGGATGACGTCGTCCGGCACGACGCCGGCCTCGTCGATGGCCCGCGCCCCCGGCGCCAGCACCTCCGCCGCGAAAGCCGTCAGGCTGTCGCGGATCATCACCTGCTCTTCGTCGAGCTCGAAACTGATCATGCGCCTCTCCCTGGCCGCAGGCTGGCAGGCGCGCGGCCCCCAGCGCAAGGCCGATGCCTCAGAAGTTCACCCGGCGGCTGATCGCGCCGTCGACCAGCAGGTTGACCCCGCTGGTGAAGGACGACGCCGGGCTGGCCAGGAAGACCGCGGCGTTGGCGACATCCTGCGGCGTCGCCATCCGGCCCATCGGATTGCGCTCCATCGCGCCCTTGAACATCTCGGGCAGGTTCTTCTCGACCATGTGCCAGACGCCGCCCTCGAAATAGACGGTGCCGGGCGAGACGACGTTGGTGCGCAGGTGCTTGCCCGCGTACTGCCGCGCCAGTCCCTTGGCGAAGTGGATCAGGGCCGCCTTGATCGGTCCGTAGGAGGCGGCGTTGTCGGCCTCGGCCGCCGACACCGAGGCGATGATCACGAAGGCCGCGTCGCCGGTCGCCTCGGCCGACTTCAGCAGGAACGGCCTGGCGGCGTCGAAGGCGTTGACCATGCCCAGCACGTCGAGGCGGAAGTTCTGTTCCCACGACGCCGGATCGCCGCCCTGGGCCATGGCCCCGGCGTTGGACACCAGGATGTCGATGCCGCCGAGTTCGGCCCCGGCCGCCTCGATCCAGGCCTTCAGCGCCGCCCCGTCCATGATGTCGACGCTGGCGCCGGTCGCGCGCACGCCGGCCGCAGCCAGCGCCTCGACGGTCTCCGAAACCTGCCCGGCGTTGCGAGCGCAGACGGCGACGTTGGCGCCCTCGGCGGCGAGAGTCTCGGCGATGGCCCGGCCGATGCCGCGCGTGCCGCCCAGGATGACGGCGTTCTTGCCCTTGAGCTGAAGGTCCATGGTGCTCTCCCTTGTTCTGTCGGCGCGCAACCTAGACGCCCCCGGCCGCGAAGGGGAAGCGGACTTCAGCGGGATGCGCGGGCGCGGCGGCTCGCCGACAGGGCCAGCAGGATCGCCGGCGCCATGATCAGCGCCGCCAGGACGAACGGGGCGTTGATCCAGGCGGCGAACACAAGGCTCACGCAGAGCGGCCCGGCGACGCGCGCGGCGGCCCCGCCGGCGTTGTTCAGCCCCATGATCTGCCCCTGCCGGTGCGGGTCGGCCGACCGCGAGATCATCGCCCCCACGTTCGGGAAGGCGACCGACTGGCCGGCGGCGGTGACGCACATCAGGATCGTCGTGACGACGCCGTTCGGCGACACGATCTGCAGGCTCATGGCGATCGTGGTCACCGCCATGCCGACCGCCAGCATGGGGCCCTCGCCGAATCGCTCGGACAGAGGCCCGCTGACGAAGGTCTGGCTCAGGAAGGCGGTGATCCCGACGAAGGCGAAGGCGACGCCGATCTCCCGCGGGTCCCAGCCGAAACGCGCATGGGCCCACAGGCCGAACACCGACTCGATGCCGGTGAAAGCGAACCCGACGAGGAAGGTCAGCAGGATCAGACGTCCGATCACCGGATGGCCGAGCGCCTCTCGCGCCGCGCCCCAACGGCTCGGCCGGCGGCTGTTGGCCTCCTCGCGGACCCGGCTCTCGCGGATGACCAGGGCGATGGCCACGACACAGAGCAACGCCAGGCCGGCGGCGATGAACAGCGGAATCTGGAAGCCGGCCGGCCCGGCGTCGGTCCGCGCGAACAGGCCGCCGATCGACGGGCCCACGATCAGCCCGACATTCCAGGCGGCGCCCTGGTACGAGAGCTGCCGGGCCCGTTTCTCGGGCGGCGTGACGTCGGCGATGTAGCCCTGGATGACAGCGCCATTGCCGGCCGCCAGCCCGCCCGCGAGGCGGATCAGGAAGGCGATCCAGATGTTGGGCGCGAAGGCGAGGGCCAGGTAGCAGAGGCAGTTGGCGGTGATCGTCGAGATCAGGATCGGCTTGCGTCCGATACGGTCCGACAGCCGCCCCCAGAACGGCTCCCCGAAGAAGGCGCCGACCGAATAGGCCGAGAAGATCAGCGCGATCTGCCAGGGCTGCGCCTCGAAGGACTGGGCGTAGAAGGGCAGCAACGGGACGATGATCCCGAAGCCCAGCATGTTGATGAAGATCACGGCGATCAGGGACGCCGCCGCGAACCGGGGCGCGGGGGCCCTCTCCGGCGGGGTCTGCGTCATGGAACGCTGATACGGGCGGCGTTCGCGCCCGGCAAGGGCGCCGTCAGGTCAGCGGTCCGCCGCCTCCCGCGCCCTGGCCAGGGACGCCGCCAGCCGCTCGCGCGCCTCGTCCCGCCGCCTCGCCCGCTCTGCGATCCCGGCCCTGAGCGCCGCCAGACGTCCCGCGTCATCTTCGGCCTCGCGCGCAGCGGCGGCGTCGCTGTCGGCGAGCGCGGCCTCGAGGTCGCGCACCCGCGCCCGCGCCCGTCGCCGCCGGGCCTCC
>CALKHU010000118.1 GCA_937991555.1 uncultured Caulobacter sp.
CCCGAGACGCCGCCCGATCGCCTGCGCCGACACCGCGTCGGGCGGCGCGACGACGAGCAGGTCCTCGAGGCTGGCGGTGGCGGCGGCCCGGCCGCCCAGCGCCTCGATCTGCAGCACGGCCGCCTCGCGCAGCACCGGGCTGGGGGAGGCGACGGCCACGAAGCGGCCGGTCAGCGGGCCGTCTGCCGGGGCGACGCCGGCGGCCGGCAGCGGGGCCTCGAGCCAGAATTCGGCCCCGCCGCCCGGGGCGTCGTCGACGCCGACGTCGCCGTCCATCGCCCCGGCCAGGCGCCGGACGATGGCCAGGCCCAGCCCCGCGCCGTTGAGGCCGGCGCCGCCGTGCATCGGGTCGGCGTGGACGAAGGGTTCGAAGATCTTCTCGCGCAGCGCCGCCGGCACGCCCGGGCCGGTGTCGCGCACGGCGAGCCGGAGCCGGCCCCGCTTGGTGAGCCGCGCCGACAGCAGCACGCCGCCGGTCTCGGTGAACTTCACCGCGTTGCCGGCGAAGTTGAGCAGCACCTGTCGCAGGCGGCCCTCGTCGGCCAGCACCGGCGGCACGTCGGCGGCGACGGTCCAGGCGATCTCCAGGCCCTTGTCCTGGGCGCGCGGACTCATCAGCTCGGCGACCTGTCGCAGCAGGTCGGCGAGGTCGCAGCGCGACGGATGCAGCTCGATGCGGCCCTCGCCGAGGCGGGCGAGGTCGAGCACGTCGTTGACCAGCGACAGCAGGTGGTCGCCGCTTTCGCGCAGGGCGGCGACATAGGCCTTCTGCTCGGCGGTCAGTTTCGTGCCCTCGAGCAGCCGGGCCATGCCCAGCACGCCGTTCAGCGGGGTGCGGAACTCGTGGCTCAGGGTGGCCAGCTGTTCGGGCGTGATCGGGCGCGCGGTCGGCATGGCGGCACCGTCGCATGCGCGGCTTAACGGGCGGTCAAGCGGGGGTCGCCCCCGCGCCGTCAGTCCTCGGCCGCCTCGCCTTCCAGTTCGCGCAGCAGGGCCGGATCGCGGCGGGCGCGCTCGATGAGCAGGTCGGCGTCGTCGCGCTCCTCCATCTCGAGCATGTCGAGCAGGCGCGGCAGGCGGTCGGCGACGTCGGCCAGCGTCTCCGGGTCGGCGTCGAGCACCGTGCGCACCGTGGCGACCACGTGCTTGCAGCGCAGGCCGGTGTCGGCGAAGTCCTTGCAGGTGCAGCGGGCGTCCGAGGCGTCGCGTGCGCCGACCTCGACGACGTAGGCGATGCCCTGCTCCCCCAGCACATGGGCCAGCACGCCGGACGGCGAGCAGTCGACCATGCTGGCCCAGCCCTTGGCGGCGTAATTCTCGCCCCGCGCCACCCGCGCCTCGGGCATGTCGCGGGTCACGGCGTCGTAGTCGAAGGCGGGCGCGTGCATGGGGCGATCCTCAGGCTGCGGGCGGCGAACTAGCTGATTCGGTCACGCCCTGGCTTCGATGCGGTCGATGTCGTCGTCCGAAAGGCCGAAGTGATGGCCGATCTCGTGCACCAGCACATGGACGACCAGATCCTCCAGCGCGACGTCGCCGCGTTCGGCCCATTCGTCGAGGATCGGCCGGCGGTAGAGGAAGATCATCGGCGCGGCGGGAGCGACGTCGAGCACCGAGCGCCGCGAAAGGTCGACGCCGTGGTAGAGGCCGGTCAGCTCGAAGGCGTCCTGGATGCCCATCTCGTCGAGGGTCTCGTCGTCGGCGAAGTCCTGCACCCGGATCTGCGCCTCGGCGGCCAGGCTGCGGAACGGCTCGGGCAGGTCCGCGAAGGCCTGCTCGGCGAGGGCGGCGAAGTCGTCGAGGGAGGGCGCGAGGCCGAAGGATCTGCTCATGCCGGGAACATGGCGCGGCGGGGCGCGCTTCGCCAGTGTCGCGCCGCCGCTTCCGCTGTCGCGGCGCGGACTCTCCTTGTCTATCTTGCCGGAAGGATGATTCGGGCCGGGCTCCAATGACTGAGATGCACCTGATCGTCGCGGCGGCGGCGGGCGCGGTGTGCCTGGCCCTGTGCGCGGCGCTCTGGAGCCTCGCCCAGAAGCGGGCCATGGACCGTCGCCTGCGCCGGATGCAGGACCGGCTCGAGGCGGCGGAGATGGCCGTCGAGGCCGCCCAGGCCTCGGCCGAGGCCTTCGACAGCGCGCTGCTCGTCGTCGACGACGGCCGCGCCCACCTCGCCTCCGGAGAAGAGGCCCTGGCCGGCTGCGCCGCCGCCTTCGGGCTGGAGTCCGCCGACGCCCAGGCGATGGTCAACGCCCTGATGCGCGCCGATCCCGACCACGCCGCCCGGCTGCGCGGCCTGTTCGAACGCGGCGAGCCCTGCGCCTTCGAGGCGCGCGGGTCGAAGGGCGTCGTCTCGGTCGAGGGGCGCGCGGCCGGCGTTCTGGCCTGGCTGCGGCTGACGGCCTCCTCGGCCGAGGAGACGGCGCTGCCGAGCGCGGCGCGCCTGGCGGCCTTCCTGAACGCCGCCGGCGAGCCCGCCTGGATCGCGGGCGCGGACGGCGCGGTGCAATGGGCCAACGCCGCCTGGCTTGACGCCGTCGGCGCGGCCAGCGCGCTGGACGCCGCCGCCCGCGGCCTGTCGCTGGACAAGGGCGCCGACATGCTGGCCGCCGAGGCCGCCAACCTGGGCGAGCGGCGCGAGGCGACCCGCTGGCTGTCGCTGGACGGGCGGCGGCGGGCCATGCGCATCATCGCCCAGCCGCTGGAAGGCGGCGGCGTCGGCGTCCGCACCATCGACGTCACCCAGGCCGAGGAGACGCAGGACGCCTTCAAGCGCCATGTCGAGGCCCACGACGAGACCCTGAACCACATCGCCGAGGCCGTCGCCATCTTCGGGGCCAGCCGCCGGCTGGTGTTCCATAACGCCGCCTTCGCCTCTCTCTGGGGGCTGGAGCCGGCCTGGCTGTCGGAACGTCCGACCCACGGCGAGATCCTCGACCGCCTGCGCCAGCGCCAGCGCCTGCCGGAGACGCCCGAGTACGCCCGCTGGAAGGCGGCCGAGCTGGCCCGCTACGAGACCCTCGGCCCGCAGCCGGACGACCTGTGGCTGCTGCCGGACGGCCGCACCCTGCGCCTGGTGCGCCAGCCGCATCCGATGGGCGGCCTGTTGCTGCTGTTCTCCGACATCACCGACGACCTGAAGCTGAAGGCCCAGTACAACGCCCAGCTCAAGGTCCAGCAGGCGACGCTCGACAAGCTGAACGACGCGGTGGTGGTGTTCGGCTCGGACGGCCGCCTGCGGCTGCACAACGAGGCCTTCGAACGGTTCTGGAACGTCTCGGCCGCTGACATGGAGGCCGCCGGAGACTTCGAGCGGGTCGTCGACCTGTGCGTGCCGCGCCTGCATGACATGGCCTTCTGGCGCGAGCTGAAGGGCCGGGTCGCCGACCCCGATCCGGAAGCGCGGGCCCCGACGTCGGGCGAGAACCGCACCTCCGACGGCCGCATCGTCTCGTTCCAGTCGCGGCCGCTGCCCGACGGAGCGACGCTGATCGCCTTCGCCGACATCACCGACGCCCGGCGGCTGGAGAGCGCCCTGGCCGACCGCGAGGCGGCGCTGGACAGCGCCGAGCGGCTGAAGCGCGAGTTCGTCGGCAACGTCTCCTACGAGCTGCGCACGCCGCTGACGACGATCATCGGCTACTCCGAGCTGCTCGACCGCATGGGCGAGGCGATCCCCGACCGCGGCCGGGCTCACCTCGCCGCGGTGCGCCAGGCGGCGACGCAGCTCGGCCGCTCGATCGACGATGTGCTCGACATCGCCGCCATCGACGCCGGCGAGATGGCGCTGGAAATGGGCGACGTCCATGTCGACGAGCTGATGGCCGCGGCCCGCGACCGCTGGGCGCAGCAGGCCGAGGCCCAGAAGGTCGCGCTGCAGCTCGAGATGAGCGACGACATCGGCCTGATCCGCGGCGACACCCGGCGGCTGGGCCAGACGATCGACCATCTCGTCGAGAACGCCCTGCGCCAGACGCCGCCGGACGGCGCGGTGACCCTGTCGGCCATCCGGGCCGCGGGCGAGGTGCGGCTGGCGGTGACCAATACCGGCCGGGGCATCCCGTTCCATGTCCAGGCGCACATCTTCGACCGCTTCGTCGGCCGCGAGCGCGGCGGACCGGGCCTGGGGCTGGCCCTGGTCAAGGCGCTGGTCGAGCTGCACGGCGGCTGGGTGGCGCTGGAGAGCGAGCCGAACCAGGGCGCGACCTTCACCTGCCACCTGCCGGAAGCGGCGGTGGTCGAGAGCGGCCAGCGCGAGATGGGGTTCTGATGGGGGACTGCTTCCGTCGATAGACGGTAGCTGTCCCCGGTCGCCTAGTGCTGGCTTTCCGGCAGGCGCACGACCAGGCCGTCGAGGTCGTCGGTGACCTTGATCTGGCAGGACAGGCGGCTGTTGGTCTCGACGTTCTCGGCGAAGTCGAGCATCGACTCCTCCATCGCCGACTTCTCGCCGGTCTTCGATTCCCAGGCGGCGTCGACGTAGACGTGGCAGGTCGCGCAGGCGCAGGCGCCGCCGCAGTCGGCGTCGATGCCCGGCACGTTGTTCTTGATCGCCCCTTCCATGACGGACAGCCCGGGCTTCACGTCGACCGTGTGTTCGGTGCCGTCGTGTTCGATGTAGGTGATCTTGGCCATACGCTCCCCTGACGCCTCTTCTCGTTCGTTATCGCCGTTCAGGCGACGACCTCTTTCATGGAAATTGCGATGTTCGCAAGCTTCTCTCGCGAGATCGGCTTGCGATTGCCGATGAGCTGGCGGCCCATCATGAACTCGGGCGCGCTGTTCACCGCCTCGACGGCCTGGATCTGGTCGCCCTTGAGGTGGAAGACCGCGAATTTCGCGGTCGCCGGGTCGCCGCGGACGAGGATCGTGTCCGCGTCGAACGGCATGCCGGCGATCTGCAGCTTCAGGTCATACTGGTCGGACCAGAACCACGGCGTCTCGGGCGCCAGCGGCGGCTTGCCGGCGATCACGCCGGCCGCGACCTTGGCCTGCTCCAGTGCGTTGGGCACGCTCTCGAGCCGGAACTGCCGGTCGTACAGCGGCAACGGCCGGTGGGTGACGTCGCCGATGGCGAAGACATGCGGATCGCTGGTGCGGGCGTCCAGGTCGACGACCACCCCGTTGACGCACTCCAGCCCGGCGTCCCTGGCCAGCTCGTCGTTCGGGATCGCCCCGATGCCGACCAGCGCCGCGTCGCAGTCGATCGCGCGGCCGTCGGCCAGGCGCACGCGGCGGATGGCGCCGTCCTCGCCCTCGAAGGCCTTGATCTCGACGCCGAGCTCGAACGTGACGCCCCGGTCCTGGTGGTAGCGGGTGAAGAAGTCGGACAGCTGCTCGCAGGCGACGCGGGCGAGGATGCGGCCCTCGCGCTCCAGGACCGTGGCCTCGGCGCCCAGCGCCCGGGCGGAGGCGGCCGCCTCCAGGCCTACATATCCGCCGCCGATGATGGCCAGGCGCCGGCCCGGGCCGAGGGCGGCCTTGAGCCGCTCGGCGTCCGCGGCGGTGCGCAGCTCCAGCACGCCGTCCAGGTCCGCGCCGGGGACCGGCAGCTTGCGTGCGCGGGCGCCGGTGGCGATGACCGCGAAGTCGTAGGCGACCGTCGCGCCGTCCGACAGGACGACGGTCTTCGCGCCCCGGTTCAGGCTCACCGCCCGGACGCCCAGCCGCAGGTCGCAGCCGTTGTCGGCGTACCAGGCCGACTCCTTGAGCGCGAGGCTGTCGGCGTCCGCCTCGCCCTTCAGCCAGGCCTTGCTCAGCGGCGGCCGCTGGTAGGGCGGGATGGGCTCCTCGCCGATCAGCACGATCGGCCCCTCGTGTCCCGCCTGACGCAGGAACGCCGCCATGGCGCCGCCCGCGTGGCCGGCGCCCAGGATCACGACTTTGGCGTTCAGATCAGACAAGAGGATCTCCCCAACAGCTCGGAAAATGACGGGTGCGTCACTTTTTTGCAAGCGGGGTCTTACCCCGGATGGCCCAGCCAGAACCAGCCATAGAACAGGACCCAGCCGACCGTGAAGACGCCCAGGCGCAGGCGTGGTGAAATCCTGCCGTCCGAAAGCCGGCCGACGAGGGCGAAACAGGCGGCGACCAGCAGGAAGCGCGGCAGCCGGACCGGCAGCGCCGCAGCGGCCCAGGCCGCCGTCCCGACGCCCTGTTCGGCCGCCAGGACGGCATAGACCTTGTACGGCGTGCTGGTCAGCGGACCCTTGAGGGCGGCGACCAACCAGCCGGACGCCTCCATGTCGGCGCGGGCGGCCTCGATCATCGACGGCGACACGGCCGGGACCGTCTCGACGACGGCCAGCGTCCCCGCCGGATCGCGGGCGGCGACGGCGTGGAGGACCGAACCCCCGACGAGTGCGCCGATCGCCGCCAGGAGCGCGGCCAGGACGCCGGCCTGAAACCCCCTGCGCAGGGCGATCAGGCTGATGATCGCGTCGGGGACGACGAAGAACAGCGAGCCCTCGGCGACGCCCCACAGCGTCGCGGCGACGCCCTCGGCGCGGCTGGGGAGGAGCCGGCTCAGGGGAGCTTCGCCTTCAGGTCGCGCAGGGCGTCCAGCGGTCCGGCGATGCGGGCGGCCGAGGCCGGATCCTCGCGCGCGGCGCGCTCGTACCAGGCGATCGCCTCGTCCACGGCCGCGCGGTCGACCGCCCCGCCGTCGCGCGGCACAGCCCTCAGGAAGGCCTCGTCGCCGAGCAGGGCGGCGGCCTCGCGTCGGCCGCCGCGATAGGCCTGGCGCCAATACTCCGCGGCGCGGGGCCGGCTTCTGGGCACGCCGTCGCCGTTCCAGTACATCTGGCCCAGGGTGAGGGCGGCGCTGGTCTGCCCCTGGTCGGCCGCCAGCCGGTAGAAGCGCGCCGCCAGCGCCGGATCGCGGGCGGCGCCCTGTCCCATCAGGTAGTAGTTGGCGACGTCGGCCTGGGCGTCACGGTCCCCGGCCTCGGCCGCCTCGCGGCAAAGGGCGACGCCCCGGGCGGCGTCCTTCGGTCCGCCCTCGCCCGTCACCAGCATGGCGCCGAGCGCGCACTTCGACTTGGCGAAGCCCATCGTCGCCGAGGCCTCGAACAGGGCCCGGGCCCGCACCGCGTCGGGCTCCGAGCCGTCATGGCCGTGCCGGACGCATTCGGCGGCCAGGTGGGCCGCGTCGGCCCGGCGGCCGGAGGCGGCGGTCCAGAGCCGGCAGGCCTTGGCCCTGTCGCGCGGGAATCCCTCCTCGCCGGCGAAGGCCATCGAGGCGACGAGGAACTGCGCGTCGGCGTCGCCCTCGGCCGCCAGGCGCTCGAGCTCGGACGCCCCGCGACGGTCGCCCGCGCGCAGCAGGTCCCAGGCCTCGGCGGCCTTCGGTCCGAACTTCGGGGGGTCGTCGGCCGCCGCCGCCGGAGCCGCTCCCGCCAGGAGCAGCGCCCCGGCGAGGGCGAGGGCGCGCATCAGGCGACGCGCTCCACCATCATCTTCTTGATCTCGGCGATGGCCTTGGCCGGGTTCAGCCCCTTCGGGCAGACCTGGGCGCAGTTCATGATCGTGTGACAGCGGTAGAGCTTGAACGGATCCTCGAGCGCGTCGAGGCGCTCGCCGGTCGCCTCGTCGCGGCTGTCGATCAGCCAGCGGTAGGCATGCAGCAGCGTGGCCGGGCCGAGGTACTTCTCGCCGTTCCACCAGTAGCTGGGGCAGGAGGTCGAGCAGCAGGCGCAGAGGATGCACTCGTAGAGGCCGTCCAGCTTGGCGCGGTCCTCGGGGGACTGCTTCCATTCCTTCTGCGGCTCGGGCGTGTCGGTGTGCAGCCAGGGCTCGATCGAGGCGTACTGGGCGTAGAACAGGGTCAGGTCGGGGACCAGGTCCTTGACCACCGGCTGCCCGGGCAGCGGGCTGATCGCCACATCCTTGCCGGGGACCTCTTCCCAGCCGCGGGTGCAGGCCAGGGTGTTGCGGCCGCCGATGTTCATGGCGCAGGAGCCGCAGACGCCCTCGCGGCAGGACCGCCGGAAGGTCAGGGTCGGATCGACGTTGTTCTTGATGTGGATGAGGACGTCCAGGACCATCGGGCCGCAGGCGTCGACGTCGACGTCATAGGTGTCCCAGCGCGGATTCTCGGTCCCCTCGGGATCGTAGCGGTAGATCCGGAAGGTCTTCACCCGCTTCGCGCCGGCCGGGGCCGGGAAGTGCTTGCCCTTGCCTACGCGGGAGTTCGCCGGGAGCGTGAGTTGGACCATGACGCCGCTTCGTTCCGTAACCTAGCCTGTGACACGATCTAGTGCCCGCAGGAGCCCCTGTCCACGCCGGACAGGGCCCCTTTCGCTACGGAACGCCGTCTATTGCGGCGGTTGTTGCGATCCGCTCGCAACCTCGGCCCTGCCGCCGTACCAGTCGATGTTCCGCGTCAGCCACATGGCGGCGCTCAGGCCGGCGAAAGCCGCGACCGACCCGGCCAGCAGGGCGAAGTCCTCGAGCCGCATCAGCAGGTAGATCAGGCCGTAGACGAGACTGAACACCCCCAGCGCCCGCAGCTGGTAGCGTCGGGCCCGGAAGGCGGCGCCCGCGTAGAGGCCGATCAGCAGCACCGTCGCCGCGGCGGCGGCCAGGAAGGCCCGGTCGAAGCCGAGGTGCTCGGACAGGCTCAGCAGCAGCAGGTAGAACACCATCTGGGCCAGGCCGATCAGGATGTACTGGGCCGCGTGAAGGCGGCGGCCGGACAGCGCCTCGAAGACGAAGAAGGTCAGGAACACCAGCCCGATGAACATCACGGCGTACTTCATCGACCGCGACACGAACTGGTAGGGGTTGTCGCTGCGGGTGAAGGTGACGCCGACGTCCTTGGCGCCCAGCGCCGCGAGCGACAGCTGGCGCGCGGGCCCTTCGGCGACGAGGCCCCGGGCCATGAACGGCACGGTGCGCCCGGCGGTGAAGCCCTGCCCGGTCACCGCGCGCGTGGCGGGCAGGAAGCCGCCATCGAAGCCGGGATCGGCCCAGTCGCCGCGCAGCGCGATCCGGGTCGATTTCGCGAACGGCAGGACCGACAGGCGGCCCGCGCCGGTGAACGCCAGGCGGGTCCTGAACACCCCGCCCTGCGTCAGCGCCCCGGCCGGCGCCGCCATCAGCCCGAAGTCCGGCCGTCCAGGCTCGGCGCCGAGATCGATCCCGGTCGCCGGCGCGAAGGTCGCCCGAGTCTCGCCCGCCGGGCCGGCGATCGCCGCCACCGGATCCTGCCGGCCGCCGCGCAGGTCGGAGAAGCCGATCACGACCTGGGCCCGGGTCCAGTCGACACGGGCGCCGAGCGGCAGGTTGGGCGTGGCGGCGGGCGGGACGAAGCGGGCCTCGAGATCGACGGTCGCCTCATAGACCGGCGCGCTGAAGATGCCCCGCCTGAGGACCCTGGCGGTCGTGTCGGCCTGCGCCGAGCCCGTCTCCGGCGACAGCACGTACCAGCCCCAGCGGTCCTCCTCGTTCTCGGACGCGGCGGGGATGACGTAGGGCGCGACCAGCAGCGGGCCGAGCACCCGCTGCTCGCCGCCCTGCATCTCGGAGATCTCTGCCACCACCTGCTCGGAGCGGTTGGCGCGGTCCAGCACCAGCAGCCAGACGAACAGCATCGGCACGGCCATCAGCACGGCGAGGGCGCAGACCAGGATGGCCTTGGCCCCCCAGCCGGCCGGCCGGGGCTTGGGGAGGCGTATCGAGACGCCGGGTGCAGGATCGGACATGGGGCCCTCCGGGATTGATCCCGGGAGCAGACCGCCGCGCCGTGCAGACGGTGTGGAGGCGGCGTCGAGCCGCGTACCCCCTGTTGTCCTGAAACGACGACGGCGCGCCGCCCGGTGGAGCGACGCGCCGCCTGAAGAGGCCTGCAGGGGAGGGGTCTAGTACACGCGCGCCTTGGGCGGGATGTACTCGACGTCGTCGCTCATCGTGTAGCTGTGCACCGGACGGTAGTCGATCTTCACCTCGCCGGAGGCGTCGTCGAACCAGGCCAGGGTGTGCTTCATCCACTGGCCGTCGTCGCGCTCGGCGTAGTCCTCGCGGGCGTGGGCGCCGCGGCTCTCGGTGCGGTTCAGGGCGCCGTTCACCGTCACCGCCGCCTGGCCGATCAGGTTCTCGAACTCCAGCGTCTCCATCAGGTCGCTGTTCCAGATCATGCCGCGGTCGGAGACCTTGAGATCCTTGCGGGCGTCATGGACGGCCCGGATGCGCTTCACGCCGCTCTCCAGCGACTCGCCGGTGCGGAACACCGCCGCGTCCTCCTGCATGGCGCGCTGCATCTCCAGCCGCAGGTCGGCGGTGGTGCGGGCGCCGTCGGCGTGACGCAGGCGGTCGAGGCGGGCGAGGTGCCCGTCGGTCATGGCGTCCCGGATTTCCGGCTGGGTCGCGCCCGGCTTGACGGTCTCGGCGCAGCGCAGGCCGACCGCGCGGCCGAACACCACCAGGTCGATGAGGCTGTTGGAGCCAAGGCGGTTGGCGCCGTGCACCGAGACGCAGGCGGCCTCGCCCACGGCCATGAGGCCCGGCACGATGGCGTCGCTGTCGTCGCCGCGCTTGGTCACCACCTCGCCGTGGTAGTTCGTCTGCAGGCCGCCCATGTTGTAGTGCACGGTCGGCAGCACGGGGATCGGCCCCTTGGTCACGTCGACGCCGGCGAAGACCTTGGCGGTCTCGGAGATGCCGGGCAGGCGCTCGTGCAGGATCTTCGGGTCCAGGTGGTCGAGGTGCAGGAAGATGTGGTCCTTGTTCGGGCCCACGCCGCGCCCTTCGCGGATCTCGATGGTCATGGCGCGGCTGACCATGTCGCGCGGCGCCAGGTCCTTCACGCTGGGGGCGTAGCGCTCCATGAAGCGCTCGCCCTCGGAGTTGGTCAGGTAGCCGCCCTCGCCGCGGGCGCCCTCGGTGATCAGGCAGCCGGCCGGGAAGATGCCGGTCGGGTGGAACTGGACGAACTCCATGTCCTGCAGCGGCAGGCCGGCGCGCAGCGCCATGCCGCCGCCGTCGCCGGTGCAGGTGTGGGCGCTGGTCGCCGACAGGTAGGCGCGGCCGTAGCCGCCGGTGGCCAGGATGGTCCGCTGCGCCTGGAAGCGGTGCAGGGTGCCGTCGTCGAGCTTCCAGGCGGTCACGCCCCGGCAGACCCCGTCGTCCATGATCAGGTCGAGCGCGAAGTACTCGATGAAGAACTCGACGTCATGGCTCAGCGACTGGCCGTACATGGTGTGCAGCATCGCGTGGCCGGTGCGGTCGGCCGCCGCGCAGGTGCGCTGGATCGGCGCCTCGCCGTAGTTGCGGGTCATGCCGCCGAACGCACGCTGGTAGATCTTGCCCTCGCTGGTGCGCGAGAACGGCACGCCCCAGTGCTCGAGTTCATAGACCGCCGCCGGCGCGTTGCGGGTCAGGTACTCGATGGCGTCCTGGTCGCCCAGCCAGTCCGACCCCTTGACGGTGTCGTACATGT
>CALKHU010000119.1 GCA_937991555.1 uncultured Caulobacter sp.
GTCCCTGCTCGCTGGTCAGGTGGACGTGGCTGTCGATCAGACCGGGCAGCACGAAGCTGTCCTTGAGGTCGACGACCGTCGCGCAGCCCTCGGACACGGCGCCGTCCGCGATGCGGGCGACCTTGCCGCCCTCGATGACCAGGGTCTTGCCGGTCTCGACCTTGCCCGAGGCCGGATCGGCCAGGAGCCGGCCGGCCTGCACGCAGGTCGCGGCCGGCGCGGCCGGCGTCTGACGGGCCTGGGCGATGCCGAGGCCGAGGGCGATCGTGGCGGCGCCGGCGACGAGGCCGAGCGCGAGGCGCTTGCGGGTCAGGGCCATCGGGTCAGGCCCCCGCCTTCTTCGCGAATCCGAGCGCCGCGTCGGCCAGGGCCGGAACCCGCGCCTCCATCGTCTGGGCGTGGGCGCTGGCGGCGGTGCCGTCGCGCACCCGGCCGACGATGCCCTGGCAGATGCCCGCCAGGCGGAACAGGTTGTAGGCGAAATACCAGTCCAGGTTCGGCAGGCCGTCGCGGCCGGTCAGGCGGCAGTACTGCTCGACAGCCTCCTCGACGGTCGGAATGCCCCAGGCCTTGAAGTCGGTGATGCTGGCCAGCGAGGCGCGCTCGCCTCCGGGCATCACCCAGTGCATCAGCAGGTAGGAGAAGTCGGCCAGCGGGTTGCCCAGCGTCGACAGTTCCCAGTCCAGCACCGCGATCACCCGCGGCTCCGTCGGGTGCAGGATCATGTTGTCGAGGCGGTAGTCGCCATGGACGATGGAGGTCTGGTCGTCCTCGGGCGTGGTCTGGGGCAGCCATTCCATCAGTCGGTTCATCGAGTCGATGCTCGCTGTCTCGGACGCCTTGTACTGCTTGGTCCAGCGGTCGATCTGGCGGGCGAAGTAGTTGCCCGGACGGCCGTAGTCGCCGAGGCCGATGGCTGCGTAGTCGGTGTTGTGCAACTGGGCGAGGGTGGCGATCTTGGCCTCGTAGATCGACCGTCGCTCGGCCGGCGGGCTGTCAGGCAGCGTCAGGTCCCAGAGGATCCGGCCCTCGACGTTGTCCATGACGTAGAACATCGTGCCGATGACGCTGTCGTCCTCGCACAGGGCGTAGGCGTGGGCGACCGGGAAGCCGGTCTTGCCGAGCGCCGAGATGACCTTGAACTCGCGGTCGACGGCGTGGGCGCTCGGCAGCAGCTTGCCGGGGGGCTTGCGGCGCAGGACGTAACGCTTCGTCGGGGTGACCAGCTGGTAGGTCGGGTTGGACTGGCCGCCCTTGAACTGGCGGACCTCGAGCGGGCCCTGGTACCCCTCGACGTTCGCCTTCAGCCAGGCTTCGAGCGCGACCTCGTCGATGCGGTGGCGCTCCTCCACCGGCTTGGTGCCGGAGTTGAGGTCCTGGGCGGTCGGCGCGACGTCGGCCATCAGCGTGTCCCCGTAATTCGTACGCTTGTTTGAAGTTCGCGCGATCTTAGGGATCGGGCGGCCCGGCGCAATGGCTGATCCGCCCCGTCACGTCGCAGGGAGGACGGCGGCGTTCAGAGCGCGCGCCAGCCGATGTCGCCGCGATAGAAGCCGCCCGGGAAGTCGATCGTCTCGATGGCCGCATAGGCGCGGTCCCGGGCCTCGCGCAGGTCGGCGCCCAGGGCGCAGACGTTCAGCACCCGGCCTCCGGACGCGCGCAGGGTGCCGTCGCCGTCGCGGGCCGTTCCCGCGTGGAAGACGACCGTGTCCGGTCCGAAGTCGGCCTCGGCGCCGGCGATGGCTGCGCCGCTCTTCGGCGCGTCGGGATAGCCCTCGGCCGCATAGACCACGCAGACCGCGCTCTCGTCCTTCCACCCGGGGGCCGGCAGCGAGGCCAGCCCGCCCTCGGCGGCGGCCTTCAGGTAGGGAACGATGTCGCCGGCCAGCCGCAGCATGAGCACCTGGCATTCCGGATCGCCGAAGCGGGCGTTGAACTCGACGAGGCGGGGGCCGGTCGCGGTCAGCATCAGGCCGGCGTAGAGCACGCCGCGATACGGATTGCCCTCGGCCGCCATGCCCTGCACGGCCGGCAGGACGGCTTCGCGGAACGCGCGCTCGGCCAGCGTCGGAGTCAGCACCGGGGCCGGCGAATAGGTGCCCATGCCGCCGGTGTTCGGGCCCTCGTCGCCGTCGTAGGCGCGCTTGTGGTCCTGGGCGTAGCCGAAGGGGATCGCCGTCTCGCCGTCGCAGAGGGCGAAGAACGAGGCCTCCTCGCCGTGCATGAACTCCTCGATCACCACGCGGGCCCCGGCCGAGCCGAAGCGGCCGCCGAGCATGTCGGCGACGGCGGCGTCGGCCTCGGCGCGCGTCTGGGCGATGACCACGCCCTTGCCCGCCGCGAGGCCGTCGGCCTTGATCACATAGGGCGCCGTCTGGGTGTCGAGGAAGGCCGCGGCCGCGTCGGCGGTCTCGAACACGCCGTAGTCCGCCGTCGGCAGGGCGTGGCGGGCGCAGAAGTCCTTGGTGAAGGCCTTGCTGGTCTCCAGCCGGGCCGCCGACGCGGTCGGACCGAAGCAGGGGATGCCGGCTTCTGCGAGCCGGTCGGCGATTCCCACCTCGAGCGCGGCCTCGGGACCGACGACCACGAGATCGGCGGCGATGTCTTTCGCCAGAGCGACCAGCCCGTCGACGTCGGTGACCTTCACCGGCCGGGTTTCGCAAAGACCGGCGATGCCGGGGCTGCCGGGCGCGGCCACCAGGCGGGTCAGCAGCGGCGACTGCGCGATCTTCCAGGCCAGGGCATGTTCACGCCCGCCGGAGCCGATGAGAAGGATGTTCATGGACGGGTGCTTTTGCCCGAGGCGCGGACGGGGTCAAGCGCCGTGGCCCGGCACATGCGCCGCTTGCGGCACAGGCCCCCGGCCCTGGAACTATCCTTCGAAGTCGAGCGAGTAGCCGGCCGAACGGACGGTGCGGATCGGGTCGACGTTCGCGCCCTTGTTCACCGCCTTGCGCAGGCGGCCGATGTGGACGTCGACGGTTCGGGCCTCGACGTAGACGTCGCTGCCCCAGACCGCGTCGAGCAGCTGCTCGCGGCTGAACACCCGTCCGGGGTGCTGCATCAGGTGATCGAGCAGCCGGAACTCGGTCGGGCCGAGGTGGATCTCCTTGCCGTCCCGCTTCACCCGGTGCGCTACACGGTCGATGACGATGTCGCCGACCGTCACCCGGTCCTCGGCGAGGCCCGGGCGGATGCGGCGCATCACGGCGCGGATGCGGGCGGTCAGCTCCGTCATGGCGAACGGCTTGACGACATAGTCGTCGGCCCCGGTGTCGAGGCCGCGGACGCGGTCGCTCTCCTCGCCGCGGGCGGTGAGCATCAGGATCGGCATGTTGCGGCTTTCGGGCCGCTGGCGTAGGCGACGGCAGACCTCGATGCCGGAGACCTTCGGCAGCATCCAGTCGAGCACGACCAGATCGGGCTGCTGCTCCTGGGCCAGCATCAGCGCCTCTTCGCCGTCGCCGGCGTGGACGACGCGATAGCCTTCCTTCTCGAGGTTGTACTGCAGAAGGGTGGCGAGGGCGTCCTCGTCCTCGACGACCAGAACCGTGGGGGTCATTGCAGCGTATCCATCTTGGGCCGCTCGGAGATGATCTCCTTGCCCGTGATCTCGTAGTGGACGATCTCGGCGATGTTGGTGGCGTGGTCGCCGATCCGCTCGAGGTTCTTGGCCACGAACAGCAGGTGGGCCCCGGCGGCGATCGTGCGCGGGTCGCCCATCATGTAGGTCAGCAGTTCGCGGAACAGGCTGTCGTAGTGCTCGTCGACCTCGGTGTCGCGCTGCCAGACGGCGACGGCCCGGTCGACTTCCGAGGCGGTGTAGGCGTCGAGCACTTCCTTGAGGCGCGCGCCGACCAGCTTGCCCATCCGTTCGATGGACCGCGTCACCGGGCCGGCCGGCTCCGCCTCGGCGAGGATCAGCGTCCGTTTGGCGATGTTCTTGGCCAGGTCGCCGCAGCGCTCGAGGTTCATCGCGATCTTCATCGCGGCCACGGTGCGGCGCAGGTCGTTGGCCATCGGCTGGCGCAGCGCGATCAGCCGGAGGGCGGCGCGTTCGATATCGCCTTCCAGCCGGTCCAGTTTCTCGTCCTTGCCGGCGACGGCCTGGGCGAGGGGGACGTCACGACGGGCGAAGGCGGTGATGGCGTCGTTGACCTGGGCTTCCGCGAGGCCGCCCATGCGGACCACCTCGGCGGCCAGCTGGTTCAGCTCTTCCTCGTAGGAGCGGACGATGTGCTCGTTCATGTCGGTGTCCTCAGCCGAACCGGCCGGTGATGTAGTCCTGGGTGCGCTGCTCGCGCGGGTTGGTGAAGATCTCCTCGGTCGGCCCCGACTCGACCAGCTTGCCGAGGTGGAAGAAGGCCGTCCGCTGCGAGACCCGCGCCGCCTGCGCCATCGAGTGGGTGACGATGACGATGCAGAACTGCTGGCGCAGGTCGTCGATCAGCTCCTCGATCCGGGCGGTGGCGATCGGGTCCAGGGCCGAGCAGGGTTCGTCCATCAGGATCACTTCCGGCTGCACCGCGATGGCCCGGGCGATGACCAGGCGCTGCTGCTGGCCCCCCGACAGGCTCGTGCCGGGCTGGTGCAGGCGGTCGGAAACCTCGTTCCACAGGCCGGCCTTCTTCAGCGAGGCCTCGACGATGCCCTCCAGCTCGCTCTTGCTGGAAGACAGGCCGTGGATGCGCGGGCCGTAGGCGACGTTCTCGAAGATCGTCTTGGGGAACGGGTTGGGCTTCTGGAACACCATCCCGACCTTGGCGCGCAGGACGACCGGGTCGACGGATTTCGCGTTCACGTCCTTGCCGTCGATCTCGATCCGGCCTTCGACGCGAGCGCCGGGGATGGTGTCGTTCATGCGGTTGATGCAGCGCAGAAAGGTCGACTTGCCGCAGCCCGACGGGCCGATGAAGGCGGTCACGGACTTGCCGGGAATGTCGATCGACACCGAGTCGAGCGCCTGCTTCTCGCCATAGAAGACGTTGACGTCGCGCACGACGATCTTGGGCGCGTCCGGCTGGCCCGACGCGTTGAGGGCGTGCGGCGAGGCCGTGCGGATGCTGGGCGGCTGAACGGTCATATCGGGGGTTACCACCTGCGTTCGAAGCGGCTGCGCAGGATGACGGCGGCCGCGTTCATGACGATCATGAAGGCCAGCAGCACGATGATGGCTGCGGCCGTGCGTTCGTGGAAGGCGCGCTCGGACGCGTTCTCCCAGATGAAGACCTGGACCGGCAGGACGCCGGCGGCGCTCGTGAAGCTCTCCGGCAGGCCGGGGGTGAAGGCGACCATGCCGATCATCAGCAGGGGCGCGGTCTCGCCGAGCGCGTGGGCGAGGGAGAGGATGGTCCCGGTCATGACGCCGGGCATGGCCTGCGGCAGGACGTGGTGGAACACGGTCTGGGTGCGCGAGGCGCCGACGCCGAGCGCGGCTTCGCGGATCGAGGGCGGCACGGCCTTGAGGGCGGAGCGGGTGGCGATGATCACCGTCGGCAGGCTCATCAGCGCCAGCACCAGCCCGCCGGTCAGCGGCGCGCCGCGCGGCGCGCCGAGCCAGTTCACGAACAGCGCCAGGCCGAGCAGGCCGTAGACGATCGACGGCACGGCGGCGAGGTTGTTGATGTTGACCTCGATGAGGTCGGTCCAGCGGTTCTTGGGCGCGAACTCCTCGAGCCAGACGGCCGCCATCACCCCCATCGGCACCGCGATCAGGCCGGTGACCAGCAGCATCATCGCCGAGCCGATCACTGCGCCGAGAATCCCAGCCTGTTCCGGCTCGGTGGAGTCGGCGCTGGTGAAGAAGGCGGTGTTGAAGCCGCGGGAAACGGCGCCGTCCTTCTGGAGCTTGTCGAGCCAGGCGAGCTGGCGGTCGTCGAGCTTGCGGTCGCCTTCGTTGGTCTCCCGCTTGATCTGGCCCTTGTAGTAGATATCGGCGTCGGCCTTCATCGGACCGGTGACCGTCACGGTCTTGCCGATCAGCGACGGATCCGCCTTGACCTTGTCGAGCAGCTGGAAGCCGAGATCGCGGCTGATGAGGTCCATGGCCAGGCCCGAGGTCTCGCCGTACTCGTCCTCGGTCTCGCCGAGCGTCTTCAGCAGCGAGAGGGCGACCAGGTAGTCGTAGTTGGCGCCGGACGGATCGCTGGCGTCGATCCTCGCCGGGTCGAGGTAGACCTGCGCCGAGATCGTGTGCGTGGTGAAGGTCGAGTAGCCCTGCAGCCCGATGCGGCCCAGCAACAAGGCCAGGAAGGCCATGGCGACGATGATCGCCACGCGGCCGTAGAGCTTGAAGCGCGCCTCGGCGGCGTAGCGCTTCTTCAGGCGGGTCTGGACGGCGTCAGTCATATTGTTCCCGGTACTTCCGCACGATGGCCAGGGCGACGACGTTGAGGCCCAGGGTGACGACGAAGAGGGTGAGGCCGAGGCCGAAGGCCGCCAGCGTCTTGGGGCTGTCGAACTCCTGGTCGCCGGTCAGAAGCGTGACGATCTGCACCGTGACCGTGGTGACGGTGTCGAGCGGGTTGGCGGTCAGCTTGGCCTGCAGGCCCGCGGCCATCGTCACGATCATGGTCTCGCCGATGGCGCGCGACACCGCCAGCAGCAGGGCGGCGACGATGCCGGGCAGGGCCGCTGGCAGGACGACCTGCTTGACCGTCTCGGACTTCGTCGCGCCCATGGCGTAGCTGCCGTCCCGGAGGGTCTGCGGCACGGCGTTGATGATGTCGTCCGACAGTGACGAGACGAACGGGATCAGCATGATGCCCATCACCACGCCGGCGGTCAGCGCCATCTGGTTCTGCACCCCGGTGAGGTAGACGCCGAGGCCGTCCAGCGGACCGCCGACCAGGTAGGCGCCGATCCAGTTGAAGAAGGCGCGGAAAGCCGGCCCCACGGTCAGGGCGGCGAAGAAGCCGTAGACCACCGTCGGCACCCCGGCGAGGATCTCGAGCAGCGGCTTCACCGTCGCGCGCAGCTTCTGCCCGGCGTACTCCGACAGGTAGATCGCCGCGAACAGGCCGATCGGCGCGGCCACGATCATGGCGATAATCATCACCAGGAAGGTGCCGGCGAACAGCGGCACCGCGCCGAACGCGCCCGACGCGGCGACCTGGTCGCTGCGCATGGCGATCTGCGGGTTCCACTCGGTCCCGAGCAGGAATTCGATCGGCGACACCGACTGGAAGAAGCGGAAGCTCTCCCAGGCCAGCGAGGCGACGATGCCCAGGGTGGTCAGGACGGCGAGCGTCGAACAGGCGATCAGCAACAGGCCGGTCCAGCCCTCGACCCTGTTGCGGGCGCGGAAGTCCTTCGACAGCCTGGGATAGGCGAGCAGGAAGCCGACCAGAGCCAGCACGCCGGCCAGCGCCAGGGTGATGACCAGGCCGTAGAGGCGGATTCCGCGAGCCTCCGCGGTCTTGGCCTCAAGCGCGGCCTTCTGGTCGGCCTCCCAGACGACCTCGCTGGTCGCCTTGCCGTCCGCGAGGGCGAGGGCGTCGCCCCAGAACACGTCCTGGCGTTCCGCCGGAAGCTCGGCGACGGCGGCGGGGACCTGCAGGCGCAGGGCCGCGTCCTCGAGCTGGCCGCCGAACACCGCGAACAGGAGCAGGATGACCGCCGCGGGCGCGCCGGCCCAAAGGGCGACCCAGGTTCCGTGGTAGCCCGGCAGCGAATGGAGGGCCCTGGGCGCGCCCTCGGCGACGGCCAACGCGCGGCGGCGGCCGAGCATATAGACCGCGCTCGAGAAGGCGGCGAGAAGGGCCAGGGCGATCAGAACGGTCATCGGTTGTCCGAGGGGGCCGGAGGGAACGGCGCGGAACCTGCCCGCGCTGCGCGGTCTCTATGCGACAGTTCTGCTACAGTTTTGCGACAGCGTCGGAATCGGCCCGCGTGGCGGTCGGCCTGGCGGTCGCGCCGACCGCCGTCGGCAGCCAGACGGAAAAAGCCGACCCCTTGTCCTGCAAGGTCTCGGCCGCCAGGCCGCCGCGGTGCCGGTTGATGATGTGCTTGACGATGGCGAGACCCAGCCCCGTGCCGGAACGGTCGCCGCTCTTCTGGCCTTCGACGCGGTAGAATCGTTCGGTGAGGCGCGGCAGGGCGTCGCGCGGCATGCCCGGGCCCTGGTCCGTGATCCGGAGCAGGGCGTAGGTCTCGCCCGCGCGGTGCTCCGGCGTGAGCAGCGCCAGCCGCGACGAACCCGGCATCGTCGGCGGCGGCGGATCCCCGTCGGCGGAGGGAACGACCTCGATCTTCACCACGCCGCCGGACGGCGTGTACTTCACAGCGTTGTCGACCAGGTTCTGGATGACCTGGACGATCTGGTCCCGGTCGCCCTCGACCAGCACCGAGTCGCGGGGCGGGGAGGTCCAGTCGAAGCTGACGCCCTTCGACTTCACCACCGGCATCAGGGCGTCGGTGACGTCGGTCACGGCGCAGGCGAGATCGACCCGGCCCTGGGGCGCGATGTGCTCGTTCAGCTCGATGCGGGACAGGCTCATCAGGTCGTCTATCAGCCGCGACATGCGCTCGGCCTGCGCCTGCATGATGCCGAGGAACTTCTCGCGCGCCGCGTCGTCGTCGCGGGCCGGACCACGCAGCGTCTCGATGAAGCCCGACAGCGAGGCCAGCGGCGTCCGCAACTCGTGGCTGGCGTTGGCCAGGAAGTCGGCGCGCATCCGCTCGGCCCGCCGCAGGTCGGTCTGGTCATGCAGGGTCAGCAGCGCCATCGGCGCCCCTGCCACGCCTTGACCGAGAGGGGCGGCGACGGCGGTCCAGGTCCGGTCCTGGGTCGCGCCGGTCAGGAAGGTCGCGTGCCCGGCGACGCCGCCGAACAGCGCCTCGTCGACCAGTTCGACGATCTGCGGGTTGCGGATCGCGGTGATCAGGCGGGCGTCGGGACGGAAAACCCGGAAGAGCTCGCGCGCAGCGGCGTTGGCGAAGATCAGCCGGTGGCCGGTCACCTCGTAGGGCTCGCCGGCCTCGATCACCAGGACCGGCTCGTCCAGGCGCTCGACGATGGCGGCGTGCGGGATGACCGTGGCGGGGGGCGCGGCGTCGCTGCGGGGCGGGGTCGATTCCGGGCGCCGGACCGTGGCCCGGGCCGCCAGCCAGAGGCCGCCGCCGCCGACCGCCGCGGCGGTCAGCAGGGCCGGGGCGGCGGTCAGCTGTCCGAAGATCGCCAGGACCAGCGGGGCGCAGGCCCCGAAGCCCGCGGCGACAAGGGTCTGGGGATGCAGGCGGCGGTCGCCGTCGGCCATGGCGGGAAAGCCTCGCTCCGGAAAGATTCGTCCTTCCGGTTCGCACGGAGATATGGCGCCCTTGTGAGGCTTGCGATAGACGATGCAGGTCCCGCGATGTTTAACGGCAGACGCAATTTTGCCGTATCGCCAAGGGACGACACAGAGAGCCGTCCACGGTCCGGGGATTCTAGTACATGTTTCGCAAGCGTCTGGTCGCCACCGCGGCCGCCACGCCCCTGCTGATCTTCGCCTCCGGCGCCTTCGCCGAGACGACGATCACGGACACCCGCACCACCGGCGTGTCGACGGCCACGATCAACAACGGCGCCGCCGACGACATCCGCATCACCAGCTCTGGCAAGGTGAAGCCGACCACGGACGGAACCGCCGGCGCGATCGCCGGCGCGGTGACCGTCAACAGCAACAACGACGTCGTCAACGAAGGCGAGATCTCGGCCGAGGACGTCGACTATCTGGCGGGGATCAGGGTGGTCGCGGGTACGACCGCGGACATCACGAACAAGGGCAACATCACACTCGGCTCCAGCCTGGAGCAGAAGGATATCGACAAGGACGGGGACCTCGACGGCGACTTCGTCGACGGCGTCGGCAAGTATGGCCTGCTCGTCGAAGGCGCGCTGACGGGTTCCATCCTGAACGACACGACCGGCGTCATGACCATCGAGGGCAATGACTCCTATGGCATCCGCGTCCGCGGCCCGCTGACCGGCTCGCTGGTCAACAAGGGCACGATCTCCGTCACCGGCGACAACGCCCGCGGCATCTCGCTCGAGGCGCCTGTGACCGGCTCGGTCCAGGTCCGCGGAACGGTGACGACGCTCGGCGAGGGCGCCGTCGGCGTCGCCGTCGACGATGTGTCGGGCCAGTTCCTGGTGCAGGGGACGGTGACCTCGCGCGGCTACCGCTACTCGTCCCGGCCGCCCACGAAGGAAGCCCGCGACGCCCTGGACGACGACGACAAGCTGCCGGGCGGCTCCGCCATCGTGGTCGGCGGCAACATCGGCGGCGGCATCCTGCTGGACTCGGCGCCGAACGCGGGCGTCGACTACGACGGCGACGGCATCCCCAACTCGACCGACACCGACGACGACAACGACGGCACCCTCGACACGTCCGACAAGGACCTCGACAACGACGGCATCGACGACGCCCTCGAGGGAACGTCGACCGTGGCCTCGGCCGGCAACGCCCCGGCCCTGGCGATCGACTCGGCCACCGAGAACATCACCATCGGCAAGGTGGCGGCGAGCGGCGCGGACGCCTATGGCCTGGTGATCCGCGGCACCGTCATCGGCAATGGCGTGCTCGACAATATCGGTGGAACCGCGATCCGTATCGGCGGGGGCGGTTTCACGACCACGATCGAGGGCGGCATCCGCCTGCAGGGCCTGGCGACCGCGGTCGGCTATAACGCTGACTCCCAGGCTATCCATCTGAGGACCGGCGCGGTGACGGACGCGCTGGTCATCGACGGCAACATCACCTCGTCGACCGTGGCCACGTCCGGGACCGGTGCGGCCGAGACCGGCGCCACCGCCTACGGCATTCGCATCGACGCCGGGGCGGTCGCGAAGTCGCTGAACGTCAGCGGCAGCATCGTCGCCGTGTCCAGCGGCGAGAACGGCGACGCCACGGCCATCATCGACCGTGGCGGCGGCCTCACGTCGCTGACCAACAGCGGCACGATCACTGCATTGGTCACCCCGACGGACGACGCCGACGACCTGGACGACGCCGTGGCCGGGCGCCCCGAGGACATCGATCCGACCAACGAGACGATCACCGGCCAGGCGACGGCGATCGACGTGCGCTATGCCACGGCCGGCGTCACCCTGACCCAGCTGGGCGTCAACGACGGCGACGACGATCTCGACAACACCACCACAGACCTGGACACCGACGGCGACGGCGTGGATGACGCCGACGAGCCCTCGATCACCGGCGACATCTACTTCGGCGCCCACGCCGACACGTTCAATCTGCTGAACGGGACCTTTACCGGCGACGTCAGCTTCGGGAACGGGGCCGACGTCTACACCCTGGCCGGCGGAGCCGAGGCGACCGGCGCCGTGCGGGACGCGGACGGCCAGCTGACGCTGAACGTCACCGCCGGCAAGATGACCATCTCCAACGCCGAGGTCATCGACGCCACCGCCCTGACCATCGGCGCGACCAGCTCGGTGATCTTCACCGCCGACCCGAACGCCGGCGGCGGCGCCGGCGCGAACACCCAGTTCACGGTCGCCACCGCCAACATCGCCAGCGGCGCGAAGCTGGGTCTCACCCTGACCGACCTGATCACGGCGCCTGAGCGCTACGTCGTGGTCAAGACCGACACCCCGGCCGGCCTGACTGTCGGGACGCTGGACCAGAGCCTTGTCGGCAACTCGCCGTATCTGTTCGTGGCCCAGGCCTCGGCCGACACGGCCGCCGGCGAGGTCTATGTCGACGTGCGCCGCCGTACGGCGGTCGAGATGGAACTGTCGCAGAACCAGGCCCTGGCGCTCGACGCCGTCTACGCGGCGCTGGGTGAAGACGACGAGATCCGCGACTCCTTCCTGTCGGCCGATACGCGCAAGGAATTCCTCGAGCGGTTCGACCAGATGCTGCCCGACCAGGGCGAGGGCCTGTTCTCGTCGCTGGACAGCATCACCCGCACGGTCTCGCGCCTGACCGGCACGCGTCCGGACCTGCGCCAGCGCTACGGTCCTGACAGCTTCTGGATCCAGGAAGTGAACGTCCAGGTGATGCGCGACGCCGGTGTCAGCGCGGGCTCCGAGACGAAGGCGTTCGGCTTCGTCGGCGGCTACGAGAGCATGGGTTCGGACGGCGGCGCCCTCGGCGCCACGCTCGCCTTCCTCACCGCCGAGGAAAAGGACGATGTCGCCAAGATCGGTGAGGAGACCAGCGCCTCGCTGCTCGAGGCCGGGATCTACTACCGCCGCTCGTTCGGCAAGTTCACGATCAACGCGCGCGGTTCGGCCGGCTACGGCTGGTTCAACGGCGACCGGGTGTTCATCGATCCGACGAACGCCCTGATCGTCGAGGCCAACTCGGAATGGACCGGCTTCACCGGGGTGCTGAGCGCCTCCGGGTCGTACGAGTTCACAGCCGGCCGCTTCTACGCGCGCCCGGCGGTGTCGATCGACTACCTCTACCTGTCCGAGGACTCCCGCGCCGAGGACGGCGACAGCGGCGGCTTCAACCAGGAAGTCGAGAGCCGCACCAGCGACCGTCTGTCGACGACCGCCGAACTGGCTCTGGGCGCCACCTTCGGCCGCGACCTGTGGTGGCGTCCGGAGCTTCGCATCGGCTACCGCCAGAACATCGGCGGCGAGATGGGCGACACCGTGTTCCGTTTCGTCGGCGGCCAGTGGGTGGCCCTGCCGGCGAGCGAGGCCGAGGACGGCGCCATGCTGGTCGGCCTTTCGCTGAAGGCCGGCACGGCGATGTCCTATGTCGCGGTCGAGGGCGAGTACGAGGCCGTGGACGGCGAGGACCGCTTCAATCTGCAACTGGCCGGTCGGGTGATGTTCTAGGCCTCCGCGGCCAGATCGGTCGGACTGGAAATCAGGGGCGCGGCGACCGGAGGTCGGCGCGCCCTTCTGTCATTAAGGGCGCGGCCATAGTTCTCTGTACGGAGAATTCTTAACCATTCCGGGGGCACCCCTCTGGGCGCCGGGATCCGGGATCGGCAGATCCCGCCCGCGGCCGGAGCCGGAGGGGACATCATGAGCCGCAGCCGTTCACCGCTTCGCGCGGCCCTGCTCGCAGGCGCCGCCATCGCCCTGGCCGGCGGCGGAAGCGCCCGGGCCCAGGAGACCGCCGAGGAGCGGATCGCACGGCTGGAGGCGGCCCTCGGCGCCCTGCAGGCGGAACTGAGGGAGCTCAAGGCCGCGACCGCCGCGGCGCCCGTGGCCCCCGCGGCGTCGGCGGCGCCTGTCGCCGAGGCGCCCAGGCCCGCGCCCGCCGCGACCGTCAGCCTGTCCAACGGCCGCCCGACATTCGCCTCCGGAGACGGCCGGTTCACGGCCAGCCTGCGCGGCGTGCTGCAGCTGGACGGCGCCATCCACGACCAGGACGATCCGGGCCCGCTGGCCGCCGACTTCCGCCGCGGCTCGTTCGGCGACACGGTCGAGAACGACCGCGCCCGCGACATGTCGGACGGCTTCAACTTCCGCCGCATCCGTCTCGGCGTCGAGGGCAAGGCCTACGGCGACTTCGAGTACAACCTGACCTTCGACTTCGGCGGCAGCGGCACGGAGGAGAGCGGCAAGGTCAATGCGGCCTGGATCCAGTACAACGGGCTCGGCTGGGGCAAGGTCAGGGTCGGCGCCTTCGCGCCGGTGACCAGCTTCGAGGACGCCGCGTCCAACACCAGCTCGCTGTTCGCCGAACGGCCCGCGGCGGCCGAACTGGTCCGCGGCCTCGCCGGCGGCGACGCCCGGACCGCCGTCAGCCTCGTGACCGGCGGCGAGCAGTGGACGCTGTCCGGCGCCCTCACCGGCAACATCGCCGGAACCCAGACCTTCGACGAGCAGACCGGCTTCGTGGGGCGGGCGACCTGGACGCCGTACCGGCGGCCTGAGTCCCTCGTCCACCTCGGCCTCAACGCCAACCTCATCCTGACGCCGGCCGCCAACGGACCCGGCCTGCCGGGCGGCGCCGCCACCCCCGTCCGCCTGCGCGAACGCCCCGAGCTCCGCGTCGATCCGGTGCGCCTGGTCGACACCGGCTCCATCGACGCCGACGGCGTCAGCGCCTTCGGCCTCGAGGTCGGCGCCCAGCACAGGTCGCTCTACCTCCAGGCCGAATACTTCGACATCGCCGTCGAGCGCCGCGCCAGCGCCCTGCCCGATCCCGACTTCTCCGGCTGGTACGTCCAGGCCGGCTGGGTGCTGACCGGCGAGGCCCGCCGCTACAACCCCTCCGGCGGCTTCGACGGACCCCGTCCCGCGAAACCCTTCAGCCTCCGCGACGGCCAGTGGGGCGCCTGGGAGCTCGGCCTGCGCTACTCCGTGCTCGACCTGAACTACCGCGAGAACGACCTGCCCGCCCTCGGCTCCATCCGCGGCGGCGAGCAGGAGATCCTCTCCGTCGGCCTCAACTGGTACCTGAACAGCGGCGTCACCGTCACCGGCTCCTGGCGCAGCATCTCCGTCGACCGCACCTCGCCGGGCGGAACCGCCTTCGGCGGCGCCGCGCCCGCCACCCCCGCCCTCGGAACCCAGGTCGGCCAGGACCTCGACGTCTACACCGTCCGCACCCAGTACGCCTTCTAGGTAATCGTCGGAAACGGACACAGGGCGCCGCCGGGGAGGAACCCGGCGGCGCTTTTTTCGTTCTCGGCCGGTGGGGCAGGGCGAAACAGGATTCCGGATGGCCGACGACTACCAGAAATCGCTCGACGCGGGCGCCGAGCTGACCGCCGCCCATGGCGTGGACGATCCCTTCGCGGCGGCGATCCGCGCCACCCGGATGGCGATGATCATCACCGACGCCCGCCAGGCCGACAATCCGATCATCTTCGCCAACGACGCCTTCCTGTCCCTCACCGGCTACGCCCGCGACGAGGTCATCGGCCGCAACTGCCGCTTCCTGCAGGGCGCGCAGACCGACCAGGACGTGGTCGCCCGGCTCCGCGACGCGGTGCGCGACCGTCACGACGTCGCCGTCGACATCCTGAACTACCGCAAGGACGGGACGCCGTTCTGGAACGCGCTCTACATCAGTCCGGTGCGCGACGCCGAGGGGCGGGTGACCTACTTCTTCGGCTCGCAGCTGGACATCAGCACCCGCAAGCGGGACGAACTGACCCTCCTGGAGCGGCGGGACGACCTGCAGGCGGCCATCGAGACCGCCACCGCCGACCTCCAGCACGCCCTGGCGGAAAAGACGGCGCTGCTGCACGAAGTCGATCACCGCGTGAAGAACAACCTGCAGCTCATCTGCTCCCTGCTGTTGCTGCAGGCGCGGCGGACGCCGGACCCTGCCGTCCGCTCCGCGCTGCGCGGGATGCTGGAGCGGGTCAACGCCGTCGCCACGGTGCACCGTCGCCTGTTCCAGACCGAGGACGTCGAACGCTTCGACGTCGCGGCCTTCGTGCGCGACCTGGTCAGCGACGCCCTGGGCGCGGCCGGACGTCCGGAGATCCGTATCGAGCTGGATCTGGAGCGCGTCGAGGTGCCCGCCGCCAAGGCCGCGCCGCTGGCCCTGCTGTTCAGCGAACTGCTCGGCAACAGCATCCGGCACGCCTTCCCGGACGGCCGCGCCGGCCGCATCCACATTTCCGTGAAGCGCGAGAACGGACAATTCCGGATCGAAATCAGCGACGACGGCGTTGGTGTCGGGACGACGGCAGACCGCGCCGGGTTCGGCCAGACGATAGTCCGCCTGCTCTGCGAGCAACTCCGCGCCGATTTTGAGACCACTGACGCCTTGCCGGGCGTCCGGACCGTGATCCGGCTCCCCGTCAACGGCTAGCATTGAGTACCCCTGGTGATGGCTGACCAAGCCCCCCTGAACGTGCTGATCGTCGAGGACGAAGTCCTGCTGGCGACCGAGCTGTCCTTCCTGGTCGAGGAGGTCGGCTGCCGAGACGTCGGTCACGCGATGAGTTCCGACGAGGCGATCGCGCTTGCCGAGACGCTGAACCCGGACCTCGCGCTGGTGGACGTCCACCTGCGGGATGGTCCGACCGGCATCGACGTGGCCCGCAGGATCGCCGCCGACTGCGGCGGCGTGGCCCTGTTCATGACCGCCAACGTCAAACGCCTGCCCGCCGACTTCGCCGGCGCCTGCGGCGTGATCGGCAAGCCCTACTCGGAGCACGGCGTGAAGACCGCCCTGACCTTCCTCAAGGCCTGTCTGCGGGACGGGCAGGCCCCCGGGCTTCCCCCCGCCGGCTTCCAGCTCGCGCCGCAGTGGGCTGAACGCTGGGGCGTCGAACACCAGCCGATGAGCGTCTGACCCTCCCGTGGCGGGGCAGGTTCCAGAGCTGTGGATCAATATCGTCGGCACGGGCGCGGCGCTCTGCTCGATGGTCAGCTTCACGCCGCAGATCCTGAAGATCTGGCGCGAGAAGGACGCCTCCTCGGTCTCGTTGCGGATGTTCCTGCTGACGGTGACCGGCTTCGTGCTGTGGACGACCTATGGCGTCCTGCTGGGCAGCTGGCCGATCACGGTGTCGAACGCCGTCTGCCTGACCCTGAGCGGCGTGATCCTCTGGCTGAAGCTGAAGTTCAGACGCGCTTAACCACGCTCCCTAACGCGGGCTCAATCGGCGATCGGCATTCTGCGGGCCATGACCGCGCTCGCTCCGGCTTCCGCCACGACCCGCGTCCGCCTGCTGGGCGGCGACGTCGACCCCATCACCCCGGCGGAGATGCTGGCGGCGACGGAGGCGTTCATCGCCGGCGGCGGCACGGCCGTGATCGCCAACCACAACGCCCACAGCCTGTTCCTGCTGCCGCGCACGCCGGCCCTGCGCGCCTTCTTCGACGACGCCGACCTGGTCCAGATCGACAGCAAGCCGATGATCCTGTGGGGCCGGCTGATGGGCCTGCCGGTGGGCCGCGAGCATCGCTCGACCTATCTCGACTGGCGCGAGGACTTCTGGGGCCGGGTGCGCGATCGCGGCTGGCGGGTGTTCCATGTCGGCGGCGCGCCCGGCGTGGGCGAGCGCGGCGCGGCCGCGATCCGCAAGCGCTGGCCGGGCGTGCAGCTGGCCGAGCATTGCGGCTACTTCGACATCGACCCGCACAGCCCCGACAGCCGCGCCCTGCGCAAGGCGATCGCCGCGTTTGACCCCGACATCGTCCTGGTCGGCATGGGCATGCCCCGGCAGGAGACCTGGATCGCCGCCAACCGCGACCTGATCGGCCGGGGCGTCTTCTTCCCCGTCGGGGCCGCCTTCGACTACGAGGCCGGGGAGCAGGCGGCCGCGCCGCGCTGGACCGGCCGCTTCGGGGTCGAGTGGCTGTTCCGCCTGCTGTCGCAGCCGCGACGGCTGGCCTTCCGCTATCTGGTCGAGCCTTGGTTCCTGGCGCCCGCCGCGTTCGCCGACATCGGCGCGCGGCTCGCGCGGCGATAACGGGCGCGGCCGCCGCCGTCAGGCGAGCACGCCGGCGTCCCAGAGCAGCCAGGCCATATAGGCGCCGTAGCCGCCGACCAGCAGCAGGCCCTCGCCGCGGCTGATGCGCATGTTGCGCAGCGCGCAGAGCACCAAGAGCGCCGTGGCGGCCGCCAGCACCCAGACGTCGACGCCGAGCAGCTGGGCCGGAACGGGGATCGGCTTGACCACGGCGGTCAGGCCGAGGATGCCCAGCAGGTTGTAGAGATTTGAGCCGACGACGTTGCCGAGGGCCACGTCGCCCTCCTTCTTCAGGGCCGCGATGACGCTGGTGACGAGCTCGGGCATCGAGGTGCCGACGGCGACGATGGTCAGGCCGACGACCGTGTCCGACACGCCCATCGACCGCGCCAGATTGACCGCGCCGCCGACCAGCAGACCGGCGCCGTAGACGGTCACGCCGATGCCCGCCACCGCCAGGGCCAGGCCCAGCCACGGGCTGGCGCGCAGGCCGGAGCGCAGCTTCGCCTCGTCCTCGATGCGTTCGCCTTCCGGCGCCGGGCGCCGCCGCTCCAGCAGCCAGACGACGAGGACGTAGACGAGCAGGACGCCGACCGCGACGGCGCCCATCCGCCGGGTCAGCTCGCCCTGGAACAGCGCCCACACCGCCGCGCCGGTGACGATGGCGAGGACCGGGCCGTCCCGGAAGAAGGCGCGGCGATCGACCGCGATCGGCGCGATCAGGGCGGTGACGCCCAGGATCAGCAGGGCGTTGGAGATGTTCGAGCCGACGACATTGCCGATGGCGATGCCGGGCGAGCCGGCGAACGCCGCCTGCAGGCTGGTGACGAGCTCGGGCGACGAGGTGCCGAAGCCGACCAGCGTCAGGCCGATGACGAGCGGGCTGACGCCCAGCCTGCGGGCCGCGCTCGACGCGCCGCGCACCAGCACCTCGCCGCCGATCACCAGGAGCGCCAGTCCGACGCCGATCGACATCCATACGCTCATGTCGCCCCCCATGGCGGCACTATCGCCGCATGGCCGGGGGCGGGAAAAGCGGAATCGGCGCCGCGACCGCCGCTAGACCTTCAGCCGCCAGCCGGTGCGGAAGATCCACCACACCGCCGCCAGGCACAGTCCGAGGAACCCGGCCGTCGCCGCCAAGCTGATCCCCACATTGACGTCCGAAACGCCGAAGAAGGCCCAGCGGAAGCCGCTGACGAGATAGACCACCGGGTTGAACAGCGTGATCTTCTGCCAGAGGGGCGGCAGCATGCTGATCGAATAGAAGCTGCCGCCGAGGAAGGTCAGCGGCGTAATGATCAGCATCGGCACGATGTTCAGCTTCTCCCAGCCGTCGGCCCAGACGCCGAGGATGAAGCCGAACAGGCTGAAGGTCACCGCCGTCAGCACCAGGAAGCCGATCATCCAGACCGGATGGGCGATCTCGAACGGTACGAACAGCCGCGCCGTGGCCAGGATGATCAGCCCGAGGATCACCGACTTGCTCGCGGCGGCGCCGACGTAGCCCAGCACGGTCTCGAAAGCCGACACCGGCGCCGACAGCAGCTCGTAGATCGTCCCCGCCCACTTGGGCATGTAGATGCCGAACGAGCCGTTGGAGACGCTCTCGGTGAGGATCGACAGCATGATCAGGCCCGGCACGATGAAGGCCGCGTAGGGCACCCCCTCGATGCTGGCCATGCGCGACCCGATCGCGGCCCCGAAGACGATGAAGTAGAGCGAGGTCGAGATGACCGGCGCGGCGATCGACTGGGTCACCGTGCGGAACCAGCGCGACATCTCGAAGACGTAGATGGCCTTGACCGCGTGCAGGTTCATTGCGGCGCCCTCACCAGGCTGACGAAGATGTCCTCGAGGGAGCTTTCCTCGGTGTTCAGGTCGCTGAAGTCGACGCCGGCGTCATGCAGGCGGCGCAGCAGGTCGGCGATGCGGGTGTCCTGGGCCTGGGTGTCGAAGCCGTAGACCAGCTGGGTCCCGTCGTTGCTCAGGGCGAGATCGAAGCCGTCCAGGCCCGCGGGAATGGCCTGCAACGGATCGCGCAGCTGCAGGGTCAGGCTCTTGCGGCCGAGCTTGCGCATCAGGACATGCTTGTCCTCGACCAGGATGATCTCGCCCTTGCGGATCACCCCGATGCGGTCGGCCATCTCCTCGGCTTCCTCGATGTAGTGGGTGGTCAGGATGA
>CALKHU010000120.1 GCA_937991555.1 uncultured Caulobacter sp.
CCCCCCTCCGGCGGCGCTTTCGTTTCCGGAGCCCGCGCCATAGCCGGGGCACAGGGGCGACGTAACGGAAAGTTCTTGCCTTCGGAGGCGGCTCACGGTTGATCCGCTGCCCAAGCGGGCTAGGCTCGCGGGAACGATCCACGGGGAAATGCCATGAAAGGCGAAAGCCTTCACCCTGCCGCGCAGGGCGTCGACGCCAATGAACTCGCCGCCGCCTTCGCGGCCGCCCTGGGGCGAAAGCCCGACGGGCTGAAGGTCGAGGAAGCCGCCTTCATCGCCCAGGTCGCGCGGGACATTTCCGCCGAGGAGCTGCCGCAGGGATCGCTGGCCGACCTGGGCGCGGCCTTCGCCGACTTCTGGCGCTTCGGCGAGGGTGCAGAGGGCGACACCCCGGCGATCCGGATCCGGCCGTGGACGGGCGCCGGCGGCGCCAGCTACGGCCGCGACCTGCTGGAGATCGTCCAGCCGGACCGCCCGTTCCTCGTCGACTCGATCATGGGCGAGATCGCCGAGTCCGCCTTCCCCGTGCGGGCCATGTTCCACCCGGTCGTCCAGCGCGACGGCCGCCGGCTGTCGATGATCCAGGTCCACCTCGATCCGATCGGCGCCGACCGCGAGCAGGCCCTCGTCGCCGCCGTCGGCGCCGTCCTCGACGACGTGCGCATGGCCGTCGAGGACTTCGACGCGATGCAGGCGCTGATGCGCCGCACGATCGACGAGCTGGCGGCCGCCGCCACGCCCGTCTCCGAGGCGGAGAAGGCCGAGGACGTCGCCTTCCTGACGTGGCTCGAGGGCGAGGAGTTCGTCTTCCTCGGTGCGCGCGTCTACGAATACCCGCGCACCGCCGACGGCGGCTATGCGTCGGAGGAGCCGCTCTACCAGCCGGAGGGGAGCCTCGGCCTGCTGCGCGACCAGGAGCGGCGCGTCCTGCGCCGGGCCAGCGAGCCGGCCATCCTGTCCAAGGCCCTGCAGAGCCACCTCGAGAGCACGCCGCCGCTGACGGTGGCCAAGTCCAACCTGCGCTCGCGGGTCCACCGCCGCGCCTACATGGACTACATCGGGGTCAAGCGTTACGGCGCCGACGGCAAGCCTTCGGGCGAAGTCCGTTTCGTGGGCCTGTTCACCGCCGAGGCCTATGACGCCCCGGCCCGCGAGGTGCCGCTGATCCGGCGCAAGGTGGCCGGCGTCCTGGCCCGGGCCGGCGTCGCCGCGGGCGGCCACAGCGAAAAGCGCCTGCGTAACATTCTCGAGACCTGGCCGCGCGATGAGCTGTTCCAGGCCTCGGAGGAAGAGCTGCAGGGCCTCGCCCTGGGCGTCATGCACCTGTACGACCGGCCGCGCGTGCGGCTGTTCGCCCGCCGCGACCCGTTCGACCGCTTCGTGTCGATCCTGCTGTTCGTGCCGCGCGAGCGCTATGACTCCGGCGTCCGCGAACGGGCCGGCCGGATCCTGGCGGAGGCCTTCAATGGCCGCGTCTCGGCCTGGTATCCGAGCTTCTCCGACGCGCCCCTGGCCCGCGTCCACTACATCCTCGGGGTCAATCCGGGCCATCATCCGGAGCCGGACCTCGCCGCGGTCGAGGCCGACATCGCCGAGACCACCCGCACCTGGGCCGACCGCTTCGACGCCGCGGTCCGGGCCGAGCGTCCGGCCGAGGCGGTGGCGGCGACCCTGCAGCGCTGGAGCGGCGCCTTCAGCGGCGGCTACCGCGACTTCTATCCGGCCGACGAGGCGCTCTGCGACCAGGCCGAGATCGACGCCATGGGCGAGGAGAGCTTCCGCACCCGCGCCTATCGCAAGGTCGGCGACAGCGCCGTCCGCTTCCGGTTCAAGATCTACCGCCGCGGCGAGGCGGCGCCGCTGGCCGAGGTCATGCCGATCCTCGAGCACATGGGCCTGAAGGCCCTGATCGAGGACGCCTTCGAGGTGACGCCGCAGGGCGCCGGCGGGGGGCGCGAGACCGTCTGGGTCCACGAGTTCCTGCTCGAGGATGAGGGTGGCGAGCACCTGGTGTTCGCCGATGTGAAGGACGCCTTCGAGGCCGCCTTCACCGCGGTCTGGACCGGCCGCACCGAGACCGACGGCTTCAACCGGCTGGTGCTCGAGCTGGGCGTCAGCTGGCGCGAGGCCGCCCTGATCCGCGCCCTCGCCCGCTATCGCCAGCAGTCGGGCCTCGATCCCAGCCAGGCCGTGCAGGAACAGGCGCTGAGCGCCCATCCCGGCGTGGCGCGGCTGATTCTCGACCTGTTCCGCATCAAGTTCGACCCGGCCATCGCCGTCGACCTGAAGGCCCGCGAGACCCAGGCCGCCGCCGTCATGGACGAGATCGTGGCGGCGCTGCAGGCCGTCGACAGCCTGGACCACGACCGCGTGCTGCGCCGCCTGGCGCTGCTGGTCGGCGCGATCAAGCGGACCAACTTCTACCAGCTGGCCGATGACGGCCGGCCCAAGCCCTACATCTCGTTCAAGGTCGCCAGCCGCGAGCTCGACGACCTGCCGGCGCCCAAGCCCTATCGGGAGATCTTCGTGTCGGCGCCGCACGTCGAGGGCGTCCACCTGCGCTTCGGCCCGGTCGCCCGCGGCGGCCTGCGCTGGTCCGACCGCCGCGACGACTTCCGCACCGAGGTGCTGGGGCTGGTGAAGGCGCAGCAGGTCAAGAACGCGGTCATCGTGCCGGTCGGCAGCAAGGGCGGCTTCTATCCCAAGCAGCTGCCGCGCGGCGGAACGCCCGAGGCCGTGCGGGCCGAGGGCGTGCGGGCCTACCGCACCTTCCTGTCCGGCCTGCTCGACATCACCGACAACATCGCCGCCGACAACAGCGTGGTGCGGCCGGCCTCGGTCATCGCCCACGAGGGCGACGATCCCTACCTCGTCGTCGCGGCCGACAAGGGCACCGCGACCTTCTCCGACATCGCCAACGGCCTGGCCGAGGACTACGGCTTCTGGCTCGGCGACGCCTTCGCGTCCGGCGGGTCGGCCGGGTACGACCACAAGGTCATGGGCATCACGGCCCGGGGCGCGTGGGAAGCGGTGAAGCGCCACTTCCGCGAGCTGGGCAAGGACATCCAGACCACCGACTTCACCGTCGTCGGCGTCGGCGACATGTCGGGCGACGTGTTCGGCAACGGCATGCTGCTGAGCCGGCACATCCGCCTGATCGCGGCCTTCGACCACCGCCACATCTTCATCGATCCGAACCCGGACAGCGCCTCGTCCTGGGAAGAGCGCAAGCGGATGTTCGAACTGCCGCGCTCGTCGTGGGACGACTACGACCGGTCGAAGATCTCCGCCGGCGGCGGAGTGTTCCCACGCAGCCTGAAGTCGATCGTCCTGACGCCGGAGATCAAGGCCGTCCTCGACATCAAGGCCGACGCCGTCTCGCCGGCCGAGCTGATGAGCGCCATCCTGCGCGCCCGCGCCGAGCTGCTCTACCTCGGCGGCATCGGCACCTACGTGAAGGCCCGTCACGAGTCGAACGCCGACGCCGGCGACAAGGCCAACGACGCCATCCGCCTCAACGGCTCCGACCTGCGGGTCAAGGTCGTGGGCGAGGGCGCCAACCTGGGCCTGACCCAGGCCGGCCGGATCGAGTTCGCGCGCGCCGGCGGCCGGATCAACACCGACGCCATCGACAACTCCGCCGGGGTCGACAGCTCCGACCACGAGGTCAACATCAAGATCCTCACCGGCATGGTCGAGCGGGCCGGCAAGATCGCCTCGCGCGAGGATCGCAACGCCCTGCTCGCCTCGATGACCGACGAGGTCGCCGAGCATGTGCTGGCCCACAACTACGACCAGACCCTGGCCATCTCGCTGCTCGAGCAGGACGCGGCAGGCGAGCTGGAGAACCACGCCCGGTTCATGACCGAGCTGGAGGCCGAGGGCCGCCTCGACCGCCGGGTCGAGGGCCTGCCCGACGCCGCCCAGATCGCCGAGCTGGCGGCCAACCACGCCGGCCTGACGCGACCGGAGCTGGCCGTGCTGATGGCCTACGGCAAGCTCGACCTGTTCGACGAGATCGTCGCCTCCAAGGCGCCGGACGATCCGGCCTTCGAGGAGGTCATGGTCCGCTACTTCCCGCAGGCGCTGGCGAAGTACGAGGACGAGATGGCCAGTCACCGGCTCCGCCGGGAGATCATCGCCACGGTGATCGACAACGAGCTGGTCAACATCTGCGGCCCCACCTTCCCCTCGCGCCTGCGCGCGGCGGCGGGCGTCGACACCGGCCGCCTGGTCACCGGCTTCGAGGCCGCCCGCCGGATCCTCCGCTTCGGCGAGACCTGGGACGCGGTCGCCGCGCTGGACGGCAAGGCGCCGGCGGAGGGCCAGCTGGCCCTGTTCCGCGCCCTGACGCACACCCTGCGCAGCCAGACCTACTGGCTCGCGCGCCGCGCGGGCGACGGCGGCGTCGGCGCCCTGACCGGGCGCTACGGGCCGGGCATGGCCGAGCTGCGCGCCCTGACCCCGGGCATCCTGTCGAGCTTCGAGCAGAAGAACGTCGCCCGCCGTGCGGCCCTGTTCGTCAAGGACGGCGCGCCGGAGGCCCTGGCCCACCAGATCGCCGCCCTGCAGCCGCTGACCACCGCGACCGAACTCGTCGACCTGGCCAGCGGCCTGAACTGGCCGGTGGCCTGCGCCGCGCGCGTCTATCACCAGGTCGGCGCGGCCTTCAGCTTCGACCGCCTGCGGGCGGCCGCGGGCGAGAAGCGCGGCGGCGACCATTTCGAGCGCATGGCGGTTCGCCGGCTGGTCGAGGACATGCTCGCCGAGCAGGCCCAGGTGGCGCGGGCGGTGATGACCTTCGCCGCCAGCCCCGACGCCGCCGAGACGCCGGAGCAGGCGAAGTCGACGGTCTCCTCCTGGGCGCAGATGCACTCCGGTCCCGGCCGGGCGGTGAAGCGCACCATCGAGGAGATCGAGCACGCCGGCGGCGGCTGGACCTTCGCCAAGCTGACCATCGCCAACGCCGCCCTGCGCGAACTGGCCAACGCCGCCGCCGGATAGGCGGCGGACGGGGAGATCAGGCCAGCGACGCCTGCAGCGCCTTCACATAGTAGCGCCGCGCCTGGTCGCTGAGATCGGCGCGGTAGCGGGTGCGCGGGTCGTTGGCGTCGTCGTCGTCGAAGGCGTGGGTCGCGTCCGGGAAGTAGAGGGTGTCGACCGACAGGCCGTCGCGGGCCAGGCGGTCCAGCGACCGGCGGGGATAGCGCTCGCCGACGACCTGGTCGCGGCCTCCGAGGACGGCGAACACCTTCGGCCGGACCACGCCCCAGCCCCGGGTCGACGTCAGCGACGGAAAGGCGGCGTAGGGATAGACGAGGAAGGCGCCCTTCAGGGGCGCGAGCATCTCCGGCCGGGCGTCGGCGAGGCCGGTCATGCGGGCGGCGTCGGCGCCCTGGGCCAGGGCGTCCATGATCGTCCAGCCGCCGTGGCTCCAGCCGGCGACCATGACCCGGCCGGCATCGGCCCAGCTCTGGCGCTTCAGCCAGTGCATCACGCCGTAGAGGTCGCCCGCCCGCTGTGCGCCGCGCAGGGTGGCTCCGGTGCAGACGAACAGGCTGCCGTCCAGCCGCGACAGGCCGCGCGGGCGAAAACTGTCGACGACGACCACGGCGACGCCCGCCTTCACCGCCGCCTCGGCGTAGCGGGCCTGGAACGGCTGCGCCCCGGCGCAGCCGTGCAGCTGCAGGACCACCGGGAAGGGCCCGGTCCCGAACGGCTTCATCACCGTCAGCCCGCCCCGTTCGAGCAGGGCGGCGCGGCCGGCGACGGTGTTGGGCGGAGGCGTCATGCACCGAACATGTGAGCAAACGCTCACATCGTCAAGGGGCCTGGATCGCCCCGCCAAAAGCCGGCTTGAGATTATGACACAACTTGTGTTTGATCACGTATGGGTTGGATTCTGGTAAGGCTCGCCGCTTTATGGCGATGGATGTTCTCGACGGTGTCGTCCGACGAATGTCCCTACTGCAAGACCTCGCTCAGCGAGGGCGATCACACGGACTGCCGGAAGCACTGGGCGATCCGATAGGTCCATCGCCGGCAGAGAATGGCCGGATCGTGAAGGCCGAGGCCGAAACCCCTCGGTCGGCGGTCATGCCGTGCCGCGCCTGGGCGCCGGTCGAAGCCCCCTGAGCGAACCTGGCGCACGATCCGGTCGGACGGAACCGGCTGACCGCTGGATCGCGCCCTGCAATCCAGGGTTCAGAGCCTGGTCAGCTCAGCGGGTTCGACCTGGAACCGGCACTCTCTAGTGCCGGAACACCCGGATGCCGGTGAAGGCCATGGCCAGGCCGCGCTCGTCGGCGGCGGCGATGACCTCCTCGTCGCGGATCGAGCCGCCCGGCTGGATCAC
>CALKHU010000121.1 GCA_937991555.1 uncultured Caulobacter sp.
CTCCTGGACCAGCGTGCGGCGGCGCCCGGTGGTTCCGCAAGACCGCCCTCGCCGCCGCGCGACAGCCCCGCTACAAACCCGCCATGCCCTCCGCCGAATCCCCAGCCTCGACTTTCCGGGGCCGTGTCCTGATCATCGCCGGCTCCGACAGCGGCGGCGGCGCGGGCATCCAGGCGGACATCAAGACGGTCACGGCGCTGGGCGGCTATGCGGCCACGGCGGTCACCGCCATCACGGTCCAGAACACCCTCGGCGTCACCGGCGTGCATCCGGTTCCCCTCGCCATCGTAGAGGCTCAGGGCCGGGCGGTGCTCGATGACATCGGCGCCGACGCCATCAAGACGGGCATGCTCGGCGACGCGGCTACGGTCGAGGTCGTGGCGCGACTGCTCGACAGCGCCGCCGGCGTTCCGGCCGTGATCGATCCGGTGATGGTGGCCAAGGGCGGCGCCAGCCTTCTGGCCGCCGAAGCGGTCGCCGCGGTGCGCGCGATCCTGATCCCCCGCGCCGCCCTGCTGACCCCCAACGCACCCGAGGCCGAGGCCCTGACCGGCCTGGCCGTACAGACCATTGACGACCTCCGCCGCGCCGGCGAGGCCCTGCTCGGCCTCGGAGCGCAGGCGGTGCTGATGAAGGGCGGGCATGTCGCGGGCGATCGCGTCGTCGATATCCTGATGACCCCCGCCGGCGAGACCGTCTTCGAGGGCGAGCGGATCGACAGCCGCCACACCCACGGCACCGGCTGCACCCTGGCCAGCGCCTGCGCGGCCGGCCTGGCCCAGGGCCTGGGCCTGACCGCGGCCGTCGCCCGGGCCTGGAACTACGTCCACGAGGCCATGCTGCGCGCGCCCGGCTTCGGCGCAGGCCACGGCCCGCTCGACCACGGCTGGCCGCTCAGGGAAATCCGATGACCGACACGCTCGAACAGCGGCTGGAGGCGATCCTGCGCGGCTCGCCCTCGATGATGACCGCACTGACCCTGGCCCGCAGCCTGGAGCTGCCGGACTGGCTGATGGTCTCCGGCTCGGTCTACCAGCGGGTCTGGAACCATCTGACGGGGCGCGACCCCGATTACGGGGTCAGGGACTATGACCTCGCCTATTTCGACGACAGCGACACCAGCTACGAGGCCGAGGACGTTCATATCAGGCGCGCCGCCGCCTTCCCTTCGCCGTTCGGCGAGATGCTGGAAGTTCGCAACCAGGCTCGCGTGCACCTGTGGTTCGAGGCTCATTTCGGCGAGCCGTACGCGCCGCTGACCTCGAGCGCCGAGGCGCTGAGCCGCTTCGTCGCCCCCTGTTACGGCGTCGGGGTGCGGCTGGAAGCGGACGACAGTCTGACCGTCGCCGCGCCGTTCGGGCTCGAGGACCTGTTCTCGATGACCATCCGGCCCAACCCGAACCGCCCGCTCGCGAAGGGCTGGGCCAAGACGACCGCGTCGGCTCGCGCCCGCTGGCCCGAGGTGAAGGTCGTCGACCCCGCCTAGGCTCCCCGCGTGTAGAGGTCCGGATCGCGGATCTCCATCCACCGGTCGACGCCGGTCAGGTCGGTGAACCCGAACTGACGGTACAGGCCATGCGCGTCGGCGGTGGCCAGGTGCATCCGACGGAACCCCTGCAGGTCGGGATGGGCTTTCAGGTACGCCATCAGCGCCTTGCCCAGTCCCTTGCCCCGATACGCCTCGTCGACGAACACGTCGCACAGCCAGCCGAACGTCGCCCGGTCGGTGACCACCCGCGCCATCGCCGCCATGGCGCCGTCCGGCGCGTAGGCTGCATAGGTCAGGCTGTTGCGGACCGCCGTGGCGAAGGTCAGGTAGGGGATCTTCTTGCCCCAGTAGGACTGTTCGCTGATCCAGCGGTGGGCCAGCGGCAGGTCGAAACGGGTCTGGTCGTCACTGACCGTGAACCCGTCCGGCGTCGTGGTCTCGAAGATCATGCCAGACTCCCTTGCTCCGCGCGTCGCCACGGGCCATGTCCGCCTACGCCGTTATCCGGGGAGATCAAGCCTTGCGCCAGTGGACAGTCGACGCCTTCGCGAGCGGGCCCTTCAAGGGCAACCCCGCCTGTGTGACCGAGCCGCTGGCCGCCTGGCGCGACGACGCCTGGATGCAGGCCCTGGCCGCAGAGAACAACCAGGCCGAGACGGCCTACCTTCTGAAGACCGAGGAACCCGCCCGCTTCGGCCTGCGCTGGTTCACGCCGGCGCTGGAGGTGCCGCTCTGCGGACACGCCACCCTGGCGGCGGCGCACGTGCTGTTCGCGGAGCTCGGCGTCGATGCGGAGGCGGTGACCTTCGACACCAGGTCCGGCCCCCTGGTCGTCCGGCGCCACGCGGCCGGCTACGAGATGGATTTCCCCGCCAATCCGCCGAAGCCGACGTCGGTTCCGGCGGGACTGGCCGAGGCGCTAGGCGCGACGCCGTCGGAGGTCTGGGCCGGGAACTACCTGGTCGCGGTGTTCGAGGACGAGGCCGCCATCCGGTCGCTGAAGCCGGATCTCGTGGCGCTGGAGAAGATCGCCGGCGAGGCGACGGGCGGACGGGGCAACCTGTCGGCGGCGGCCCTGGCGGACGCCGGCCGCCCCTACGACGTGGTGAGCCGCTTCTTCGGACCGGGGTCGGGCATCCCTGAGGACCCCGCGACCGGATCCGCCCATTGCATCCTCTCGCCGCTGTGGTCGGCCAAGCTGAAGCGCGGCGTGCTGAAGTTCCACCAGGCCTACCCCGGTCGCGGCGGCGATCTGGAATGCGAGCTTCGCGGCGACCGGGTCCTGTTGCGGGGGGAAGCCGTCACCGTCGTCGAAAGCCGCTTGCGACTCTGACAGGCGCGAAAACGCCCCCGCCGCGGAGGACGGGGGCGCTCGTTCGCGTCAAGCCGGCCGGGGGGTTACCAGCGACGCGGGTCGTGCGGGAAGCGGTCGTGACGGTCGGGGCGACCATCCCGGTCGGCGTCGTAGCCGCCGCCGTAGCCGTAGCCGTAGCGACGGTCGTCGCGGTCGTGGCGCTCGTAGCGGATGCGGGCGCTCAGGCGATCGAAGCGACGGTCGAGGTCCTGGCGCTCCCAGGCCTGCAGGCCGCCGGTCGAGCGGTAGCGGGCCTCGAGCCGGGCGATGTCCCGGAACTCGGCGCGCAGGCGCACCGCTTCGCCGCGGGTCAGCGAGCCGTTGCGGACGCCCTGGTCGATCCGGCGATCGAGCTGGGCCTGGCGCTGGTTGATGTTCTGCCACGGCGCGGCGAACGCGGGGGCGGCGACGACGGTCAGGGCCGAGGCCGCCATCAGGGGGATCAGGATCTTCTTCATGGTGTGGTTCCTCTTCGCTCTGACGCCGTCTGGGCCGGCGTTGAGGAGAGAAGAACACTTCCAACCTGAAACGGTTCTGAGCCGCTCGTTGTGTTCCGTTCAGGTTCGGCGGCGGGTTCAGGCCGCTTCGGCGCGCGCCGCCGCGGCGGCTGCCACCGCCGTCTCGATCGCCTCGTAGAGCCGCTTCAGCTCGATCGGCTTGGAGACATGACCGTCCATGCCGGCGGCCAGGTAGGACTCGACCTGATGCACCAGGGCGTTGGCCGTGAGGGCCAGGATCGGCGTGCGCGGGAGGCCCTCGGAGGCCTCCACGGCGCGGATCGCCCGAGCCGCCTCGACGCCGTCCATGACCGGCATCTGGATGTCCATCAGGATGAGGTCAAACCCGCCCTTGCGCCAGGCGTCGACGGCTTCCTTGCCGTCCGCCACGATGTGCAGGTGGACGTCGAGCGGCTCCATGACCGCCTGGAGGACCTTTTGGTTGGTGACGTTGTCCTCGGCCGCCAGGATGCGCAGCTTCCGGTCGTCGAGGCTCTCGGCGTCGCCGTCCGCCGGATCGGCGACCCGGGGCGCTGCGCCGCGCCGGAGCGGCAGGTCGACCACGAACGTCGATCCCTCGCCCTCGATGGACCGCGCGGTGACCTGCCCGCCCATCAGCTGGGCGAGCTCCCGGCAGATCGCCAGGCCGAGGCCCGTTCCGCCGAAGCGGCGGGTGGTGGAGTTGTCGGCCTGGATGAACTTCTCGAACAGGGTCGGCAGCTTGTCCTGGGCGATGCCGATGCCGGTGTCGGACACCGTCAGGCGAAGGCCGCCCGTGGGGCCCAGCGAGAACCGCGCCGCCACGGCGCCTTCGGCCGTGAACTTGATCGCGTTCGACAGCAGGTTGTTGAGCACCTGCCGGATGCGGTCGGGATCGCCCTTCCACCACCCGGACGCGCCGGGATCGACCGCCACGCCGAACCGCAGGCCCTTCCCCGTGGCCATGACCTGGAAGGCGTTGACGGCGCCTTCGGTCATCTCCTCCAGCGAGAAGTCGCATTCGGCCAGCTCGAGGCGTCCGGCCTCGATCTTCGACAGGTCGAGCACGTCGTTGATGACCGACAGCAGCAGCTCGCCGGACTCGCGGATCACGCCCAGCCGCTCGCGCTGGCGCGCGTCGAGGCTGTCCCGGGCCATCACATCGGCCATCGCCAGCACGCCATTCAGCGGCGTCCGGATCTCGTGGCTCATGTTGGCCAGGAACTGGCTCTTCAGCACATTGGCGGCGTTGGCCTGGTCGCGGGCGACCACCAGCTCGCTCAGCGTCGCGCGCAGGTTGCGGTCGTTGGCGTCGAGCTTGCTGATCAGCTGGTTGAAGCTGCGGGCGAGGCTGCGGAATAGGTCATCGTCAGCGTCTTCGGCCACCAGCGTGAAGCGGCCGCTCTCGGCGACCTCGGTCATCGCTTTCGACAGGCGGTTGACCGGCTGGGTGATGCGCCGGGCCAGGGTGGTGGCCACGAACAGGGCGATCCCGGCGGCGCCGAAGAACAGCGCGAACGTCAGGGCGGCGTAGCGCGGCGCCAGCCCGGACAGGGTCGGGGCCTCGACGGTGGTTAC
>CALKHU010000122.1 GCA_937991555.1 uncultured Caulobacter sp.
TTCCTGCGCCGCTGTTTCTTCCACTACATCCGCTTCCCGGACGCCGACACGATGAACGAGATCGTCGAGGTCCACTATCCGGGCATCAAGCAGAAGCTCGTCGCCGAGGCGCTGCGCATCTTCTACGACATGCGCAAGGTGCCGGGCCTGAAGAAGAAGCCGTCGACCAGCGAACTGCTCGATTGGCTGAAGCTGCTGATGGTCGAGGACATCGACGAGAACACGCTGAAGGAAAAGGATCCGACCAAGCTGATCCCGCCCCTTCACGGCGCGCTGCTGAAGAACGAGCAGGACGTGCACCTGTTCGAACGCCTGGCCTTCCTCGCCCGCCGCGAAGGCGCCGGGGGCGCCCGCCCGGGCCAGTAGGCGGCTTCAAAGCCATCGGATCGAGGGGACATGTGCGGTCGCACATGTCCCCTTTTTCATGCGCCGGCGCCGCCTGTTACGGCGATTTCACTGGTTCCCCCGCCAGCGCGGCGCCACCTTTCCGACACAAAGAGAAAGGGATACGCCCCATGAACCGCCTGACCCTGCTGCTCGCCGGCTGCGCCGTTCTCGGCCTCGCCGCCTGCGACCATCCGGACGCCGCCCGCCAGCGCACCGAGCGCGCGTTGAAGGTGGTGAGCAAGCTGGATTGTCCCGAGCGCCAGGGCCAGCTGAAGCGCAGCGCCGCCGCCAGCGACGGCCTGTCCTGCGTCTACGCCAGCGACCGCGCCGAGGTGACCCTGCGCCTGGTGTCGCTGAGCGGCGGTGAGCCGGCGGCGGCCCTCGCCCCGATCGAGGCCGAGCTGAAGGCGCTGCTCCCTGATGTGAAGACCAACCCGCCGGCCTCGGCGACCGGCGACGTCGACATCAAGCTGCCCGGAGTCAGCATCCAGGCGGGCGAACAGGGGGCCAAGGTGCGCGCGCCGGGCGTCGAGGTGAACGCCGTCGAGGGCGGCGGCGCCGAGGTCCGCGCCAGCCGCAACCTGACGGTCAGCACCGACAACAAGGATCGCAGCCGAGACGGCGTCTCGGCCCGCTACATCCTGGCCAGCGACACCGCCAAGGGCGGCTGGAAGGCCGTCGGCTACGACGCCCGCGGACCGGTCGGCGGACCGCTGGTCGTGGGCGTGGTCAAGGTGAAGGACGGCGACGGCCCCCACGACGGCGTGTTCGACGACGTCGGCGACCTCATCCGTCACAACGTCGGCGGCCGCGAGCGCGGCGGCGCCCACATCACAGTGGACTGACGTCGGTCACCTTGTAGGCCAGCATCCGGCCGTCCTCGTCGGCGACCGACACATATTCCCCGACCGAGAACCGGTGCTCGCCGAGACGGTGCACCGGTTCATCGTCCGCGTCGTCGCTGTCGTCATAGTCGAAGAACCAGGTCTGGCCCCGGCGCGCGAGGCGGCCGGTGACGGCGTCCTCGTCCGGCGCAAACCGGCGCACCGAGCAGTCGGCCTTGGCCTTCTGGAAAGCCTCGACATCAAGCCGGCCGTCCTCCAGCAGCGGAGCCACCACCGTGTAGCCGCGGTGGTCGTCGCCGTCGGCGAATTCGGTGCCGGGATTGCGCGCAAGGCGCATGACGATGCGCGAAAGCGTCATGGTGATTCTCTCGTCTGACTGGACTTAGTGGGACAGGAACAGCGACGGACCGTCGTTGTTCAGCAGGGTGCGGGTGGTGCCGCCAAAGATGTATTCCTGCAGCCGCGGATGGCCGAAGGCGCCCGCGACGAGGACGTCGGCCGAGACTTGGCGGGCGCCATCCAGCAGCAGCTGGGCGGCGTCGCCGTTGTCGTTGATCAGCTGCACCTCGGCCTTCACCCCGCGGGCGGCGAAGAAGTCCGCCAGCCGCTTGGGATCGAAGTTGCGCGAGGAGGCCTGGGGGGCCGCGAGGATCACCACGCGCGAGGCCTTCTCCAGCAGCGGCAGCGCCGTGCGGGCCGCCCGCGACGCCTCCTTGCCGCCGTCCCAGGCCACGGCGACGACGCCGTTCGCCTTGAGCCCCTCGCGGGCGACGATCGTGGGCCGCTGCTCGTCGGCGACCATCTGCTGGAACGCCTCGGCGAGCGGGCCGCGCCCGCGCGCGGCCTCGTTGTCGAACAGCACCACGTCGGACAACCGCCCTTCCATCGAGAGCCCGGCCCAGACAGGAGTCTCGAGGGCGACGAACCGGCAGTTGGCGTAGCCGCATTGCTGCACGGCGGCCCGCGCGGCGCGCTCGCCTTCGGCGGCGGCTTCCTTGAGGCTGTCCATGGCGGTGATCTGCACGCCGCCCATGAAGCCCTCGCCCATCCAGGGCATCAGGTCCGCGATATCGGCCGGGGCGTGAACGGCGGCCACCTCGGCGCCGAAGGGCGTGGCGATGGCCGCGGCGAAACCGAGGATCTGCGCGTCGTGCGCACCGCCCGCAAGCGGCGCCATGATTCTCGCCCAGCTCATTCAGGTCTCCCTCTTCCACTTCACAATGGCGGCGTCAGCCAGAACCGGTCATTGATCTTTGTCAACCGATGCGCCAGTTGAAGCGCCCTCTCAAGGCAAGGAACGAACAAGGTGGCGAAAGGGCTGCGCTCGGCGAAGAACACTCCGAGGGCCTGGCAAAGGATGCTGTCGGGCCGTCGCCTCGACCTGCTCGACCCCTCGCCGATGGACATCGAGATCGAGGACATCGCCCACGGCCTCGCCCGGGTGGCGCGGTGGAACGGCCAGACGGTCGGCGAGCACGGCTTCTCCGTCGCCCAGCACTCGCTGGTGGTCGAGGACATCGTCGCCCACATCCAGCCCGGCGTGGATCCGAAGTGGCGGCTGGCCGCCCTCCTCCACGACGCCTCGGAATACGTGATCGGCGATATGATCAGCCCATTCAAGGCGGCGCTGGGCGTCAGCTACAAGGACTTCGAGGAGCGGCTCGAACACGCCATCCACGCCCGCTTCGGCCTGCCGGCGAAGACGCCCGCGGTGATCAAGAAGCTGATCAAGCAGGCCGACCGCGCCTGCGCCTACTTCGAAGCGACCCAGCTGGCCGGATTTGGCCATGATGAGGCGCTAGGATTCTTCGGCCCCCTGCCCGAGGGGCTGGACCTGAGGCTGGACCCTATGTCGGCGCGCGAGGCGCAGGATCGCTACGTCCACCGCTTCCACGTCCTGTCGGAAGCGGCCGGCTACGCTCCGGTCCAGGCCGCGTTCGATACGGAGTAGCCCGCCCGTGAACCTGATTGTCAGTCCCCTTCGCGATGTCGAGACGGTGGTGCGGTTCCGGCGGCCGTCGCACCTGATCACCCTGCTCGACCCCCATCTGATGGGCGAGGCCCCGCGCGGGATGCGGCCGGACCGGCACCTGAAGATCGCGGTCGATGACATCTGGGAGCACCGGGACGGCAAGGTGCTGCCCGACGCCGCCGTCGTCGAGGATGTGCTGGCCTTCGGCAAGACCTGGACCGGCGACGCGCCGATGCTGGTGCACTGCTGGGCGGGTGTCAGCCGGTCGACCGCCACCGCCTTTATCCTCGCCTGCGCCCGGCTGCCGGACGTCGACGAGCGCAAGATCGCCGAGGCGCTGCGCAAGGCCTCGGCCTCGGCCACGCCGAATCCGCTGCTGGTCCGTCTTGCCGACGACATCATGGGTCGCAAGGGGCGGATGGTCGACGCGGTCGAGGGGATCGGCCAGGGCGTCTACGCCTACCCCGGATCGCCGTTCGAGCTGGGCCTGAGGTTCTAGTCGCGCCCCGACCGCGACGAGGGGCCACAGCCCTGGCGCCGCCCTCCCCACCGGCAGGCGGGAGTGCTACTGACGCCCCATGACCCTGTCCGTCGTCATCGGCCTGTCCGCCGTCACCATGGCCATCCGCAACGGCGAGGCGGTGGTGCTGACCGTGCGCCCGCACGACGCGGCGACCGACCGGGCGGCGGCGCTGACCGGCCTGCCCTTCGGGCCGTTCGATCCGGAGGGCCACCGCACCTTCGAGATCGCCCTGCGCGCCTTCGTGACCGAGCAGACCGGCTTCGATCTGGGTTTCGTCGAACAGCTCTACACCTTCGGCGACAAGGGGCGCGACGCGCCGCGGGCCGAAGTCGGCGCGGGCGCCGCGCGGGTGGTCTCGGTGGGCTACCTCGCCCTGACCCCGGCGGCGGTCGAGACGGAAGCCGACACCGCCTGGGCGCCGTGGTCGCGGTTCTTCCCGTGGGAGGACTGGCGTCAGGGACGGCCCGCCCTGATCGACGACGCCATCGCTCCAGCGCTGCGCCGCTGGGCTGGTGGCGACGAAGCCCGGCTCGCCCGCGCCCGCCTGCTGTTCGCCCTCGACGGCGCGGGCTGGAACGAGGAGCGGGTGCTGGATCGCTACGAACTGCTCTATGAGGCCGGCCTGGCGCCCGAGGCGGCCCGCGACCAGCGCCGCGACCGCGGCGAGGACGCGGTTGAGCCGCGCGCCCTGTCGGCGGCGCTGGGCGAACCGATGCTGTCAGACCACCGGCGCATCCTGGCGACGGGCCTCGGCCGCCTGCGCGGCAAGCTGAAGTACCGGCCTGTGGTGTTCGAGCTGATGCCTCCAGAGTTCACCCTCTCGGCGCTGCAACGGGCGGTCGAGGCCATCGCCGGCGTGCCGCTGCACAAGCAGAACTTCCGCCGCGTGGTCGAGCGTATCGATCTCGTCGAGGGCCTCGGCCGCATGGACACCGAGACCGGCGGCCGTCCGGCGGAGCTGTTCCGCTTCCGCCGGGAGTTGCTGACCCAACGGCCGGCCGGCGGGCTGAGTCTGCCGCTGGCGCGCGACTAGGGCGGCCACAGTCTCGCCGCCTCGCGGGGCTTTCGCCTGTGACGGTCGAGTGCTGATCCTGCCCGGATGTCTGTTGGTGCAGGTGGCCCTTCTGGACCCATTCTCGGGCGCCGATGAGCGGACCGCGCCGGGGCCGCTACTCGGCGGCAATCTGCTCCGGAGCCTCGGCGGCCTTGGCCTCCTCGCGCGCCCGCCACCTGGCCTTCAGGCTGTGGGACGTGTCGCGCGAGCCGTCCGGGCTCCAGCCGGGCGGCCCGAACAGGTAGCCGGCGACCTCGCGCAGCGAGCGCGAGCCCGCGAGGTCCCTGCCGATGCCGATCCA
>CALKHU010000123.1 GCA_937991555.1 uncultured Caulobacter sp.
GCCCACCGCCGCTATTTCGACCACCTGGTCAGCGGCGACGGCGACAGCGCCGACAAGCATCGCGACTTCTACGACGAGTACCTGGCGGTGATGGACCTGACCGAGGAGTTCTACCTCGACACCATCCACAAGGTTTTCCAGGCCTACGCCCTGCCGAAGGGCGAGCTGGCCCATCGCGGCCGCCTCGTGAAGCCGGCGGCGATCAGCGACATCGGGCTGATGACCGTCGAGGGCGAGCTGGACGACATCTCCGGCATCGGCCAGACCCAGGCCGCGCACGACCTCTGCCCCAACATCCCGGCGGAGATGAAGCTGGACTACGTGCAGCCCGGCGTCGGTCACTACGGCGTGTTCAACGGCCGCCGCTTCCGGGAGGAGATCTTCCCGAAGGTGGCCGCGTTCATCCGCGACGTGGATCCGGACTTCTGACCAGGCTCTTCCCCGTCTCCGCGGGCGGGCTTATCTGGGTCCCATGAAGATCTTCGGCGGGCCGGCGTTCAGTCACGGAGACCGGATCGAGGCGGACGGGTTCCCGGTCCGCCTGTCCGTGAACGCGCGCGCCCGGCGCGTCAGCCTGCGAATCGACCGTGTGAGGCGCGAGGTCATCGCCACCGCGCCCTCGGCGAAGCGGCTGGCGGAGGCGGTCGCGTTCGCGCGCGAGAAGACCGGCTGGATCGCCGGGCAGCTCGCCGACCTGCCGGCGGGCGAGCGTCTCGCGCCCGGTATGACCATCCAGCTGTTCGGGGAATCGGTGGCGCTGGTCGCCGCGACCGGACGGGCGCGACACCTGCCGGCGACGGACCTCTCGGGCGCCCGCATCACCGCGCCGGACGACGCCGCCTACGGCGACCGGGTGCTGAGGCTGGTCAAGGCCGAGGCCCGGCGCTGGCTGACCGAGCGGACGTTGCACTACGCCGGGCGCCTCGGGCGACCCGCGCCGAAGGTCGGCATCGCCGATCCGCGCGGCCGCTGGGGCTCCTGCCGTCCCGCCAGCCCGCGCGGGGAGGCCTCGATCCGCTACAGCTGGCGGCTGGCGCTGGCGCCGGCGGCGGTGGCCGACTATGTCGCCGCCCACGAATGCGCCCACCTGATCGAGGCCAATCACGGGCCGCGCTTCTGGGCCATCGTCCATGACCTCGTCGGCGACCACGGTCCGCACCGCGCCTGGCTCAGGGCCGAAGGCGCGCGGCTCCACGCCTTCGGGCGAGGTTGATCCCGACCGTCATCCTCGTGCTTGTCGCGAGGGTGACGGGGTGGAGAGACGGCGTCCCCTAGTAGGGCACCTCTTCCGGCAGTCGCGGCGCCGGACCCTTGTCGGCCGGCTGCGGCTCGGGCGCCGGCTCCGGCGGGCGATCGCCGCCGAGGCCGAGATTGGACAGGATGTCGCCGATGGCGTCCTGCGGCGGGGGCGGGGCGGCGTAGCCCCCGGGGATGGGCTGGGCGCGCAGACGCGGCAGCGCCTGGGCCATGAAGCTGCGCCAGATCCCGGCCGGCGCGCCGCCGCCGCTGACGCTCTTCATCGGCTTGTTGTCGTCCTTGCCGGTCCAGACGGCCGTCACAAAGCCGCCGGTGTAGCCGACGAACCAGGCGTCCCGGTAATCGCTGGTGGTGCCGGTCTTGCCGGCGATGTCGTAACCCTCGACCCGGGCGCGCTTGCCGGTGCCGCTGGTCACCACCTCGCGCATCATCTGGTTCATGTACTGCAGCGACGGCGAGCCGATCACCGCCTTTTTCGGCCGGGTCTCGAGGTTGTGGTCGTACAGCACCTTGCCCGCCGCCGTGCGGATCCGCTGGATGCCGTAGCCGCGCGCCAGGAAGCCGCCGTTGGCGAACGGGGCGTAGGCCTGGGCCATCTCCAGCGGGCTGACCTCGACGGCGCCGAGCGCCATCGACGGATCGAGCTGGATCTTCGAGTTGATGCCCAGGCGGCGGGCCACGGCGGCGACGTTGCCGGTGCCGACCTCGTTCGCCAGCCGGGCGGCGACGGTGTTCACCGACTGCGCCAGGGCCGTCTGCAGGGTGATCGGTCCGAGGTAGCGGCCGGTGTAGTTGCGCGGCTCCCAGCTGCCGATGCGGACAGGTTCGTCGGTCACCACCACGGCCGGGGTGCGGCCAGCCTCCATGGCGGCGAGGTAGACGAACGGCTTGAACGCCGACCCGGCCTGGCGGCGGGCGGTTGTGGCGCGGTCGAACTGGCTGTCGGCGTAGCTCGCCCCGCCGACATAGGCGCGGACCCGGCCCTCGCCGTCGATGGCCACCAAGGCCGCCTGCTGCACGCCCTGGCCCCTGGCCCCGGCGACGCCGCTGCGCACGGCCGCTTCCGCCGCCGCCTGGATCGGCAGGTCCAGCGTGGTCTCGACGATCAGGTCCTCGGTCGGCTCGCCGACGAGCGCCCGCACCTGGCCGTCGACCCAGTCCGTGAAATACTGCGCCCGCTGGTTGGCCAGCACGGCGGAGACCCGCACCGGCGTGCGGATCGCCTCGGCCCGCTGTTCGCTGGTGATGGCGCCGGAATCGACCATCTCGTCGAGCACGATGGTGGCCCGACGCGCGGCCCGCTCGGTCGCCGAGACCGGGCTGTAGCGCGACGGTCCCTTCATCATCCCGGCCAGCAGCGCCGCCTCTCCGACCGTCAGCTTGCTCGCCGGCTTGTTGAAGTAGCGCTGCGCCGCCGCCTCGATGCCGTAGGCGCCGGCCCCGAAGTAGACCCGGTTCAGGTAGAGGGCCAGGATCTCCTTCTTGGTGAACTTCATCTCCAGCCACAGCGACAGGATCAGCTCCTGCGCCTTGCGCCGCCAGTTCTGGTCGAGGGTCAGGAACAGGTTGCGGGCCAGCTGCTGGGTGATGGTCGAGCCGCCGGCGGCCACGCACATGCAGGAGATGTTCTTCACCGCCGCGCGGGTGATGCCGATGGGATCGAAGCCCGGGTGCCAGTAGAAGCGCCGGTCCTCGATGGCGATGAAGGCCTTTGGCACGTAGTCCGGCAGCTTGTCGAGGTCGACCGGCGGCGCGTACTGGCTTCCGCGCACGGCGATCAGCGCGCCCGAGCGGTCGAGGTAGGAGATCGACGGCTGGCGGGTGACGTCGTTGAGCTTCGACACGTCCGGCAGGTCGGTGGCGAACATCGCGAAGAAGGCGACGAGGAAGATCAGGCCCCAGACGCCGATCACCGCGCCCCAGTAGGTCAGCGCCTGTATCGGCGTCCGCCGCGCGCCCTGTTCCTTGGCCATGCTCTCTTCACTGTCCGGAAAACCAGTCGGTGGCGCTACCAGAACACGCGCCTGCCTGTCAGCCCCATCATGATTGACGACATATGAACGCGACGTTTTCAGGGCGGTAAAGCCGCCACGATGTGGAGGTTCCATGCAGGCGGGGGATGCCAACAGGCCCGACGCCCGCCATAACCCCGCTGTGACCGACTCAACCCTTCAAGCCGCCCGCGACGTCCTGCGCCACACCTTCGGCCACGAGGACTTCCGCGGGCTGCAGGCGCAGGTGATCGGCGAGGTCCTGGCCGGGCGCAGCGCCCTGGCCGTGCTGCCCACCGGCGGCGGCAAGAGCCTGTGCTACCAGATTCCCAGCATCGTGCGCCCGGGCCTGGGCCTCGTGGTGTCGCCGCTGATCGCGCTGATGGCCGACCAGGTCGAGGCGATGAAGCAGTCGGGCGTGGCCGCCGAGCGGTTCGACTCCGGCGTCGACCTGGACGCCCGCGCCGACATCTGGCGCCGGATCGACGCCGGCGAGCTCGACCTGCTCTACCTGTCGCCCGAAGCCCTGGCCCAGCCGGCGATGCTGAACCGGCTGTCGCGCACCAGGCTGGCCCTGATCGCCATCGACGAGGCCCACTGCGTCAGCCAGTGGGGCCACGACTTCCGGCCCGAATACCGGATGCTCGGCCGGCTGGCGGACATCTTCCCGGATGTCCCGCGCCTGGCGGTCACCGCCACCGCCGACGCCCGCACCCGCGAGGACATCCGCGCCGAGCTGCGTCTGGAAGACTGCGCTGAGTTCGTCGACAGCTTCGCCCGGCCGGAACTGATCCTGTCGGCCGAACGCAAGAAGGGGCAGGGCCACGGCCGGGTCGAGGAACTGGTGCTGGCGCGGCCGAACCGGTCCGGCGTGGTCTACACCGGCTCGCGCGACGGCGCCGACCGGCTGGCCGAGCGCCTCGTCGCCGCCGGCGTCCCGGCGCTGGCCTATCACGCGGGCCTCGACCGCAGGATCCGCAACGAGCGGCTCGAGACCTTTCTCGAGGCAGACGCGGCGGTGATGGTGGCGACCATCGCCTTCGGCATGGGCGTCGACAAGCCCGACGTCCGCTATGTGATCCATGCCGACCCCCCCGCCTCGATCGAGGCCTACTGGCAGGAGATCGGCCGGGCCGGGCGCGACGGCCAGCCGGCCGAGGGCATCACCCTGTACGGCTCGGCCGACATGGCCTGGGCCCTGCGCCGCATCGAGGGACGCGAGGTCTCCGACGAGGTCCGCAACATCCAGGTCCGCAAGGTGCGCCAGCTCTACGCGATGCTGGACGGCACGGCCTGCCGCGCCGCCGCCGTGCGCCGCTACTTCGGGGAGGAGGGCGTCGCCCGCTGCGGCCAGTGCGACCTCTGCGTCAGTCCGCCGGCTTCGATCGACGTCACCGTCGGGGCGCAGAAGGCGCTCGCCGCCGTGCATCGCCTCGGCGGCCGTTTCGGACGCGGCCGGCTGGTCGACCACCTGCTCGGCAGGACGAAGGACGTCACCGACCAGGAGGCGGCGCTCAGCACCTGGGGCATCGGCAAGGAATACAGCGCGGTCGCCTGGCGCGACCTGATCGACCAGCTTCTGTTCGAGGGCCTGCTGCGCGAGGATCCCAACGACGGACGGCCGCTGATCGGCCTCGGCGACGCCGACGCGGTGAAGGCCGTCTATCGTGGCGAGCGCAAGGTCGCGGTCCGCAAGCCGCCGGAGGGCGCGCCGACCGTCGGCCGCACGGGCCGCGCCCGCCGCAAGGGCGAGACGCCCGAGCTCACCGGCGACGGCGCGGTGCTGTTCGAGGCCCTCCGCGCCTGGCGGCGCGACGAGGCGCACGAGCAGCATGTGCCGCCCTATGTGATCTTCTCCGACAGGACGCTGATCGACATCGCCCGGCTACGGCCCCGGTCCCGCTCGGAGCTGCTGCTGGCCAACGGCGTCGGCGACAGCAAGGTCGAGCGCTACGGCGACGCCGTCCTGCGGGTGGTGCGCGGCAGTTGACCCTGCTCAAGGCGGGCGCGGCGCCGCGGGTCTAGCCTGCTCCCGTCAGGAGACCAGGACCATGATCGAGAAGCATCCGGCCGAAGCGGCCGCGGGAGAACCGATCGCCGTCCGGCGCCGCGCCGTCGAGGCCGTCGGCGCGCGGGCCGTGGGCGCCGAGGCGGGCGCTGTCTCCGCCCTGGCCGTGGCCGCGCTCGGGCTGGCGTTCGTCGGCGCCGTCAGCATCGCCCGGCTGGCCATCGGCGGCCTGAGCATCGGCCGCATGAAGGTCGGCCGGCTGAAGGTGAAGCGGCTGGACGTCGACGAGCTGACCGTCCACCGGCTCAAGACCGACGAGTCCGCGCTGCCGGATCGCTAGACGTCGACTTCGGCGTCGAGGGCGTTCGCCTGGATGAACTCGCGACGCGGCTCGACCAGCTCGCCCATCAGCCGCGCGAACATGTCGTCGGCGTCGTCGGCGTGCGCGACCTTGACCTGCAGCAGGGTGCGGGCCTCGGAGTCGAGGGTGGTCTCCCACAGCTGCTCGGGGTTCATCTCGCCCAGGCCCTTGTAGCGCTGGATCGACAGGCCCTTGCGACCGGCGTCCATCACCGCGGCGACCAGGTCGAGCGGGCCGCGCACGGTCGTCGAGCGGTCCTTGCGACGGAACACCGCGTTGCCCTCGAAGACCCTCGCCAGCTCGACCGAGCGCTCGGCCAGGCGGCGGGCGTCGGCCGCGTGCAGCAGCGCGTCCTCGAGGACGATCTTCTCCGACACGCTGCGCTTGATCCGGCTGAACAGGAAACCGCCCTGGGTCGGCTCGCCGCTCCAGGGTCCGTCGCCTTCCTCGGCGTAGAGGTTGAACCGGGTCGCGGCGGCGGCGGCGTCCGGGGTCTCGCCCATCAGTCCGGCCAGCGCCGCCTGCTCGATGGCGAAGGCGGGCGCGCGGGTCGCGAGGCGGTCGATGTTGGCCTTGGCGGCGCGGGCGTCCTTGACCAGCGCCAGCAGGTCGGCGCCGGTGCGCCGTTCGCCGTTCGACAGGTCCAGCTCGGCGCCGTCGACACCCTCCTCGATCAGGAAGGCCTCGTACTCTGCGTCGTCCTTCAGGTAGCGCGAGGACTTGCCCTTGGTGGCTTTGTAGAGCGGCGGCTGGGCGATGTAGAGGTAGCCGCGCTCGATCACCTCCGGCATTTGCCGGTAGAAGAAGGTCAGCAGCAGCGTGCGGATGTGGGCGCCGTCGACGTCGGCGTCGGTCATGATGA